>CARJCM010000040.1:0-10019 GCA_948999435.1 uncultured Bacilli bacterium
AAGTTTGCTTGCTAAGTTTTTAAGTATTGATTTTTCTAAAAATAAAAGTTTGTTTTATATGAAGTGTCCTAAATATTTAAAAATTGATAAAATATTATATTTACTTACTACTGATAAAGATAAAGCTAATTTTTTAGTAGATACTTTTCCGTATTTTAATGATGATTTTTATCTTAAATATGATGGTTATGATTTTTATAAACATTCCCTTGTAATTGGTTCTAGTGGAAGTGGTAAATCAAAATTTTTAGCTAAATTAATATATGATGTTTGTAATGAAAAAAATGATAGATATAAAGTTGTTCTTATTGATCCACATGATTCTTTAAAAAAAGACTTATGGCAAATAGATAATTCACAAGTAATAGATTTTAAACAGGAAAGTGATAGTATTCAACTTTTTAAAAGTAATTTAAATGAAATAAATGCAACTGTAGAACTTACTTTATCTTTATTTAGTACTTTAATTGATAATTATAATAGTAAACTAGAAAGAGTCTTAAGATTCTCTACTTATATACTTATTTCGGATAATTCATTTTCTTTTTTAAATCTTAGAAAATTACTATTAGATTTGGATTATCGAAATATGTTAGTTTCTAAATTAAAAAAGCAAGTGGCGCCATCTGTTTTAACTTTTTTCTTAAATGATTTTAATGAAATTAAAAATCAGTATTATGGTGATGCTATAGCGCCTCTAATCGCTTTTATTGATGAAATGCAAATGGTACCAGTTTTTAATTTAGAAAATGTAGATAATGATGTTTTTAATACTTTACAAAATAATATTTTAACAATTTTTTCTTTAAATAGATTAAATTTGGGAGATAAAGTTATAAAAACAATTTCAGGTTTTATTTTACAACAAATATTTTTAATCGCCCAAACTGGTAGTATTAAAGAACATTTAATTGTGGTTATTGATGAGGTATCTATTTTAGAAAATCCTATTTTAGCAAGATTTTTGTCAGAAATGCGTAAATTTAATGTTTCAGTAATTTTAGCTTGTCAGTATTTTCATCAGATTAGTGATAATTTAAGGGAAGCTATACTTGCTAATACTAATAATTATTATTTGTTTAAAGTTTCTAAAACTGATGCCTTAATTCTTAATGATAATTTAGATATAAAGTTAGAAAATAGTGATAACGATGATGATAAAATTAATTTTTTAACTAATTTGAAAGCACGAGAATGTTTGATACAAATTAGTAAAAATGGAACTAATTATCCAATGTTTAAGGCTAAAACTATGGACTTTTTTGTTCCAGAATATAAGAAAGTAAAAAATAAAAATGTAAAAGATAAAATATCAGAAGAAAAATTTAAATTTGATTTTAAAGTAGAAAATGTTGATATCCATGAAGTAATGAAAAATGTTAGTACTAGTAGAAAGAGTGATTTAAAATGAAAGAAAAAGATTTAAAAGAAATTGCTAATAAAATATTTCAAGCAGTTTTTAATGTAGATAATGTTTTGGAAATTAAAGAAATAAAGGATAAGTTTGCTTTTGATATAAAACTTCCTTTAGAAGTAACTGATTCTTTAACAGGTGAGGTTACTTATGCTTCGAGTATTAATTCTAAAAAGTTTATTACTAATCAAAATATGATGAAAAAAGATGAAGAAGAAGGGTGGATGATTCCTAAAAAAGAAGTTCATACCTTAAAAGAATTACTTGAGATATGGGATAGTATAAATTATACTACTACAGAAAGAGTATATAATTCTTCTAATGTTTTAATGAGTGATCCAATTTATAATTCATCTAATGTCTATAACTCGACTGATTGTAGTAAAGTAGATAGAGTAATGTTTTGTGATGGTATTCATAATTCATGTTATACAATCGCTTCTCAGAGAAGTAATACTGTTAATTATTCAATTAGAGTAGATGATTCTAATACTGTAACTAATTCTTATAATGTTATTTGTTCGGCTCGTATTAGTAATTCATTCTTTATTCAAGATTGTAGTGATTTGTTTGAATGTATATTTTGTAGTCATATTTCTAATAAAGAATATTGTATTAGTAATATGCAATTTACAAAAGAAGAATATTATTTTTTAAAAGATAAAATAATAGAATGGATTCTTTCTTAAGAAATAGTTTTATAAAAAATTATGTTAAATAAGTATTTTTAATCTAATCTATATGTTATAATTATCTTGAGTTAGGAGAAGATTTATGAAAAGCAAAAGTAGTATGTTTTGGGGATTAATTCTTATTGTAGTGGGAGTTTTATTCTTAGGCAATAATTTAAATTGGTGGGATATTAATATATTCTTTGATGGTTGGTGGAGTTTATTTATAATAATTCCTTCTATTTATGGACTCTTTGATGGTACTAGTAGAGGAGGCTCACTCATAAGTTTAACTGTTGGTGTTTTATTATTACTAGCAGCTCAAGATATTATTGATTATGGTATGATTTGGAAAATACTTGTTCCAATTATCATTATCGTTATTGGTTTATCTTTAATATTTAATAATGGTAAAAAGAAAAAAATGGATAAAAATGCTAAAGAGTATATCGCTGTTTTTTCGGGAGTAGATGAAAATATAAAAGAACTTGTTAGTGATTTTAAAGCTATATCACTTTTTGGAAGTGTAGAACTTGATTTAAGAAAAGCTAAAATTGATAAAGATATTTATATTGAAGCTGTAACTATATTTGGTGGTATTGATATAAAAATCCCCGATAATGTAAAATTACAAGTTAGTGGAATACCTATTTTTGGTGGGGTAGAAAATAAATATAAAGATGAAGAAGGAAATGCTACAATTACTATTCATTATACTTGTATATTCGGTGGTATAGATTTATTATAAGGCTTTTTATGGAAGAATTATTTGATGTTTATACGAGAGATGGCGAATATATAGGAGTTAAAAACAAATCTATATGTCATAGTGAAAAACCTGGTTTTTATCATAAACCTGTTTGGATTTGGATAATTAATAGTAATAATGATATCTTAGTTCAAAAAAGAGCTGCTAGTAAAAAGAATAATCCTAATAAATGGGATATTCCAAGTGCAGGACATATTATATCTGGTGAGACTCCTATACAAGGAGCGATTAGAGAAACTTATGAAGAATTAGGAGTAATAACTAAAGAGCAAGATTATAAATTTATTAGTGAATATATTTATGATGATTCTTTTGAAATAGCACAGATTTATTTAATGAAAAAAGATTTAGATATTTCAAAATTAAAATTACAAGAAGAGGAAGTAGCAGAAGTTAAATGGGTAAATTATGCTGACTTTAAAAATTTATTTTATTCTGATGAATTTGTACCTTTTAATGATGAATATAAAAAGTTTGTTTTAGATTTGTTTGATAATACTTTTAAATTAAAATAGATTTGGTGATTAATATGAGTTTGTATGATAAATATTTTTCATTTACAATGTTAATTATTATAATAACAAGAGTGGTAGTATATATATTTAATAAACCTAGTCCAACTATAAAAAATTTTAGAACTCATCATTGGATGTTCGGATTATTATTTACAATACTACTTTTTAGTATATCTAATTATTATACTAACATATATTTGTTGGCAATAAGTACAGGTGTATTTTTAGACGAAATAGGGTTTATTATAATGAGAGGGAAAAATCATGATGATAACTATAGCCCTAAATCTTTTATGATATTGCTGATATTTATTCTTCTTTTATTTATCTTTAGAGAAAATATTGTTGATATATATATAAATATTTAAAAGAATATTTTTGCAATAAAAAACTATTCAAATTAGAATAGCTTTTTTTATTATCTGTTGTAGAATTCAACGATTAATGATTCGTTAATCTCTTGGTTAAGTTCGCTTCTTTCTGGATATCTTACATATGTACCAGTCATTTTGTTTTTATCAAATTCAACGAAAGCTGGTAATGTAGCTTTACCTTCAAGACTTGCTCTAATAGCTGGATGGTCTAAAGAAGTTTCTTTAACTGAAATAACATCTCCTGGCTTACAAGAGTAAGAAGGGATATCTACTTTAGTACCATTAACTAATATATGTCCATGATTAACAACTTGTCTTGCACCACGTCTAGTGTTTGAAAGTCCCATACGGTAAACTACATTGTCTAAACGAGATTCAAGAAGTTTTAACATATTTTCGCCAGCTACACCTTTCATTTTAGAGGCACGGTTGAATAATCTATGGAATTGTTTTTCATTTAATCCATACATAATTCTTACTTTTTGCTTTTCTTGTAATTGAACACCATATTCACTTAATTTTTTACGTCTGTCATTTCCATGTTGTCCTGGAGCATATGGTCTTCTAGCTAAATCTTTACCATTTTCTAAAGTAGAAAAGTTAAGTCGACGAGATTTTTTATAAGCTGGACCTGTATATCTTGCCATTTATATTCTCCTTTCTATTAATCTAAATACAAAGGATACTTTAAATATTATATAGGGAGTTTAGTTAAGTAATTTCTTTAGGGCAGTCCTAAATACTTTTACACCATTTTGGTATTAAACACGTTATATAAATTTAAAGCACTGCCATGTACTTGCACATATAATTATACACAAATTTTGTTATATGTCAAATTAATTATATGAAAAAAACTAGTTTTCTTGACTAGGTGTTATATAAAAAAATGAAGTATTATTATTTTGTCTATTATTTCCACAGAAAAATAGTTAATTTCTTTTGATATTAAAGTTTTGGCATGGTATAATATTGGCAGTTAGTGTGAAGTTAATAAAAAGAAAAAATACGAATAAACATTTGACATACATATATTTGGATGTTATAATTGAATTGTTCAAGAAGATATTAAATTAAGGAAGGTATTAAAAATGAAACAAGTTAAAGATGAAAAGAATAAAGATAAAGCATTAGAACAAGTTTTAGCTGATATAGAAAAACAATTTGGTGCTGGGGCAATTATGAAATTAGGTAGTGAAGAACATACTAAAGTAGAAGTTACTTCAAGTGGTTCTTTAGCTCTTGATATAGCTTTAGGAGTAGGTGGATTTCCTAAAGGAAGAATTATTGAAATATATGGACCTGAATCAAGTGGTAAAACAACTATTGCTTTACAAGCGATAGCAGAAGTTCAAAAAAAAGGTGGTAGAGCTGCTTTTATTGATGCTGAACATGCACTTGATCCAGTTTATGCGAAAGCTTTAGGAGTAGATATAAATGAACTTTTATTGTCACAACCTGATACTGGAGAACAAGCTTTAGAAATATGTGAAGCTTTAGTTAGAAGTGAAGCGGTTAGTATTGTAGTAATTGACTCTGTAGCAGCTTTAGTTCCACAAGCAGAAATTGATGGAGAAATGGGGGATAGCCACGTTGGCCTTCAAGCAAGACTTATGAGTCAAGCTCTAAGAAAACTTGGAGGAACAATTAATAAAACAAAAACAACAGCTATTTTTATTAATCAACTTCGTGAAAAAGTGGGAGTTATGTTTGGAAATCCTGAGACAACTCCAGGTGGTAGAGCTTTGAAGTTTTACGCTACAATTCGTTTAGACATAAGAAGAGCAGAGCAAATTAAACAAGGAGACCAAATCGTTGGAAATAAAACAAATATTAAAGTTGTTAAAAATAAAGTAGCGCCACCATTTAAAACAGCATCAGTTGATATTATGTATGGAGAAGGTATTTCTCGTGAAGGAGAAATAATTGATATAGCATCTTCTCTTGGAATACTTGATAAAAGTGGAGCTTGGTATGCTTATAATGGAGAGAAAATAGGTCAAGGAAAAGAAAATGTTAAACTTTATTTAAAAGAACATACTGACTTATATAGTGAACTTGATGAAAAAGTGCGTGCCCATTATGGATTTAGGGATAGTAAAACACCAACTAAATCTAAAAGTGATGATGAAAATTAGAATCAGAATGGTTCTTTTTTTCTTTTGATTTAAATTAAACTTAATAAATTTTAATTTTTCCTTGCTTAATCTAAAAATAACATTTATAATTGAGGTATAGGTAGTTAAACTATGCTATCAAAAGTAAGGAGATTTTAAAATGGAATTTAACGCAATGGCCATTTTAACTCTTGTGATTGGATTTTTTGTTGGGTTTATAGTTGTGGCAATTTTTGCAGCTATTAAAAACAATCAAAATGAAAGTAAAGCTAATAAATTAATTGAAGATGCTAAGAAAGAAGCAGATAAACATAAAAGAGATACTTTAATGGAAATTAAAGAGGAATCTCATCGTTTAAGACAAGAAGTGGAAAAGGAAGTAAAAGAGAAAAAACAAGAAATTAAAGAAAATGAAAATCGTTTACTTCAAAGAGAGTCTTCACTTGATAAAAGAGAAGAAATGTTACAAAAAAGAGATGCTTCTTTAGATGATAAAGAAGGAAATTTATTAGCAAAACAAAAAGAAATGCAAGAAAAAGAGCTTAAAATGGATGAACTTATGAAACAACAATTAGAAGAGTTGGAAAAAATCGCTAAGTTTTCTAAAGAAAAAGCTCATGATTTAATTATGAAGCGTGTAGAAGAGGATATGTCAAAAGAAATTGTTGATTATATCAAAGAAGAAGAAAGAAAAGCTAAATTGGAAGCTCATGAAAAAGCTAAACAAATTATTGTTTCTAGTATGGAGAGATATGCTGAAGATGTAGCTAGTGAGCAAACTGTTAGTACAATTGATTTGCCTAGTGATGAAATGAAGGGAAGATTAATTGGTAGAGAAGGAAGAAATATTAGAACTATTGAATCAGTTACAGGTGTTGATTTAATTATTGATGATACACCAGAAGCAATAGTTATATCTTCTTTTGACCCACTCCGAAGAGAAATTGCTAAGGTTACAATTGAAACTTTAATAAAGGATGGAAGAATACATCCAGCAAGAATTGAAGAAGTTTATGATAAAGTTTCAAAAGATATTAATACTAAAATTATGGAAGTTGGAAATCAAGCTGTTTATGATTTAGGTTTAACTAAGTTAGAACCAGAACTTGTGGAATTAATTGGTAAACTGAAATATCGTTCTAGTTATGGCCAAAATGCTTTACAACATTCTATTGAAGTGGCTAATTTAACAGGTTTGATGGCTCAAGAAGTGGGAGAAAATGTTACTCTTGCTAAAAGAGCAGGACTTCTTCATGATATTGGTAAATCTATTGATTTTGAAATTGAAGGTAGTCATGTGGAAATAGGTGCAGATTTAGCACGTAAATTTCACGAGGATGAAACGGTTATTAATGCAATAGAATCACACCATGGAGATAAAGAAGCTAATACTATTATTTCCGTATTAGTTGAAATAGCTGATACTTTATCAGCAGCTAGACCTGGTGCTCGTAATGATACTATGGATAATTATATGAAACGTTTAGCACAACTTGAGGAAATAGGTAATTCTTTTGAAGGTGTTGAAAAGACTTTTGCAGTTCAAGCGGGAAGAGAAATACGTGTAATTGTTAGACCAGATGAAGTTGACGATGCTAAAAGTTATAAAATGGCTCGTGATATTAAAGATAGAATTGAAGCTGAGATGCAATATCCAGGAACAATTAAAATTAATGTTATTAGAGAAACAAGAGCAATTGAAGAAGCTAGATAAGCTTCTTTTTGTATAATTTAAACTTTTTTATGTAACCTAATAATGGGTGATTATCTTGAAAAAAACTTCTATATCTTTTGGTCTTGTTAATATACCAGTACAAATTAATCTGATAATAAAGAATAATGATATCTCTTTTAATCAACTTCATAAAAAATGTGGGTCAAGAATTAAATATGTTAAATATTGTCCACATTGTAAAAAAGAAGTTAAACAGACTGATATAGTAAAGGGGTATGAATATGAAGATAATGAATATATTACTTTAACTAATGAAGAATTTGATAATTTAAAAAGTGAAGATGAAAAAACAATTGAAGTAGTTGGCTTTGTGGATTTAAAAGAAATAGATCCTGTTTATTTTGAAAAAAGTTATGTGGTAGAAACTAATTCTAAAAGTAAAGCTTATACTTTATTTAAAGATGCTCTTTTAAAAACTAAGAAAGTGGCTTTAGCTAAAACAGTTATAGGTACTAAGTTTTATTATGTTGTTTTAAGATTAAGTGAAAATATGATTGTTATGAATACTTTATATTTTTTTGAAGAAGTTAATATGCCTGAGGCTAATATAGATACTAAATATACCAAGAAAGAACTGGATTTGGCTATTGAACTTGTTAATTCTTTAAATATGAAATTTAAACCAGAAGAACTAGAGGATGAATATCAAAATAAAATTAAAGATGCTATTGATTTAAAAATTGAAGGTAAAAATATTAAAAAACCGAAAAAGAAGAGAGAAACTAATATTAAAGATTTAATGACAGCTTTAGAAATGAGCTTAAAAAATGTTTAATAAAATATTAAGTCCTATGCTTCTTAAAGAAAGAGATAAACCTTTTATAGATGATAATTATATTTTTGAACTTAAATATGATGGAATTAGAACATTGTTATATGTAAGTCCTAAAACTTTTAAACTTATAACTAGGAATGGTAATGATTTAGCTAATATTTATCCTGAACTTAAAAGTGTACAAAATATAGTAGGTAAACATAAAGTCATTTTTGATGGAGAAATAGTGGCTTTTAAAAATGGAAAACCAAGTTTTAGTGAATTGCAACATCGTAATCATTTAAAAAACATAAGTAAAATAAAACTTATGATTAATGAAATACCTGTTTGTTTTGTGGTTTTTGATATTATTTATTTTGATAAAGATTTAACAAATCTAACTTTGATGGAAAGAAAAAAGATTCTAAATGATTTTACAGATACTGATATTTTTATTAAAACTAAAATGTATAATGATGGTTTAAAATTATTTAAGCATATTAAAAAAATAGGATTAGAAGGTATAGTTGCTAAACAAAAGGATAGTAAATATATACTCGGTAAAAGAGTAGAAAATTGGGTTAAAATAAAGAATTTTAAAAAAGAATATTTTTATGTTTATGGTGTTACTAAACTAAAAGATAAATATGCTTTATATCTAGGGGAATATAAAAATAAAAAATTAATACCAGTTGGAAAAGTTAGTGTTATGCCAGATAATGATGTTTTAAAAATAGTTCAAAAACAGAAAAAAGTTAAAAATATATTCATAGATATAACTGAAAATATAAATTTTGTAGAACCTATTAATAAAATATTAGTTCATTATATGGAAAGAACTTTAAATAATACTTTAAGACAACCTTTTATAAAAAGAAGTTAAATTTTATTTTTAATAAAAAAAGAAAGATCTGTTAATCTTTTCTTTAATCATTATTATTTTACTATAAATGTATTAATAAATATTTTATTTTAGAAAGGTCTATGCTTGATTTACTTCCATTATAACTGGTAATATTATTGGTCTACGTCCAGTTAATTCATTAATATATGGATATAGTTCTAATATGATTTGGTTTTTTAAATCAGTGTGACTATAACTAGCACTTGATAATGTTTTATTTACTATATCAGTTATTTTATGTTCTATTTTATTTATTAATTCAGGATTTTCATTTACCATAATAAATCCTCTTGTAGTAACATTTGGCTTTATCAATAATTTTCTTGTTAATGTATTTATATTTAATATAGTTACAAGTATACCATCATTACTCATTAGTTTACGGTCTTTTATTACTTGGGAACCTATATCACCAATTCTAGAACCATCAACATAAATATCGCCAGCTTGAACACTATTTCCTCTAGTTACAACACCTTTATTTAAATTAATTACGTCACCATTTTTGCAAATAAAGATATTTTCACTTGGAATGTTACAATCTTCTGCGATACGTTTATGTTCTTTTAACATTCTGTATTCACCATGCATTGGCATAAAATATTTTGGATTAATTATTCTAAGCATCCATTTTAATTCTTCTTCTTTAGCATGGCCTGATGTATGAACATCATTAAATGTTTTATTTGTATAAACTTTAACACCTTTTAAATATAATTTATTGATAACTCTATTGATACTTGCAGCGTTACCTGGAATAGGTGAT
>CARJCM010000040.1:10029-12679 GCA_948999435.1 uncultured Bacilli bacterium
TTGAGTTCCTGTACATAAAATACATATTTCATTTTTCTTTAAATTTTTAGCTTGGTTATTATCTATAAATATAGATTTATCTTCAATAAGACCATTATTTAAAGCTAATTCAATACTTGTTTCCATAGAACGACCAAAAATAATTATTTTACGATTATTTTTACGACATGTTTCAACGATATGTTTAATACGGAAAATATTAGAAGCAAAAGTTGCAATGATAACTCTTCCATAATGTTTAGATACAATATCATTTAAGGCTTCATCAACACTAGATTCACTTTTGGAACTACCAGGTGACAAGGCATTAGTAGAGTCACTAAGTAAAAGCGTAACACCATTTTTACCTAATTCAGCCATTTTATGAATATTGGCAACGGGGCCAATAGGAGTTAAGTCGAATTTAAAATCTCCAGTTTCAAATATTATACCATTTGGAGTATGAATTGCTAAAGCAAAAGAACCTGGTATAGAGTGGGTAGTACCAACAAATTCAATTTTGAAATATTTGGTTTTAAGAATTGTATCTTCTGTTACTAATTCAATATTGTTATAGCTTACATTTCTATCTGTTAGTTTTTTTACGATTAAATCAGCGGCTATTTTAGAAGCATATATCTTAGGAATATTTACACTATTTAAAAGGAAAGAAATTCCACCAATATGGTCTTCATGACCGTGAGTTATTACTAAACCCTTAATCTTATCTTCATTTTGTTTTAAATAACTTATATCTTGTATAACATAATCAATACCTAGTAAATCGTCTTCAGGAAACATAACTCCAGCATCAATTATTATTATTTCTTCTTTATGCGTTACAACATACATATTTTTTCCGACTTCGCCTAAGCCACCTAAAGCAACAATGGACGTAGTCTCATTATTATTATTCATTAAAATCATCTCTTTCTAAATATAAAAAAGTTTTGTAACTGCTTAACATTATACTATTATTTTGGGATTTTGTCTACTATTAAAGATAAATTAGGCTATTTGAATAAGTTTAGAAATCTTTTAGAAAAATTTTAATATTAATGCTCTTTTACATAACTTTACACATAAAAAATGTAAATTAATTTATAAATTTACATTTATCATTTATAATAATACTAGAGGTGGAATTATGGATATGAATCAAAGTTATAATTATAATAGACAAGGGGTAGTAGAAGAAATAAAACAATATAAAAGAATTAATAAACGTAATGATGTTATTATAGTTGTTTTATCTTTAATACTTGTGTTTTCATTTTGTATGATGATTTATGTAAGATTCTTTGCATAAATCTTTTTAATTTTCAGTATCTTCTATAAATGTTTTACTTTTATGAGGTTCGTCAAATAATAGACTCTCATAATTTTTTTGTCTTAAAACTTCATATACACATATGGCAACACTGTTAGATAAATTTAATGCTCGTACATTATCAGTCATGGGTATACGATAACATGAATCTATGTAGGGTTTTAAAATAGTTGTTGGTATACCAGTAGATTCTTTACCAAATATTAAATATATATCTTCTTTTATTTCGTTATAATTTGGTGTTGAATGAGGCTTATGGCCATATCTGGTAAAAAAGAAATAAGCTCCTTTATTTTTACTAAAAAATTCTTCAATATTTTCATATACTTCATAAATACATTTATCAATATAATTAACGCCACTTCTTTTAATATATTTTTCATCTAATGAAAATCCTAAAGGTTTTATTAAGTGTAATTTGGTATTACTTGCCACACAAGTACGCATAATATTACCAGTATTTCCTGGTATTTCTGGTTCAAATAAAACAACATTTAACATAGTAATCACTTCCATAGAAGAATTATAAAGCATATTAGTAAGTTTGTAAACCTAGTAATTTGACAACTAATAGTTTTTGTTATATACTAATCCTTGATTTTTTAGGGGTTTGTTTATGAATGTAGATAGAAAAGTATTGAATGTTTATAAAAGTATATTGGATATTTTACAATCAGTGAATAAAGTAAAAAGTGCTGAAGAATTAATGGAATTATATGTTGAATATTTGAAGCTACAAGTGCAAATATCAACTAATAAGCCTTTTTTTCAAATGATTCCAGAAGGTTCTAGATATGGTAATTGCTACACATATGCTCTAGATTTGAAGTGTCCAGATGTTTTTTGGATTAAAAGTAAAGAATTTGATTGGTATGGTAGTATGGGATTTGATCCAGGGATAGTTACTAATAAAAAAAGAGTATGTATTCGTAATTTAAGCGAAAAGATGCTTTTTGATAGTTTTTACCAAGATTGCGAGGGATTAAATTTGGAAGTCTTTGATAGGGATTTGTTATGTCCTGCTCCTAAATGTAATGGATTTATTATTTATATGTATAAGAGTATATATATCAAGGATGACTATGATTTTCATTTTGTGAGAGTTAATGCTGATGGAACTTTATCTCATAGAATAGGTTTTAACGGAATCATTTCGCCTTTATCTTGTTTAAGTGATGTTAGAAAAATGTATAAATTAATTGGAGCTTTTGAAATAGTTAAACCAGTTATTAGAGAGAGAACACTTTATGAAAAATGATAATTTAGAATTGAGAAATAGACTTTTAAACCCCACTCCATCCGAGCCGTGGAAGCCACCGCAGAGGGAAAGAGCATTTTTGC
>CARJCM010000041.1 GCA_948999435.1 uncultured Bacilli bacterium
CTATATTTTTTCTAAAAAGAAAAGACTATTGAACTTATTTGTCAACAGTCTGAAAGAAGCAAAATTAATTTTATATTTGCTTCTTTTCTGTATGTTATTATCTACAACAAAGTAGATAGTGTTTAGGAGAAAAATATAAACGAGAACTTTCAAAGAGTATTTTTGAGATTAATTTATATATAAGTTTTTCTCCTAATTAATATATTAACACGTTTATTCAACTATTGCATTACATTTTAATTATATAAATGTAAAAAATTGTAAAATCAATAATGGAGTGTTTTATGGAAGCAGAAGTTAAAAGTATTTCTGCTAGATTAAAGGATATTCGTATTTATTATGGTTATAAGCAAACTGACATTGCTAGAACACTTGATATTTGTAGAAATGCTTATTGTGAATATGAACATTATAAAAGAATTATTCCGTTAAAAAGACTTATTCCATTATCTAATTTCTATGGTATTAACATTGACTATTTATTGGGATTAACAGATACAAAAATTGATGTTAAACCTATAGAAATTAATAGAAGCATAATCAGTGATAGATTATTAGAAATTAGGCATGTTAATAATCTGTCTGTTGCTGAATTAGCTAGTAGTTTGAATGTTTCTGAAGCATTAATATATTACTATGAATCTTGCGAAAAATTGATTTCTACTTCAGTTTGTTATGATTTAGCAAAAAAGTATAATGTTTCTATTGACTATTTACTTGGAAGATCTAGCAGCAAATATGAGTTAAGAAAGTAGCAATACTTTCTTATTTTTTACAATTTATTATATACTGAAAAGTTTTTTCTCCTTTGTAGTCAATACCAGCCGTTGGATTGGCTTTTTTTTCTATATAATTATAAACATCTAAATATTTTTTTCTTATTTCTTCAGGAAGTTTCAATTTTATTATTCTCTGCTCTAGGTTGTCTAGTGCTTCATAACATAAAAAATCATCTTGATTAATGCTCTTTATTATATAATATTCATTACTTTCTGCATATGTTGTATCTACATGCAATCTTTCTCCTTCTAATTCAATTCTTAAAGTTCCTAGATTAGTTTTGGAATTTACAACTATTAATTCATCGCCTTCTTCAACTAAAATATATTTTTTCATTATATTTCTATCCTCCTTTCTGTAAATATTATACCACGAGTGCTCATATATATCATACTATAAAGCTTTTTATTGTGTAAAGTGAGAGAATATTTTGTATAGGTGGGTAATTATGCAATTAAGATTAAAAGAATTAAGAGAAAGCAAAAACTATTTGCAAAAAGACATAGCTGAAATAATTGGTGTGCATAAGTCAACTTATAATCAATGGGAAAATAATAACAATATTCCTATAAGAAGACTTGTTGAACTAGCTGATTTTTATGAGATTAACACTGATTATTTGGTTGGACTTACTAATATGAAGATTAATAGAAAAGGCAAAAGCAAATTAGATTTAAAAGAGATAGCTGTTCATTTACGTGAAATTAGAGTTGAGTTAAATTTTTCCTTAAGAGATATAGAAAAAGCAATTGGTATAAATAATTCCAGATGGGCAAATTATGAAGCTGGACTTTATATTGTATCTACATGGATATTAGTATTTGCTTGCAAAAAATCTGGAATATCTATGGATTATGTTTTAGGAAGAAGTAAACTAAAATATTTAAAAGATTTATATTAATATGTAATAGCAAGGTTAAGCCTTGCTTTTTTATTGGTAAAGACTTCCATAACCATAAATAACATTGTTACTAAGAGAATATTGCTTTTGGCGACAAGTATCTCCATTAGAATTGCCTTCTATTGTATATACATATTCATCATCACTATATTCAACGATTCCTACATGATTAATTCTACCATCGTTCTCCCAATCAAAGAATATTATATCTCCAGGTTTAGGTTTATATTCTTTACCATGCCATGATCCAATAGCTTTAAACCAGTTTGCTCCTGTGCTAACAACAGCAAATTTAGGCATTATTGATTCATCTACTCCAGCTTGATTCATTACCCAGCTTACAAATATAGCGCACCACTCTACTCGTGAATCAAAACCATACCATCGCCAATATGGTTCGCCACCTACTTGTCCTACTTGAGATAATGCTATAGTTACAACATCATTAGAGTTTTCTATTGGTGTACCATAAATTACAGATAACCATAAATCATCATAATATCCACTTAGTAAATCTTCCATTTGCTTTCTTTGGTTTTCATTAAAATGATATATATTCATCATTTCTCCGGCTGGTTTACTATCAATATATACATATAATACATTTTTGTTTTCTATTAGTTCAGCATCATATTCTTCAGAAAGATTTTCTTCTAAAATTTCATAACGAATTGAGTTTGCAGTCCAAAATATCCCTTTTAATTCATTAATTTTATTCTCATCTAATGTTATAACTTCATTTTGATTATTATTGGATACTTTTACTGAATATATCGCTAAAACTTCTTTCCAATCAGCTTTATTAGATATAATCTTATATTCATCATACTCATTATTACTTTTGATTTCATTTATTCTATTTGCCATTTCACTATTTAAAGATTTAATTACATCTTTCATTTTAGTATCAGAAATATCTTCACTAGTAAATAATATTCCTTGGTATGAACCTAATATGACAGCTGCTATCATAATTGCAACGATTATTAGTATAGCATATATCCCAAAACTAAGCAATAACGCTATTACTTTAAAAATAAGGTTTATAAATAATGGCACTATTTTTTTTACAACTTTATAAGTTATATAAAAAGTTTTTCTAGTTTCTTTAGCTGCTTGCCGTGCTCTCTTAGCATTATTTTTAGCTGCTTTTCGCATCATTCTTAATTTTTGTTTTTCTTTTAATTTTTTAGTTATTGGTAGAGTTGTTTTTTTAATTAATTTAAAATTAGTGTTGAAAGTTGATTTTATTAACTTTTTTGTCGGATTAATTGAATCTTCTTCACTATAATTTTGTGAATCAAACTTATCTGTTTTTCTATTTAATGATTCTACAGATGATTTAGCTTTATTATATAAAATAGAAGATTTATTTGTTATCTTAATACTTTTATTTTTTACTTTTATATCTTTCATCTATGCCTCATTAGGCTTAGTAGACATGAGTTTATATAATTGAGTATTTTTAGGAAAATCATTCTCAAAAGGAACTAAAGCATCACCTATTTTTATTAAACCCCTTCCTGCATTTACATTTGTTATATATCCTAATTGTAAATCTGATATATTAAGCAAGTTTGCCAATTCTACTCTATCTGTACTTGCTTGATTTAACATTATTATAAATTCACTATTTGATAGCATAGCTCTAGCTGTAGAATTTTGTAAAACATCCTCAACATTTTGAGTGATTCCTGTGGCTGCTTCTCCATACTTTCGGATTCGTTTCCATAGTTCAAAAAAGAAGTTAGCAGAATACTCATTTTTAAACATTAAATATATTTCATCTACAAATAAAAAAGTTGATCTCCCAAGTTTTCTATTTTTACTAATTCTATTTAATATACTATCAAGTACTACTAACATTCCTAATGGTCTTAATTGTTTACTAAGATCTTTGATATCATAGCAAATAAATCTGTTATTAGTATCAACATTTGTTTCTTTAGCAAAAGTATTTAAGCTACCAGTTGTAAATAGTTCCAATGCTAAAGATATCTCTTTAGCTTCAGGTTCTGGTTGCTTATCTAGTTCATTTTTAAAATCTAATAGTGTTGGTGCTAGTCCTTTGTAATTACCTTGTTGATAGTGTCTATATGTTAAAGATACACACCTATCTATTATAGATTTTTGAATCGCTCCTAAATTTCTTTCACCCATTAATTGTTCACATAGTGATAATATAAATTCTGATTTTAATATTATTGGATTCTCACCATCACCATAATTCTCATCTAAATCTAACGCATTTATATGATTATTGCTTGTGGCCGATATATTAATAACTTCTCCACCTAATGTTTTGACTAGTTCTGAGTACTCACGTTCTGGATCAAGAACAATAACATCTGCATTTTTATTTTTTAATATTGTTGCAGCTATTTCACTTTTAGCAATAAATGATTTACCAGAACCTGAAACACCTAATATAAAACTATTACCATTTAATAACTTTGTTCTATCAGCAATAATCATATTTTTACTAATAACATTTCTACCATAAAATATTCCTCCTTCATGATTTATCTCTTGAGAACGAAAAGGCATTAAAACTGATAGAGATTCTGTAGTTAGAGTTCTTAGACTATCTATACATCTAACTCCATAAGGAAGTGATGTATTTAATCCATCTATTTGTTGGTACTTTAGTATTGCTAATTGACATAAGTGTTTCCTAGCTGAAGAAATTAAACTATCTGTGTCATTGTCTAGTTGCTCTTTAGTATCAGCAATATGAGTCATAGTTAATGTAGTTAAAAACATCTTTTGATCTCTTAAAGTTAAATCATCAAGAAATTCTTTACTTTCATTACGTTGTTGTTCAAGATCATAAGGAATTACTGCACTAAAATTATTATTAGCATTTTGTCTTCTTTGCCAGTTGGTTATATTTGTTTCCACTCCCAATCTTCTATTTTCAACTTCTTGAATAGCTTGTTCTGTTGGAACTGGAATTATATCTACACTTAACATTATATTACGATTTAATTCGGTTAGCTCTGCTAAAAATGAATCTTTTAAATATGTTGCATAATTCTTTAAATATAAGGTTCTTCCGAACTTATCTCCTAATTTAAAGTAATCTTTATCATGTTCTAATATATCAGGGCAAATGTAGTCTTTAAAGCTTTGACCTCTTTTCATATCTTCTTTTAAATTAAAGTTAAATATATTTTTATCATTCTCTCTATAAAAATTATGAATTATCTCTAATCTTTCATTAGTAGATAGTTCTTTACATTTAGAACCCATTTTATTAAAGTAATTAAATAAATCAGCACTTACTCTATTAAAATAATTTCTTGCTTCTTCTATGTTCTTTTTATTTATAGAAATTGTAATATATTTTTCTTGAATAAAACCATTACTTTGATTAATTTGATTTAGTATGTTATTATTATACTCTTTTCTATATTGATCCAGATAGTTATCTTCTAATGAAATTAATATATTATTTTTAAAATCATTTTTATTTAATCTTCTATTAGACATTGTTATTTTTGTTGTAGCTCCTGAATCTAAAGAATTTAAAAGCTCAGAATAATTAAGAAACATTTCTTTTTTATCATCTAAACACGCAACTGAATAATTTATATCAGTAAAAGCAAAACATTTTGAATATTTATTATTATCATGTAAAAATATTCCATCTTCATATATTCTACTAATTGGAATTATATCTTGAATATTTTTTGGTATTTTAAATGATTCTTTATCTTTTAATTTTAATTCTCTTAGTTTTTTCATTACTTATATCTCCCTCTTTCATAAGTTCATAGTAAAAATTTATAGGTTTGTATTCCAAGTGTTTTGGAATAAGAATTTGTGATTTAATCCAACACCATATAAACTTTTCGGCTGGCATATCATTATAAGTTATATATCCCATTATGATAAATGGTAGTGCAGAAAAAATACAAACCCAAGATGCTGCTTCTAAACCTATTTTATCTTTTAATAAAAAGTAAGCAAATACTGATGTTATACATGCTAGTATAGAAAAAAGGAGCTGTCTAAAAGACAGCCCAAAAAATATATGCTCTTTATAATTACGTATTTCTTGATTAACTTTAACTTCCATATTATTTTACCCTTTCTTTAACATGTTTTTTATTAGTTTCATTAATCATTGTATAATTCATTATATCTCTAAATTGATTACTATTAAGATTAGCAATTTTTTTAGCTACATCTATAATATTTTCTCTATAGTTATCTGAAAGAAAATTACTAGTACTTTTTTTTAAAGAATCAAATAATTCTTTTGAATCTTTATTTATTATTTCTGTTTTTCCTAGTTCCATAATTAACATAAGTGCCATTGTTATTGAAGGCTTATCATAATCTTTGATTAATTTTAATGCTTTATTATCCATAAATTGTTCCTTTCTTATCTTTCATAATGTCTATTATTATTTGGTTTATTATCTTTGGTCTCATAATAATTGCTGTTTCTTACGGCAGAAGCTTGTAAATCTTGATTATCTCTAGCCTCTCTAAAAGCATTTACAATACGTTCATCTAAAAAATGAAAGTATTTCTTTTCGGTTTCTCTTTTATTTGCTATATATTCTACAATATACTCTATAGCAACTTGTTCATTTATTCTTAGATCTTTAGGGTTAAGACCTAAATCCATACATACCAGCGCTTGATAAAAATATTTTTCATCTTCCTTTTTTAGAGAGTTTAACTGATTATACATTATTGAAAGAAATTGACTATTTGTTGCAGCACTAATATACTTTTCAGCTATTTGGTCTAATATTCCTTCATAATGAGATGCTGGCACTTTAGTTGGTGCTTGTGTATCAGGATTTATATATTTATAAGTCATATCACTTATACTTTTACTCATATCCTTTAATTTTAACTTACTAAAATCTTCATATAATGTTTTCATTTTTTTCTTTCTCCTTTATTATCTTTCATATTTTTTTGTTTTTGATTTAGTTATATTATCAATATAATCGCAAACTTTCTTTGCTTCATTTATTGCTTTAAACAGCTCTGCTGGCTGTTCTTTTAGAATCTTAATCCAATACTGAATATACCTTTTGTGGTTATCATAGTGAACTGCTTTTACATCAATATTAATTTTTGGCATAAGAAAAGAAGAACTAATTTCAGCAACAAGTTCTTCTCGGGCATAGTTTTCCTCGTCATTACTAAAATCTCTATTTAATCTTTTTTTATTTCCTGTAGCATGGCATAGTTCATGGAGTTGTGTTGCATAATATGAATATTTATCAAAAAAAAGATGACTAGGTGGCAAAACTATTTCATCTGTTCTAGGTCTATAAAGTGCTTTGTTCCCTTTTTCAGAATATTTAACATCCATTTTCTTAATTAAATTGGAAATATAATGCGAAGGTTCTATTTTTTTATTATTCAAAGTTTCCTTTGGTAAACCAACAATTAAATCTCCATTAAATACATTAACTGTCTTGTTATAAATTACAAAATTTTCTTTTAAATCAGGGCATAATTTTATTATATCTTCATAGTCTTCATAGCTTATATTCTTCTTATTCTTTTTATCATAAACACTCCAAAACTCTACTGGCACACCTTTCCCTTTACCATCTGCTAATTTATAGCCATTGTTTTTTATTTGCAAGTATGTTAGCCATCTTGAATCTGTGTATTTCTCAAAATAGGATGTAAATGATAATATAAGTTGGTTTATACCATTATATTCTCTATTAGTTATCCCATTTTTATTTATTCCATTATGCCATTGTTGCTCCCAAGGGATTTCATTTTCGTTCAATGCACTTATATACATTTCAATTAGTTTTTCTCTTGTTTTAGTTAACTTCATTAAATTCCCATCATCTCCTTTATCACCCTATCGGACATTTTAATCGTTCCTACTAAAACTAACATATTAAAAGCGAGTTCACCTACATACGACCAAACCATATTTATTGCATCGCCATCTGCTAATGCTGGTGGAGATGAAGCAAAGTAAGTGAATATTACACATGCTAAAACTATAACTGCGCTTTCTAAACATACTCCACAAAAGGATTTAAAAAAGCTTATACCTATATGTTGGGTAGATTCTCCAGAAAAGCATGAAAGTGGAATAGGTGCTAGGGCAGCATAAATATATAATTTAAAAAAACGACCATATATAGTCATTATCATAATATAAGTCATTATAGTTATAAACAAACTACCTATAATTGTAACTGCCCAAAGTGGAATAGATTCCAAAAATCCACAATTAAGAATAGCAGTTACTATTTCTTCTGGCAACTCTGCTCCAATAGGCAAGCCTTCAAGGATATACTCTACTGAAGCAGCTTCAATAACCCTGTTACATATTCCTTGACCTATTTTAAATATTGCCAACATTAATTCCATACCATATGTTACAATAGCTTTAGCAAGTACAAAACGTATAAAATATTTGAAAGCATGCTCTGGTTTCTTTACTTCATTTAATGAAGTACATGTTTTTAAAATTCCTACTACAAAAAACAATACTAATAATGCTAAACCTACTGCTTGCAACCCCCCATTAATCTTTTCTATAATTGCCCATACACTGCCATTTTTAAATTCCTCTGGGGAACTAGTTATTAAATTAATAATGTCAGTTAAACTTTCATTCCATGTGTTTAATGATTTAGTTAAATTATTTATAATCCAATTAGATCCAATCAGCATAATATCACCCCAATTCTAAAAATACTCTTTATTATCCGATTATGGCATTAATTATATACTTTGAGCAAGCAATTAATATTCCCCCTACGGCTGATAAAATTCCTTGTGCTCTTTGAGATGGATCATGCGTTTTAAAAGCTAGACCTATTTGAACAACACCAAGTCCAGCTAATATAAATCCCACTGCTTTTAAAATATTAAATATATAATCTGATAAATTATTAATTACTTGCAAAGGATCATCAGTTGCAGCAAAAGCTATGGTGCTTGTTCCTATTGTTAGTATATAAATAAATACTGCTATAATATAAATTTTTTTCTTTTTCATAATTTCCCTTTCTAATTATTGATATTTTAAATGTTAGTAAAAACATAGTTGCTAACATTATAATCAAGTTCTATTGTTCCTATTTCATTATCATATTTATTGTGTTTGTATGGTTTTTCACTTCCATCTGTGGTTAAGTTGACATTTGGATGTTTTAAAATATCATATTTATAATCTATAATTGGTCTTTCACCTCTAATAAATAGAATAGATAATAAATTATCTAACATTCTTACTTCATCCTGTGTCATAAGTTCTCGCCCTGTACTCTGATAGTTAGTAGAGAAGTTTCCACTATTTCCAGATGATTTTCCAAAAGTGTTAGTATCAATAGTGTCTTTCCCTAACAATTCGCTTACATATTTATGTGTTGATTGTTCATTTCCTCCTAAATATAAAAACTCATCACAATTTCCAACAATACTTTCCCATTGTTTTTCAAACAGCGCTTTTAATTGAGCTAAATTTTGGAGAATAATAGATACAAAAACTCCTCTTGAACGCATTACTGAAAGAATCTTATCAAAGTCATCTGGCAATGAGACATTAGCAAACTCATCCATTAGAAAATGAACTGGCATTGGCAAGCATCCAGAATATTTATGATCGGCTAAATAGAATAATTGTTGAAATATTTGTGTATATAGAATACTTACTAAAAAATTAAAAGAAGTGTCGTTATCAGGAATAAGTGCAAATAACGCTACTTTCTTTTCTCCTAACTCTTGTAGATTTAGTTCATCTGTCATTGTTAGTGCTGCTACACTGCTTAAATTGAATTTTTCTAGGCGAGAAGTTAGTGTTATTTGAATAGATTTTAAGGTTTTTGCCGAACCACAGCGATAGTTACGATAATATTTGACAGCTATATGATCTTTTTGTCTTTTCTCTAAGCGATTAAATAGAATATCTAACGGGCTCAAATAAGAATCATCATCTTCTTTAACTTCACCATAAGCTATCATATCCATAATAGTTGAAAAATTCTGTTCATATTCTGGTGCTTCATACTTTAAATAGAAAATTAAAGCTAAAAGTAACATTGATGCAGCAGTATCCCAAAATGGATCACTAGAAGTTGAACCCTTTGGAGTTGTCGCTTTAAAGAAATTAGTTACAAGTTTTTGAACATCATTATCTGTAGTTGCATAAAAAAGTGGATTATAACAAAAACTTTTTTCAAAATTTATTAAGTCTAATACTCTTACTGAATACCCTTTTTTCTCTAATAAATATCCTGTATCTCGCAGCATTTCGCCTTTAGGATCTAAAATTACAAATGATGTATTAGCTTGCAACAAATTTGGTTTACAATAAAATCTTGTTTTTCCAGCACCAGATCCACCTATAACCAACGTATTTAGATTGCGCCTATGCTTCTTTCCATCAAGTCCGATTGAAACATTTTGAGTTAGGATCTTATTATTCTCTATTGGTTTTTGTAAATATTTTTTACAAATTCTTTTCTTATTTCCCCATTTTGCAGAACCATGTTCTTCCCTATGGCGATAATTTTTTGGAATAGAATAATATATTGCTATAGATAATGAATAAATGAATAAAAAAAGAGTAATAGCTTTTATGCTATACTCACAAAATGTTATATTAAATGGATTATCTAATATTTCAGGTAATTCTTGAATTATATTTATTAAGCTCTTATCAAAATGTGGTGCTAATAATAATGAAAAATAAACTACTGGTATTATACCTATTATAAAAAGCCATTTTACATCATTATTGTTTTTTAGCACTATTTATCTACTATCTCTAAAAATTGATTTCTTTTCTGGTGCATCTAGCACTTTAATTAAAAGTTCATTAATAGGTTCATAATTTTCATTATTTGAAATAACTTTATTCCTAAATTCCATTAGTGCATTTATGATAATCCCTGTTTCGTGTCTACTAAGCTCTAATATTTTCATTTATCTTACCTTTCATAATTTTGATTTCTTTGTTCTTTATTCTTATAATACACATTTATTCTATTAATATGATCATCCATTAAATTTTTCATTTGAGTTAAAATGTTTTTCTTATCTACAATATCTATATCTTTTATACTTTCTGGAATAGTTAAATCAAACAATTCACTATCAATGCCTACACTCTTACAAATCATGTATGCAGAACAATTACTTACGAAATCATTTAAACTAGAATCACTATAAATATTCATTTCTGCATTTGTAAAGGCTAATGACAATTCAGTAAACATTTTTGTCTCTTCAAACCCTCTTTTTATATAAATGGTATCACCATTATGTTCTACAGTCTTCCCTTCATTCAGTTCATCTGCTGCTTCTATATTATATGGGCATTTATATATAAAAGCTTTGAACATCTCTTCTGCATTATATTTTTTTGTATCATTACCTAATGCAATAGTAGTTTGTGATACATCTAGAACTTTTTTTGTGTTAAACGTAGTAGAAATGGAATTGTCCGATTTTAAAAATTTTTGTCCAGGTTCTAGTATTGTTATAAACTTACATTGTGGCTTTGCATATGCTCCTATTTTCTTCCATTCATCTAATGACTTTATCATTCTAGCATTTGGCATTTGAGCTGCTATTAATAAAGCATTATTCATAGAATAGTTTGCGAATCTTGCTTGGACATCTAAATATGTCTTTAACATTTCAGGTGAAGTTAATGTTTTATTAGCCGTCTGGTCTGCTAAATCATATATCTGCTGTTTTTCTTCTTTTTTATAAGCTTTATATTCTTCTTTGTTATACTCTTTTTTACTTTTATTTTGCAAAACACTATCTATATCCATCTTTGTTTCCCCTTTCTTTTTTCTTTTTAATTTTAGGTTGTTGATGCTTTATCTCTTTAGTCTTTGATTTTATAGTTTCTTCTTCAGGTATATCTTTATTAACTTGTTCTTCTTTTATTTTTTGGAGATTTTCTATAACTGAAGGTCTATCGTTAGAAGTAATTGAACTCTGATTGTTTTTGCTTGTATAAGAACTCTCTAACGGACTCTTTTTCCCTATCTCCTTGTCTAACAGGGGGGCTTCAGCTTCCTTTTCTTGCTTTGAGAAAATGTCAGCTACCAATGAATCTGGATCTTTAATTGGAGATATTACTTCATTGTTAGATTCTTTGTCATCACTATCTTGAATTTTACTTCTAATTTCATTTTCATTGAAATTAGATAGATTAAATCTTTCAACCATGCGATTTACTCTTGCAGCATCTTCAGCTTTAACTATTAAATCAACAATATCATCTTTATCATTCTTTTTATGTTTAAGCTCAGCATAATTAATTCCATATCTTTTAGCTTGACTTCTAAACTCTTTTACATCATCTAATTTGATAGAGAATATTTTTAATGGCTTTTCACTTTTTAATAATTTTATTAGTTTTGTCTTACCTACAGATTCATTTTGCTCTTGTAATTTCGCAATTATTAACGGAACTAAATAAGACGCTGCTGTACCTGTTATTTTTAAAGCAAATTCTGTTCCTTCTAATGTTATCTTTACAAGAGTCTCTGCTGCATCACTTGAGTTCATATTTCTTTTCACCCTTTCTTTCATTTTTTTCTACTTCTTTTACTACTTCTTCAATTTTATAACATCGTTCTTTTATTCCATCACATAACTTTATCACTCTCCTTAAATTATTTATATCTTTCGTAATAGAATTAATTTTAACTTTAATTTCATCTTTATTGGAATCATTTTTTTTATATTTGTACCATAATTTTTCACGCTCCCCTATTAAAATATTTAACTCATCATTTTTATTTTTGGCAAATAAAAAAAATTGCTTGTCAGTTTCTATGTTATTACTAACTAGCAATCTTGTCTGTTCAGATATTTCATCCATCTTTTTAACATCTTCCCTTATATATGATGGAATATATTTTATTGGCTTTTGTTTAAAAGTTTTTAAAAGGAAATAATAATAAGCATATAAATTATAGAAACCTTTTATT
>CARJCM010000042.1 GCA_948999435.1 uncultured Bacilli bacterium
CTTCTCGTTCTTTATCTTTACCAAACATTTTATTTTTGATGAATTTTACTAATCTACTAAATAGATTTTTGAAATAATCAACCATTTCTTGTAAGTGTTTATTATCGATTTTTAACTCTTTAATCTCTTTGTTTTTATTATCAGTATTTTTAGATAAAGTATCAACTTTAAGTGATAATGCTTTATTGTTTTCAGTTAGTATCTTAATCTTTTCTCTATTTTCTTGTAATTCAGTATCAACATTGTTTAAGGTTACTGATAACATTTCAGTTTTCTTAAAATCTTTGTTAGTATCTTGTACCTTATCAATATTCTATAATTTTATTTCTATTACTTTCTGAAATAGTGTAATATTTTTAACTATTGGTGCTTTTTTAAGATTATTGATAGTATCTTTAATATCATTTGTAGTATTATCTAATTCATTAGACTTTTTACTTGCAATTTCTAGTGCTTCTTTGTTCTTATTAAGTTCTTCTTTCATTGCTTAATAGTTAGTCATATCTTTAACATTTATATCTTTATTTCTACCTTTTTCGCGTCTTTTTAAAATATTATTAAGACCATATTCTTTAAGTAATCTTCTAGTTCTACTAATTTAATCTTTTTACCTAAATTACCTATATAAATATCAGTAGAATAGTTAAATGCTAGAAAAGTAACATTATTTATAATGATTTTATGAGGTTCTAGGTAGTTCAAGTTAGTATTGTTAATACGTTTAATACTACCATTGATAATCTTTGGTGTAGTGTGGCAAAACTCACAAATAAACTCTATACGTTGTTTTAAACTACTTTCCATTTCTAACTTTTGTGAAGTAAACTTTATCATAAAATGCACCATCCTTTCCTTGTTAATTCTTTTGTAAACACAAAAAAATCAACCCGAACGGATTGATATGTATCTCAAGTTCAAACTATAAAAGTTCGAACAGAAACGTCACTGGAGCAGATGATAATAGGGTTTTAAACCTAAAATCTAAAAAATATCCCTCACTCGTTAAATAGATTATATGATAAAACTTAGGAAAAATCAATAGCCATATAGGAATTTTGATAGAAATATAGTATAATTTAGTTAGTTGAAATCTTGGAGGTACTATTATGAATAAAACTATATTTGATGTTTTAAGTAAAGATGTAGATTTAAAAAAAGAAATAGAAAAATTACATAATTTGTTTAGCTCTGAAAAATTAGTAAGAACTCAATATAATTATAATAGTAAATTTATGGAAACCACTTATGAAGAATTATGCGATAAACATTTAGCTTTATGGGAATTTAGAAATACTTGGGTGTCTCTATATGATATTGAGTGTGAAATAGGAGTTCATTTATATAGGAATCCAAATGCAGAAATGACATGTATTCTGTATTGTGAATTAATATTAAATATGCAAAAATTTATAAAAACTAAAATAAACGAAAAGTATTATAAAATAATATTAGATGATGGTATTTTAATAGGAAATATTAATCAATTAATTGAAAAGCTAAACTATACAATTATAGATGAGCCAAATAAAGTAACACTGGTTAAGAAAAATATTGATGCCGAATTGGCAGCTGTTACTGTTGATAATAATGATGTGAGTTTAGATATTTTAAAGTATAATGACATAAGAATTAAAAACAATATAAAAGAAAAATGTATTATACTATTTAATATTTATAAATACTATGAAGGTCAAAAACCTAAACTTAAACAAAGTAATAATAAATTATGTACCTTAATAGATAAATTATATAATACTTCTAATATTAGACATAACAATGAAACTGGATATAAAGAAAATGAAAAATTTACTAAATTAGAAATTGAAGAAATATTACAATTATATGATGAACTATACTTTTTAATAATTTATGCTATAAGAATTCCAGAAGTATTAAACATTATGAACGATACTTTCTTAAAGTTGCCTATTAGAAATTTTTTTAAATTTTGCTCACAAAGTATAAATATAATAGAAACTAATGCTGGCATAATAACAAAAAAGTATTTTAAATATGTTAGCATATTTGGAAATTCTATTCCAAGTTTTTTAAGCATCATTGGAGTATAACACAAGAAAGAAAAAACATAAACTATAAAAATCCATAATGCTATCCTTATTTTATCTTTTATTATAATCACCTCACTTTAAAAGTGTACTTAATATTTATTTATCCTATTGAAAATTACTGTTTTATTTTTCATTGATATTTTACCAACTTCATATCCATATTCTTTAGATTCTTTTTTATAAGTTAAAAATGAATGATCTATTTCAAATCCTATAATGTTCTTAATTTCTTCATAAGATAAGTTATATTCTTCTTTATTGTTTTCCTTTAAATACTTCCATAATGGCACATATTTGCTCATCTTTGATACAACTCCTTTTAATATATACTAGACATTACTAAATATTTTTTTAATCAATGGTTGTAATTTACTTACTTTAATATTCTTTTCTTTTATATATAACTTCTGATATTTTATAAGAAACATACAACATTATAATTATAACGATAGGAATAATAATCATCATATAGTTTTCTAAAAATGCTAATCCCTGTATAATGGATTCAAAATCAATATATTTTGATAAAACACCACCAATTAACGCAAATCCAAATACAACTATAAATATTGCAATTCTTGCTTTTTCTACACCAAACTTATAAATAGCAGGATACATAATGCTCTGTAATAAAGTAGTTGCAAATATTGCTCCCATTATTGTTTCTCCCATACTTTCTAAATTTATAGTTTTAGTGCGATAATAACCAATTATTATCGTTAAAATTGCTGTTATTATCACTGTTACTAGAATAAGTAATATTGTTGCTATGTACTTTGCTCTTACACTATTCTTTCTTCCATCTGGTAAAGAACAAACATAAGCGTCCCATTTATTATAACTATCATAACTAAATGTTGACAGCATTGTTACTACACACATAAATGGAAGTAAAAAAGCCAAACTCATTGATTCTTGAAATGCCATAACAATATACACAAATAATAAAATTAACCAAGTTTTAAAATTCCCTTTTAACATTAAGAAATCCTTTTTAATTAAACCTATCATTATTTTTCTCCTTTCACCATCAATACCATTAAATCTTCTAATGATATTTTATCTACGGTATTTATATTATATTTTTTCTTAAATTCATTTTTATTTTCAACTAATAACTCACATTCATATTTTGTTTTCTTATGCTTAATATAATCTTGCTTATCTATTTTATTAAATTCAGATTCAGTACATTTTACAATTCCATATTGTTCTATTAGTTCATCTTTCGTTTTTGATAGTATGATTTCTCCATCATTGATAAAAGTTATATAATCAGCAATATGTTCTAAATCACTTGTAATATGACTTGATAATAATACTCCACATTCTTCATTTTGAATAAAATCTCTAAAAATATCTATTACTTCATTTCTTGCAATCGGATCTAATCCACTTGTTGGCTCATCAAGAATTAAAAGTTTTGGGTGATGGGAAAGTGAGGTTGCTATTTCTAACTTTTTTCGCATTCCTTTTGAATAAGTTTTTATTTGCTTATCTTTTGGTAAATTAAAATCCGTTAAGTATTTAAAATATAAATCTGAGTCCCAATTTTTATATACATCTTTCATAATAGTATTTATATCTTTTGGCAAAAGTATTTCTGGAAAGAACATATCATCCAAAACCACACCTATATCTTCCTTTATTTCTCTTTCATTCTTTTTATTATCAAAACCAAATACTTTTACTTCTCCTTTGTAATTTCCAATTATATTTAAAATAGACTTAATAGTTGTCGTTTTTCCTGCACCATTTTCTCCAATAAATCCCATAATCATACCTTTTGGCAATTCAAAACTAATATTTTTTAATTCAAATCCAGTATATTTTTTAGATAAATTTTTTACTTCTAAAATGTTTTCCATTTATTTCTCCTCCTCATATAAAATATCCAATATTTCTGTTATAGTCTTTTTTTCGATATTATTTGTTTTTGCAAGTGTTACTACTGTATCTAGCAAATTCTCAATTTTATTTAATTGTTCCTCTCTTGCAACATCAAGATTTACTTCTGCTACATAAAACCCTTTAGAGGGAATCGTTACGACATACCCATCACGTACTAATTCCTCATAAGCATTTTTTGTTGTTATTACACTACATCTTAAATCTTTTGCAAGTGTTCTTATGGATGGCAATAATTCTCCAGACTTAAGTTCATTAGATACTATTTTTGCTTTTATTTGTTCTCTAATTTGCTCATATATAGGAACACCACTTGAATTACTGATTATTATTTCCATAACTCACCTCACTCGTATATATACATTATATACAGATTATACACAGCTGTCAATATTAAAAAGAGAAATTATAAAAATAATCTCTCTTTGATTTTTATTTTAATTAAAGTTTTTAATTTTCTTTTGTGATATATACCAAGATATTAAATAAGCTATAATACTAATACTGCAAATAATAAGTAATGTTAAATTCATATTAGACACACCCCTTTACATACATTAACATTATATCTTCTATTTTTATGTTATCCATAATAACATTTGGATATTTTTTCTCTAGTTCTTTTTTATTTTTAATTAGTATTTCATAACCATAATTCATTTTTCTGTATCTTATTATATCTTTTTTATCAATATCATTAAATTCTTTTAATTTACATTTTATAATTCCATAATTATATATAAGATTATCTTTTGTTTCTTCAATTTGCATTTTTATACTTTTTTCTTCATCTATGAAATCATCTTGTTCAATATTACTATTTAAATAGGCATTTTTAATGCGTTTTAGCTTAGTATTTAGTTCTTTTAATATCTTCTCATATCTTTTTATTTCAAGTGTTAAATCTTCGTTAAAAAAGGATTTATAGTTATTATCAATAAGCAGATAGTAATCTAACATATCATTTAAGAATAACATCAGTGGTTGCTCTATCTTTTTCTCATTAATTCTTGTATTACAACAATTACATTTGTAATAGATTTGAGTAGGTTTATTCTTAGAAGTAGTAGAAGAACCACCCATAATTTTATGACATTTTGAACATACAATCTTCTGCATATAAACATAGGTGTGCTTTCTAGTATAGTTCTTTAAATTCTTTTCTTTTTGCTTTTGTACTAATTCAAAATCATGCTTATCAATAATAGCAGGGCATACATCTTCAAGTAGGATAGTTTCCTCGTTTTGTATTCGTTTTCTGTGTTGATAATTGCCTGCATAAATATAATTAGATAACATTCTATCAATAGTAGTTGTTCTCCAATTACGATTTAAAACATTTTTCTCATTTAATTGTTTCGTAATAGTACATACTGATAAACCATTTAAATAAGATTTAAAAATATCTTTTACAACTTCACTTTCTACTTCATCAATAACAAGTTCCTTATTGATTTTGCAATAACCAATAGGAGCCTTTCCAGAAAAATGTCCTTTCTTGGCTGCTCCCATTAAACCAAATTTAGTTCTTTCTGAAGTCCTTTCAATTTCTAATTGAGCAAGTATAGTAGTCATTCTCATAAAGAATACTCCAGTAGGAGTAGAAGTATTAATCTCTTCACATTCACTTTCTAGATCACATTTGTATTCTTCAAGTAATTTACAAATAGTTTCTAAGTCTTGAATAGAACGAGTTAATCTATCTAACTTATAAACAAGTATTTTATTTATCTTCCCATCTTTCATATCTTGTATCATCTCTTTAAATTTAGATCGATTCATACTTTTAGCAGAAACTCCTTCTTCACGATACACTTTGTAAATCTTATATCCTTTCCATTCACACAACCTTTTAAGACTTTCTTCTTGCTCATCTAAACTAAAACCAAACCTAGACTGATCCTCTGTACTCACACGAGGATAAATCCCTACAACAAAGTTCTTCTTTTCTCCGTTCATATTTTTTCTTCTCCTTTCTTTGAACGACAAAAAAACACAAGAGAATTTCCTTGTGTCAAGAACTACAAAAATACATAAAAATATACGAGTACTTACAATTTTCGTATATTACCATAATAACACATTTTTACCGGAAAGTAAACGGACATCGAAAAATAATTTTTGCTCGCAAACCCTTATAAATAAAGGGAAAAATAAAATTTCAAAAAATTTCTTTTTTACAGCATTTTTAAAATCAAAAATTTTATAGATTCAAGAGTAATAATTTCTAAATTATCTTTCAAATATAAATTATTATCATTTGGATAAGATAATAAGATTATACAAGATTCTTCATTACTAATAATAACTTTGTGTGGCTCATTGATTGAAAGGTTAGTTTTATCAAAATGAATATTTTTCCCATTTACAAATTCAATATGTAATTTTGATATTTTAGGTATCTTCATAAGTTTGTCTTTAACACATAAAGGAAATTCTAAAGGTTCTATGGTTATTTTCATTTGAGAAACCTCCTTTCAAACATGAAAAAATCCCATATCGACGAGTGATATAGGATATTTTTGTAACATAAAACTCACACGAAGGTGTGAGTAATTCTCTCATTGGAGCCTTAACGATACACGTATACGAAAAATTATACTCCCAAAGTTGATTAAATCAACTGATAATTAAATTATAGCAGATTTTAAGATTATTTCAAGTGGGAGTATGGAAAAAAACACCTAAATATAGTATAATTCTTTTAGTTAGGAGGTTCTACAATGAATACTAATGAAGAAAACTTGGCTTTTAATAAAATTAAAATAGTTGGTGCAAAAGAAAATAATCTTAAAAACATAGCTCTTGAAATAGATAAACACAAATTTAATGTTGTAACAGGAGTTTCAGGAAGCGGTAAATCGTCATTGATTTTTGATTGTATATATGCAATGGCACAAACATCATTTTATGAAACTTTATCAACTTATGTTGTTAAAAATCTACCAAAAATAAATAAACCAAATGTCGAAAAAATTAGTAACTTATCTCCTTGTGTATTAGTAGAACAAAGAAAACTGGGCACTAATCCTAGAAGTACTGTTGGAACTTATACTGAAATCTATACATATCTACGCTTACTTTATTCTAGAATTGGTTATCCAATTTATGATAGCAGTTACTTTTCTTTCAATACATCAAAAGGTGCTTGCGGGAAATGTGGAGGTTTAGGTGTTGAATTAATAGTCGACTTATCAAAACTAATTGATTTTGATTTATCTTTAAATGAAGGTGCAATTAAACATCGAACATGGAAAGTAGATTCTCGTTATTTCAATATTCAAAAATCAACTGGATATTTTGATATGAATAAAAAAATTAAAAATTATTCTAAAGAAGAATTAGACTTACTTTTATATAAAGAACCAACTACTTTTATGAATCAAAATGAGGGATTTGTACAAAATTGGTCTTATGAAGGAATAGTTAGTAGATTATTAAAAAGACAATCAGATTCAAGAGGATTGCAAATAAATGATTATGACAAAGAATATTTTAAAGAAGATAAATGTTCAGAGTGTGATGGATCAAGATTGAATAAGAATGCTTTATCGGTTAAAGTTCACAATAAAAGTTTAAGAGATTTATTAAATTTAGAAATAGTTGATTTATATGAGTTTATCTTAACTATAGACGATATTGAAGCGAATGAAATTGTATCTAAAATGAAAAAAGATTTAAAAAATTTAATTGATTTAGGCATAGGATATTTAACTTTAAATAGAAGTGTTGGAACGTTGTCAGGCGGTGAAGCGCAGAAAATTAAGTTAGCTAAAAGCATGAATAATACTTTAAATGAGTTAATTTATATAATGGATGAACCGAGTTTAGGTTTTCATAGTAGAGATGTTAATAAAATTATTAAATCTATTAAAAATATTGTAGATAATAACAATACAGTTATTGTAGTTGAACATAATAGAGAAATAATTAGTAGTTCTGATAATATTATTGATATTGGTCCAGAATCAGGAACTAATGGTGGAGAAGTAGTTTATAACGGTAATATTAAAGGAATATTAGAGGATACTAAATCTATTACTGGAAGATATTTAAAAAATAAAAAGGTCCTTTCTGATGTATCGAAAGAAATAAAAGAGTTTTATGAAGTAAAAGGAATAAATATTAATAATATTACGAATTTAGATATAAAAATACCTTTAAATATGTTGACTTGTATAACAGGAGTTTCAGGGAGTGGAAAATCTTCTTTAATTAGATATTTAATTCAAAATGATCATAGACTTATAAAAATTGGTAAGGAAAACATTGGTCTAAATAGTCGAAGTAATGTCGCTACATATACAAAAGTGTTTGATATCATTAGAGATATATTCTCAAAAGAAAATAAAGTTAAATCAAGTGAATTTAGTTTTAACTCAACAGGCGCTTGCCCTAATTGTAATGGAACAGGTATTATAAAAATGGATATGCATTTTCTAGGGGATGTTAAGCAAGTTTGTGAAATATGTCATGGTAAGAGATATAAAGAAGATGTTTTAAAATATTTATATAAAGGTAAAAATATTAATGATGTTTTAGAAATGACAGTTGATGAAGCATTAAATCTCTTTGATAATAATGATATAAGAGAAAGATTGGAAATACTTAAAAATGTAGGATTAGAATATTTAAAATTAGGACAAACATTAGATACTTTATCAGGTGGTGAAGTACAAAGAGTAAATATGTCTAAATATTTAATTAAAAAAGGTAATATTTACATTTTTGATGAACCAACACAAGGACTCCATTTAAGAGATATTGAAGTTCTAAAAAATGTTATGAAAAGAATGCTTGATAATGGCAATACAATTATAGTCATTGAGCACAACTTAGACTTTATAATGGATTCAGATTATATTATTGATATGGGACCAGATGCGGGAAAAAATGGTGGTAAAATAGTTTATGAGGGATATTTAAAAAATATTATTAATACTAACACTTATACATCAATAGCCATTAAAAAATATTTAAATATGGAGTAATTGCTTAGAGCCAAAGAAAAAGACAATGCTAGGTTATAGTTTCCTAAAATTGTCTTTTTCTTTTTGTAGTTCTTTATCAAAATTATTAAGATTATTTGGATATCTTTTAAATAATTGTCACTATTAATAAAATGTGGGAGTATAAATCCGTTGCTTGCTTATAATTTTCAATAGACAACTTACTGAAAAAATAAAAAATCAATCATGTTTCAGATTGACCTAATCAATTAACGTCACTTGGTGCGACGATTTTACCTTTTGGAGCGGATGATGGGAATCGAACCCACGTTATCAGCTTGGAAGGCTGAAGCTCTACCATTAAACTACATCCGCGTTTCTTTTAGATAATATAAATTATATCATATTATCTAAATTTTTCAACTATATTTTATAAATTTTTTGATTTTTCTTAGAATAAATAACTATTCCTATTAAAGATATTATGCCTGTTGGTAAAATTATATAACCATAATCAACACCTGTTCCTGGATTAGTAACTTCATGAGTAGAACAATCTTTTAGCATTTCATCATAAGAAACTGATTGACCTTTAGAATTGAAATAATATTTGTTATTTACAACTGTACAAATATATTTTTCGCATTCTTCATAATATTTTTCTTCACTTACAACATTACCATTTTTACCATAATATGTATCGTCAACAATTGCACATACTTTAGTGTCTGGTGTTGGTTCTTTTTCTTTCTCTGCTAATTCTGCTATAAAGCTAGCTTCACATTTGTTATCACTTAAATCGCCTGTAAAAACAAAATCTGCAACACTAAATGAACCATTATGAGTGCTTGTAGACTTGAACTCTAAATTACTACTTAATCCATTTAGACTTTTCCAATCACTACTTGTTTTAATACTTTCTAATTTAACATTTTTAAGTAATAAACTTCCTTTAACATGATTTATTTCCATATCTGAATTAATTAATAAATGACATGTCATATAAAATGTTCCATCATTTAGTGGCTCTTTTGAATCACAATAAAAATTAAAACGATATGAATCAGCTTTAGCTACGTTTGGTATTAATAAAATTGTTAATAATATTAAAATACTTAATACTTTTTTCATATAAATAACCTCCTGATTTATTGGTTATTTATAATAAATGTTTTAGATAGTTTTGTCAAGCTTTTATTAGCCTTTATATTCTCCTCCATTAATATGAATAACTTGTCCTGTTATATAAGATGAATCTTCACTTGCTAAAAATACAAATAATGGAGCTATTTCATATGTTTCTCCCCCTCTTTTCATGGGAGAATCAGCGCCTAAGGTTGGTATTTTAGCAGACTCCCAACATGATGGTTGAAGTGGTGTCCAAAAAAAGCCTGGTGCAATAGCATTTACTCTAATATTTTTATCTGCTAAATTTGTAGCTAAACTTCTTGTAAAGCCAACTATTGCGCCTTTACTTGTAACATAATCAATTAATTCTGGTTCACCATAAAATGTAGTAATAGAAGAAACGTTTATAATGGATGCTCCACTATGCATATATTTTAATGCCTCTTTTGTTAAATAAAACATCCCATACACATTGGTTTTTAAGGTTTTATCAAATTGTTCTTCTGTGATATCTAATAAACTTTTTTGTTGATATTGAACACCAGCATTATTTACTAAAATATCTATTTTACCAAATTCATTTAATGTCTCTCTAACTATCGTTTTACTAAAATTTTCATCTTTAATATCACCACATAATAATAAACATTTACCTCCTATTTTTTCAATATAATACTTTGTTTCTAAAGCATCTCTATGTTCATTATAATATGGTATTACTACACTCGCCCCTTCTTTAGCAAAAAGAATTGATACTGCTCGTCCAATTCCCGAATCTCCTCCAGTTATTATAGCTACTTTATCTTTTAGTTTTCCACTAGCTTTATATTCAGGATTATAAAATATTGGTCTTGGCTCCATTAAATATTCCATACCAGGTTGTTCTTTTTGTTCTTGAGGGGGATATTTAACTTTATATTTTTTACATTTATAACCCATACCATCTTTATCAATATATTTAAGCCCATAATCATCTTTTTCTTTTTTGTCTTCATAAAAAAAATCATATTTCATTTTTAGCACTCCATTTCTAATGTATTTTATGAAAAATGATTATTTTAGTGATTTGCCTATTAATAAGTTGTTGTTTTGGTTAAATGATATGGTAGCATATTTTTTATTTTACCACTTGATACCCATAAAAAGTCATTTATGGCCATTCCACTTAAACCTGTTTTTTTAATTATATAATTTATAACAACTATGGCCGAGGATCTTATTTCTATTTCATATTCTGAGTTAAATGGTATCTCTTCTTTTTTATTAATAATACTTTCTAATTCGTCAGAGTATTTTGTAATACCAAACGCTCTTATAATTTGTGGTATTTTATAATCTGTACAGCCTGGTAAATGAGAATAATCGAAATTGTTACCCTCTATAATATTTCTGGCATGCATTATATCTGATACTAATAAACATGCTAATTTATAAAAATATACTGGTTTATTATTGTATATTCTCTCATCTTTAAAACTTGGGAAATATTCAATTATTAAATGGAATAATTCTATATCACTATGAATATCTTTTATAAACTTATAAAAACTTCCTTGCATTTTAGTGTTAATAACTTTAGCTATATCATGTAATATTTCATATCGCTCTTTTAATAATGGTATTTCTGTGTTACTAGTAAACATTTTTTTAAATTCTTCATATGTTAATTCTTCTAATTTTTTAAAGTCTGTAAATATATCAATATTTTTAATGATTAAATACATTAATGCTCTACTACCATCAATAGTTTCTTCTTCATTTTTAATAGACCATTTAGGATTACCCCAAAAGCAAAAATCTATCGCTTGAAATACTAATAAAAAATGGATTATTGTTTCAGTATCACGGTCCATAAAATTATATATGTTAGATGTTCCCCACATTTTAGCTTCTATTTTGTTGTTCTTAATAAATTCTTCTAATTTGTCATAATTTATTTTTATATGTTTAGCTTTATTCATAACTTCTATACTGCTTTTTGTTATAAGTTCTAATATATTTTCTTTATTCATTTTATTACTCCTTTCTAATACTATATCATAAAAATATTTTTATTAATATATTTCTTGCTAATAAATAGTCGGTTTTTAATTATTATATTTTTTGCACTTCAGAAAAAATTTTACTTATTATATTTTTTTGTAAAATTTAAAAATGCATGATATAATATTGGTATTAAGGTGTTAGAAATGGTTAAAGTATTATTTATATTTGTTCCTTTATTTATAGCATGTGTTTTTATTCTTGTTGTAGCTCAATTAATTAGTCCTAAATTTAGAAGTAAAATAATGAGTAGACAGATTAAAGCTGCTAAATATATGATGGATGAATCAAAAGATGATATTAGAAATATTTCTACAAATATGGCCGATGCTACTAAAGATGGTATTGAAATTACTACTCGTGCTATAAAAGATGGTCTTACAAAAGATGAACGTGTATATTGTAAACATTGTGGTAGTCTAATTGATAAAGACTCAAAATTTTGTAAAAATTGTGGTGGTGAACAGTAACATTTTTTA
>CARJCM010000043.1 GCA_948999435.1 uncultured Bacilli bacterium
GACTATTCTTGAAGTAAAAGAATTAGTTGATGCAATGAAAGAAGAATTTGGAGTAGATCCAAGTGCTGTAGCTGTTGCAGCTGCTCCTGCAGGTGGAGCTGAGGCTGAAGGACCTTCTACTAAGACTGTTGTTCTTAAAAATGCTGGAGGTAACAAAATTGCTGTTATCAAAATCATTAAAGAAGCTACTGGTTTAGGCTTAGTTGAAGCTAAAGCTATCGCTGACAATGGTGGTAACTTAAAAGAAAATATTCCTGCTGAAGAAGCAGATGCATTAAAAGCACAATTAGAAGAAGCTGGTGCTGAAGTAGAATTAGCTTAATTCTATTTTGGGAAAAGAACTCGATTAGAGCTCTTTTTTTCATTTACATATTTAGGAGAAAATTTTAATATTTGATTGATTTTATTTTACTTTTTGATATAATTAATAATAGGAGATTGGTTATTATGATAGATAAATCAAAAGTTAAGAAATCGGAAGTTATTAAAATATTAATTATTGCAGTTATTATTATTTGGATTATTTGCTTTTTTATAGATTATTTTAGAGCTAGACAGGAAAAATTACCTTTATTTTGTATTCATAAAACTGTTCAGAAATATGATGATGGAACTACAACTTCTTGCATGGGCTTAGGTTATAAAATGTATAAGTATGATAGAGCTAGTATTCCTATAAGTGTACAATTTGGACCATTTTTTATTAAGGAAAGAACTAAATAGTTCTTTTTTTGAAGGTTTATGCTATAATTGTTTTTAGGTGGTTTTTATGCGTCTTAATAAAAATGGTTGGAGTCTTAATGAAATGCTTTTATTATCAGGTATATTAATTATATTTTTGTTAGTAGCAGTTTTTTATATTTCTTCTATGTATAATAACTTTGATATGGAAGTAAAAAAAACTGATTATTCTGTATTAGAAAGCAATTTGGAGAAACAAACTTTAATTTATTTAAATGATTACTATGATGAAATGCTTACTAGTGAAGAAATAACTATTTCTAGAAGTGTTCTTAGAAGTTATAATTTAGATATAGTCTTAGAAGATAACAAAGGGAATTCTTGTAGTGGTTATGCTAAAGCTTATAAAACACATGGAAAAGTCTATACTAAAGCTTATATTAAATGTAATGGTTATATGACAGAAGGATATGAGGAGTGGAGAAAGTAATGAAAAAAAGTAATGCGTTATTTGTTGTTTGGGGTGTTATTGTAATTGTTCTTATAGGTTTACTAACAACTATGGGTTTTATGCTTAAAGATAAAAATGAAAAATATGAAGTAGTTGAAAAAAGATTAAAAGAAGCTGCTTCTAGTTATGCTGACCATAATTTTTTATATCCTAAAGATGGTGAAAAAATTAAAATATCAACTAAAGATTTAATAGATAGCGATTTCTTAAAACAAGATGAATTAAAAGTGGATAAAGATGTATGTACAGGTTATATTATTTTACGTAAAGATATGTTTTGTGAATATGATGTTTTTATAAAATGTAATAATTATACAACTAAAGGATATAAAAAATAACAATAAAAAAATGGTATTTAACTTACCACTTTTTTTAATTTTAAATATTTTATTCGGTTCTTAAAGCTTCAACTGGGTCTTTTTTGCTAGCCATTTTGGCAGGGATTAAACCAGCGATTACTGTTAATATAATACTTATTAATACTAATATAACAGCTCCTATTATTGGAAGAGATGAAATATTAGAAACGTTAGTTATTGATTTTATTATAGAATTAATAGGTATATTTAATAATAATGTTATTCCTATTCCTAGTAATCCAGCGGTTGCGCCGACAATTAAAGTTTCAGCATTAAATACTCTGGAGATGTCTTTTTTACTAGCGCCTATACTACGAAGTATTCCAATTTCTTTGGTTCTTTCTAAAACTGATATATAAGTTATAATTCCTATCATTATTGAGGATACAATAAGTGAGATACTAACAAATGACATTAAAACATAACTTATAATATTAATGATATTGGATACTCCACTCATCATAACGGCGATAAAGTCAGTATAACTAATTTGATTTTCTTCAGAAGTGTTCTTATTATATTCATCTATTAGATTTGCTAACTCTTCTTTTTCTTCAAAACCTTTGGCATAAATGTTAATCATACTTGGTTTTTCTAAATCAACTATACCTAGTTTTTTTAAGTTGGTTTCATATGTAGCACTAGCATTTTCTTGATAATTTTTAATTACTTCAGCTAGTTCTATTTGAGAAAGGGTTGCTAAATATGCTTTTTGCTCTGGAGTTAAATTGTTAATGTTAAATTCTTGTTCACTAAACTCAGCATTTGTAAAAATATTTGTTTTGGAATTATTTTTTTGCTCTTTGGCAATTTCAGTATCATTAATTTTATTTATAACATATTTAGTTAAATCTGATGTATATAATACTCCACCATAAGTATTAGTTGTTATTGTCTCATCTTTGGCTTTGATTATTCCTACTACTTTTAATTCTAAAGCATCATTTAAAATTTTATTTAAATACTTTTCATCACTTCTTTTATCAATCCAAATTTTACCTTCTTTAGAATAATAATCAGTGTTTAATAATACTTTAAATTTAATATCTAATAATTCTTCATATGTATATGATAATTCTTCTAAATCTTCAACTTTGTTTCCGTTTAGAACAGCTTTATATTTTTCAACTAATTCATTACTATCAAGTAATCCGATAGCATATAAAGCATAATCACTTATACAATTATCTTTGTTTACTAATAGTACTACTTCATTATAGTTTGTAGGTAAAGCTCCTGCGATAACGTCATATTGCTCTTTAATTAATTCTTTATTATTAAGCATTTCATTGAAAGCATTGTATGAAGTAGTAGCTCCACCAATTAATTCGCCCATATTATTCATATCATTCATGCCTAATTTAGCAATAATTTGGTCAGGATTTACTAATGTGTAACCTGATTCATTTTCTTTATATATGTTTAAATCTAAATTGTAACTATATTGAATATCGTTAGCATATTTACTAAATTTATCATTGTTATTAGTTATATATTTTTTAAATTCATATAAATTGTTAGTTTTAGCTCCATTTCCCATTAATGATAACATATTACTTGTTACATTTTCACTATGGATTTTATTGTCATTATATTTTTTACTTTCGATAGAACCTGTAGCTGCCTTTAATAGTTCTCCTGTATCCATTGTGGTTTCTTGTAATGTTATTGGATAACTGGATAAAGTATCTTCTTCAACGCGAGTTATGTAGTTTTGCATACCACTTGATAAAGATAATATAAGCGCAATACCAATAATTCCTATGGAACCGGCGAAGGCTGTTAAAAGAGTTCTTCCCTTTTTAGTTAATAAATTATTTAAACTTAATGATAAAGCAGTAGTAAAAGTCATATTTGTTTTACCTATTTTGGCATTATCAATATTTTTTTCTTCTTCATTATAAGAATTTGAATCATCAAGTACTTTACCATCTAATACTTTAATAATTCTTGTAGAATAGTTTTCTGCTAACTCAGGATTGTGAGTAACCATTATTACTAATTTTTCTTTGGCTATATTTTTTAGTAACTCCATAATTTGAATGCTTGTTTTAGAGTCTAGGGCTCCAGTTGGTTCATCAGCGAGTAATATATCAGGGTTTGAAACTAAGGCTCTTGCGATAGCAACTCTTTGCATTTGACCACCACTCATTTGATTTGGCTTTTTATTTATTTGATCTTCTAAACCAACATCTTTTAAAGCTTTAATGGCCTTTTTTCTTCTTTCTTTTTTGTTTATTCCAGCGAGTGTTAGGGCTAGTTCAACATTTTGTAATACAGTTTGGTGCGGAATTAAGTTGTAATTTTGAAATACAAAACCTACACGATGATTGCGATAATTGTCCCAATCTTTATCTTTGAATTTTTTGGTTGATTTACCATTTATTATAAGATCACCACTAGTATAATTATCTAAACCACCTATAATGTTTAGAAGTGTTGTTTTACCACAACCACTGGGACCTAAAATACTTACAAACTCAGACTCACGAAACTTTAAATTAATACCTTTTAATGCACTCACACTATTTGCACCAGTTAGGTATTCTTTTGTTATTTTTTTTAGTTCTAACATATTTTGTTCCTTTCTTTTATCTCGTTAAAGATATATTTAAATTATATGCTTTTATATAGGGTTAGTCAATTATTTCTGGTTTAGTATTGATATTATATATTTTTTACTTTATAATATTAACCTTAAGAGAAGAGGTATGGTTATGGATCTTAAAAAGATGAGAGAATTAAATAGGAAAATAAATGAATTAAAGAAAAGATATAGAACTACTATGTTTGTAGCGCCAGAAGATATTATTGCTGATAATGATAGATTTAAACATAATAATAGAAGATCTAAGAATCGTTATAATTATTATAATTTTTTTAATTATTCTACACTTTTAGGAGAAAAGATTAGTAAATTATTACAATTAATCCTTGGGGAAGATATTTTGTTTCAAGTTTTAAATTTTAAAAAAGATGAGTCGGGGTCATTTGTGTATGTGCCTCAAGAAGGAGAATTTTCTTATGTTCATAAAGCAAACTCTTCTTTTTTAGTTGCCGCTAGAGAGGAAGCTATTAAGGAATTAACTGAACAGACATTTGAATCAAAAAAACAAATTAAAAAGAAAATTAATAGTATTTGTATCGCTGGTGTAAATGCTGATGGAGTAATTTCTCCTGATATGTTTCCTTATCCAGAAATGCAAGAATTCTTTTATCATCTAAATGTTTGGAGACTTTACACTGGGAGAGCTACTTTAGATGAACAGATTATAGAAACGTCTTTTCAAGAAGTTGTTAATAATATGAACGCGGATACTATAAAAGGAAGATAAAAATTATTCTTATTAATAATTAAATTATTAGAACACTAATATTTTTGGTGTTTTTTCTTTTGATGTTTATAATTAGAAAAATTGGTTTTGGAAGATTTGATTTTTTATGTTATAATTGTTTTTAGAGGTATTTTATGAGAATAATAAATGTAGGTATAGATGTTGGTAGTACAACAGTTAAGTTAATTGCAATGGATAATGACAAAATATTATTTAAAGATTATCAAAGACATTTTTCTAATACTTTAAAAACTATTCAGAGTTTACTAGCTGAATTTTTAAAGGTTGTTAAAAAAGATGATAGTTTTAGAATTGCGTTTACTGGTAGTGGAGCTTTAGCTTTAGCTGAGTTTTTAAATGTTCCTTTTGTGCAAGAGGTTATAGCTTGTAAAAATGCAACACTTAATTATGCTAGTAATATAGATGTAGTGGTAGAACTTGGTGGGGAAGATGCTAAAATTATATATTTTACTAATGGCATTGAACAAAGAATGAATGGAAGTTGTGCAGGAGGAACAGGAGCTTTTTTAGACCAAATGGCTGTTCTTTTAAATACAGATACGGAAGGTTTAAATAAATTAGCGCAAAATGGTGAAAAAATATATCCTATTGCTTCTCGTTGTGGGGTTTTTGCGAAAAGTGATATTCAACCTTTAATTAATGAAGGGGCTAAAAAGGAAGATATTGCATTATCAATTATGCAAGCAGTTGTAAATCAAACTATTAGTGGACTTGCTTGTGGGAAACCTATTAGAGGTAATGTTATGTTTTTAGGTGGTCCTCTTAATTATTTAGATACTTTAAGAAATGCTTTTGTTAAAACTTTAAATTTGAAAGATACTGAAGTACATATTCCTACAGATGGTCATTTATTTGTTGCTAAAGGAACTATTTATTCTAATATTGATATGGAACCTATTAGTTATGAGGAATTAAATAAAAAAATAGATAAAATAAGAAAGTTTAAAGAAAAAGCTAGTTTGTCTTTAAAACCTTTATTTAAAGATGAAAATGAATTACAAGAATTTAGAAAAAGACATGCGAAAGATAGTGTCAAAAATTTAGATATTAGTAAATATTCAGGGAATGCTTACCTAGGAATAGATGCAGGTTCAACAACTGCTAAATTAGTTTTAATTGATGATGATGCTAATATTTTATATCAAGATTATCGTTCTAATATGGGGAGTCCTATTGATACAATAAAAGCTATGATATTAGAGATGTATAAAATTAAACCTTTAGATGTAATTATCCGAGTTAGTGGTTCAACTGGTTATGGTGAAGGATTAATTAAAACTGCTTTTAATTTAGATATTAGTGAAATTGAAACAATGGCTCATGCTAGAGCAGCAGAATTCTTTAATCCAAATGTTACTTCAATTATCGATATTGGTGGACAAGATATGAAGTATATTAAACTTAAAGATGGTGTGGTTGATACAATTTTACTTAATGAGGCTTGTTCTTCAGGATGTGGTTCTTTTATTGAAACACTTGCTAAATCTTTAGATATTTCTATAGAGGAATTTGTTGATTTAGCACTAAAGAGTAAAGCACCAGTAGATTTGGGTAGTCGTTGTATTGTTTTTATGAATTCGAAAATTAAACAAACACAAAAAGAAGGTCGACCTTTAGGCGATATTTTTGCGGGACTTAGTTATTCAGTTATTAAAAATGCTTTACAAAAAGTTATGAAAGTTAGAGACTTTGAAACACTTGGAGATAATATTGTGGTTCAAGGTGGAACTTTCTTAAATGATGCAGTCCTTAGAGCTTTTGAAATAATCACAGGTAAAATGGTAAAAAGACCTTCTATTGCAGGCTTAATGGGTGCTTACGGTATGGCTTTAATTGGAAGAGATACTTATTTAAATTATGAAGAGGAAAGTGTTTCATCATTATTAGATGCTTGTAGCATTTCTAATTTACAACCTAAAATAATGCATGCTAGATGTGGTAGATGCGAAAATAATTGCGCGCTTACTATTAGTTCTTTTGGTAAAAAGAAATTTATAAGTGGGAATAGATGTGAACGGGGTAGTGGAAATAATGGGTCTTATAATTTACTGCCTAATATGTATCAATATAAATATGATAGATTATTTAATTATGAATCTTTACCATTAGAAGAAGCTTCTAGAGGAGAAATAGGAATTCCTAGGGTTCTTAATATGTATGAAAACTATCCTTTTTGGCATACTCTTTTTACTAATTTAGGTTTTAGAGTTGTTTTGTCAGACCATTCTAATCGTAATTTATTCTTAAAAGGAATTGAATCTATTCCTTCGGAATCAGCTTGTTATCCAGCGAAAATAGTACATGGACATATAATGAATTTAATAAGTAAAGGGGTTAAAACAATTTTTTATCCTTGTATTATGTATGAGAAAAAAGAATTTAAAAAAGCAGACAATAATTATAATTGTCCTATTGTTACTAGTTATTCAGAAGCAATAAAATTAAATGTTTTAGATTTAAAACATGAAAATGTTAAATTTTTAAATCCTTTTTTACCTTTAGAAGATGATAAGTTATGTGATGTTTTATATAAACTAGAAGAATTTAAAGAGTTTAATTTTACTAAAAAAGAACTTAAAAATGCAATTAAATTAGCAAGTATGGAAATGAATAATTTTAGAACAGATATTATTAATAAGGGCAAAGAATTCTTAGAATATATTGAGAGACATGATATAAATGCAATAGTTTTAGCAGGTCGTCCATACCATCTTGATAAAGAAATAAACCATGGGATTGATACTTTAATTAATAGTCTTGGCTTAGCTATACTTACTGAAGATAGTATTTGTTATGATGCTAGTGAAATGAAACTTAGAGTAGTAGACCAATGGAGCTATCACTCTAGAGTATATCGGGCTTGTGATGTAGTAAGTAAAAATCCACGTTTGGAACTTGTTAGTTTAAATTCTTTTGGTTGTGGCTTAGATGCCATTGTAACTGACCAAGCAGAAGAGATAATGCGAAAAAATAATCGTTTATATACTGTGATTAAAATTGATGAGACTTCTAATTTAGGCGCTATTAAAATAAGACTTCGTTCGCTTCTTTCGTCAATGAAAAAAAGAACTAATTCTCTAGATTATAAACCGTTTGTTTTTGAAAAAAACACTTTTAAAAAAGAAATGAAAAAAGATCATACTATTTTAGTGCCAGATATGTCGCCACATCATATGCCACTTCTTATTAGTGTATTTAAAAGTCATGGATATAAAGTAGAATTTTTAAAAGATATGAATGATGAAATGTTGGATAATGGTTTAAAATATGTTAATAATGATGCTTGTTATCCTTCTCTTATTGTTATAGGACAACTTATTAGTGCTTTAAAAAGTGGGAAATATAATCTTGATAAAACAACTGTTTTAATTAGTCAAACTGGTGGAGGATGTAGGGCGACTAATTATATTGGTTTAATTAGAAAAGCTTTAAAAGACGCTGGGTTTAATGTGCCTATTATATCTTTTAATATGAGTGGTCTAGAAAAAGAACAAGATTTTAAACTTACTCTTCCGATTATTCATAAACTTTTAATGGCAGTTATATATGGTGATTTACTTATGAAATTATTATTTGCTACGAGACCTTATGAAACTGTAAAAGGAATGAGTGAGGAAATATATAATAAGTATTATAAAATATGTGAAGAAGCTGCTCAAAAAGGAAGTTTTAAAGAGTTTAAAAATAATATTAAAACTATAATTAATGAATTTAATAATATTCCAATTACTGATAAGGTTAAACCTAAAGTTGGAATTGTAGGAGAAATTCTAGTTAAATATCATTATTTTGGTAATAATTATTTAGTTGATACTTTAGAGAGTGAAGGAGCTGAAGTAGTAGCACCAGAACTTATGGGCTTTGTTAAATACTCAGCGATAGACCATGTTATTAAATATGAACTATTAAGAACAAGCAAAACAATGGCTGTGGTTGCTAATGAACTTTTAAAAATAATTGATTATTATGAAAAAACAGTTAGAACTTGTTTAGAGAAAACAAGATTTATGCCTACTACTAATATTAAACATTTAAAAGAAAATGTTAAAGATGTTATTTCAACTGGTAATCAAACAGGAGAAGGATGGTACTTAACTGGAGAAATGATTGAACTCATAAAAGAAGGAGTTCCTAACATTGTATGTGTCCAACCTTTTGGTTGTCTACCTAATCATATAGTGGGTAAAGCAGTTATGAGAAGAATTAAAGAGTTATATCCGGAAGCTAATATAGTTGCAGTTGATTATGATCCAGGAGCTAGTAAAAGTAATCAAATTAATCGTATTAAGTTAATGCTTAGTGTAGCTAAAGAAAAATTTAAAGATAAAGAAAAGGTTTAGGAATTCCTAAACTTTTTTTAATTTAATGTATATATTGTATAATTTAGAATACTAGCAAAAATAATCCATAAAAGGTAAGGGATTTGTAATAATGCACTTGTTTTTGATAATTTAAAAAATTTAATAATCATTAATATGACAGCTATAATTAAAAGTAGTATCCATAAAAATGAAAATAAAAACCATTTTAAACTAAAGAATAATATGGGCCATAATAGATTTATAATAAGTTGTAATCTATATATGGTTATAGCTTTGTTATTATTTTCTTTATCACTAATTAAATATCTTGATATACCCATTAATATATAGAGAATACTCCATACAATCGGAAATAAAATTTTTGGAGGAGTAAAGTTTGGTGTAATTAGATCCTCATAATTACCACTTGTAAGTAGTCCTACTATACTACCTAATATTAAAGGTATTAAAATATAATTTATTAATTTTTTATAATTGATTTTCATAAGTTCACCTATTAATTATTATGTAATTTTTTTAAAATTATTATTTATTGACTTTTAGAATTAGTATGCTATAATATTTTTTAATTTGAAGGGCGATAGTTATTGTGAACCAATATTTTAAAATTTTAAGAAAAAGCTTAATTAGTGGAGCTTTAATTTTATCAATAATGCTTACAGGTTGTTCAGGAGATAAGAATAATTCTAAAAAAATTTCTTTAGGAAGTGATGTAGTAGTTTCTTATTCAGAAACTGATGGAATGAAAGGAAATGATTCGGCAGATAACGTAGATAAATATATAAAGACAGTTACTTTTAAACAAGGAGGCGCAGCATTTACAAAATTATTAGCTATAAAAGATTATGTATTTAGTGTTGTAAGAGCAAGTCGTCGTGGTTGTAGAGTTGTTTAATATGTTGATTTAGATAGTAGTGCTACTTTAGTATCTTTGCAAGTTATGATATTAGTGGTGGGACTATGGATGATGTTAATTATAGTGTTGAAGAAAACTTGGAAATAGTAGAAGTAAAAGATTTTATGTCATATTTATATATTGAAGGAAAATATGCTGATTCTTATGATATAAATGATTTGGTATGTTGCTATCATGAAAAAGTCGAACCAACTTTAGAAGAAAACGATGAAATATCTTTGAATTAAGCAGTAAATGCTTAATTTTTTTGTGATGGAAATATTTACAAATGGATAAAAGTATTATAAAATGTGTATAATAGAAGGCGTTTTATATGACAGAAGAATTTCGTAAGTTTTTAAAAAGTTTATATGATAAACTTTATAAAGAAGGTATTATAAGTAAAAGGGCTAGTACTTCTAAAGAAAAATTAGAAATTGTTTTGGCATATATTGAAAAGATATCTAAAGTACAAGACAAATCTTTAGAAAAAGAAGAATATTTAAATAGAATAAAAAAATTATATCATAAAAGATATATTATAAAAGAAAGTGAAATACCAAATTCTTATTTTGAATTTTTAAGTAAAAGATATTTAGAAGAAGGAAATGGACATTTAGATTTAGTAAATCCTAAAACTGATTTAGAAAAAGAAGTAAGAAAGATGCATGTAGAAGAAATTATACATACTGAAATGTCTTCAATAGATGCATGGCTAGATTATTTAATGAGTAGAGAATCAGATTATATACCAACTTGGGCAAAAGTATGGGCATTTATAGGAATGTTAGATATAGGAACAATAAATAAAGATAGTGGTAACTTTAATCGAAGAAGTAAAGAAACTATCGCGCCATTTGTAAATATAAATTCAGAGATACTTGGAAAAAGTGTAGAATATTTAAAAATGCGTTTAAAACTAATACCAGAAGAATATCCAGATGAAGAGATAAAAAGGCTTGCAAGTAGTGAGAATTTTTATCAAATATATGGAAAGATGTTAGCAAAGACGACAAGTATTAAAACAAATGGTAATGAAGGTATATGGGTAAAATATAAAGAGAATAGTAAAGAGGATGCATTAAAGCTATATGAAAGTTTACAAGGGTATAACACAGGATGGTGTACAGCATCAAGTAAAGAAACAGCAATAAATCAAGTATGTGGAGGAGGTTCATATCCTGGAGGAAATTTTTATGTATATTATAGTTTAAATCAAACAGGAGAATATAAAATACCAAGACTAGCGATAAGAATGAACCAAGATAAAATAGGGGAAATAAGAGGAATAGCAAGTAATCAAAATATAGAATCTGAAATGGAAGAAATATTAGAAGAAAAGCTAAAAGAATTCCCTGATAGTAATGAATATAAGAAAAAAGTAAGTGATATGAAAGAACTTACAAAAATATATGAAAAGTTTCAAAATAATCAAGAATTAACAAAAGAAAATTTACGATTTTTATATGAGATTGATAATGAAATAGAAGGATTTGGATATCAAGAAGATCCACGTATTGAAGAAATAATAGGAAAAAGAAATAAAAGAAAAGATTTAGCAGAAGTTTTTGGATGCACGGAAAAAGAAATAGGAATAGCACCTGAAAGTATAGAAGGCAAGAAATTTGTATATTATTATGGTGATTTAGCCTTAGGAAACTTAACAAGTGCCGAAGGTTTAACATTACCAGAAAGTATAGGTGGATGTTTAAATTTACAAAGTTTAACCAGTGCCGAAGGTTTAACATTACCAGAAAGTATAGGCGGATATTTAGATTTAGGTAGCTTAACCAGTGCCAAAGGTTTAGTGTTTCCAAAAAATATAGGTGGAGATTTAAATTTACAAAGTTTAACCAGTGCCGAAGGTTTAGTGTTTCCAAAAAATATAGGTGGAGATTTAGATTTACAAAGTTTAACCAGTGCTGAAGGTTTAACATTACCAAAAAATATAGGTGGATATTTAGATTTACAAAGTTTAACCAGTGCCAAAGGTTTAACTTTGCCTGAAAGTATAGGCGGATATTTAAATTTAGAAAACTTAATCAGTGTTAAAGATTTAACATTACCAGAAAGTATAAACGGAGGTTTATATTTAAATAGTTTAACCAGTGCCGAAGGTTTAGTCTTCCCTCAAAGTATAGAGAGAAGCTTATATTTAAATAGTTTAACCAGTGCCGAAGGTTTAGTGTTTCCAAAAAATATAGGTGGAGATTTAA
>CARJCM010000044.1 GCA_948999435.1 uncultured Bacilli bacterium
TAGTACCAACTTTTACTCCTGTTATTTTGCCATTAGAAACAGTTGCAATACTAGAATTTTTACTACTCCAAGTTACATTTTTATTAGTCGCATTACTTGGATTAATTGATGCTACAACATTTTTACTTTCACCGATAACTAAGTTAATCTTTTTATAGTTAAGTGATACTGATTTAACAGATATATCTCCTGGATTTACTGGTCCTGGAGGATTACTAGACCCATTCTTATTCCATTTAGCAACCAAAGTAATATTTCTATTTATTCCTGCTGAGAAATCATATTTACTATTACCCAAATACCAGCCTGCAAAAGTATAACCATCACGAGTTGGAGCAGTTGGTTCACTAACAGTATTACCTTCTGGAACTTTAACTTCACTTACATTAGTTCCTCCATTACTATCAAATTTAACTATAAACATCGCTGATTCTGCTTGTAAAATTTTTAATACAGCTTCAATTGGTTGAGTCTTGTTTTCAAAATTATCAAATGCCACGATTTTAACTTTATACTCCCCAGGATCTGTAAACTTAGAATAATCTATTAAATTACCAGAATCATCAGTATCTTGATCATAAAATGCTGTATTACAGAATCCTGACGCATCTGAACAATATGACACAAAATCTTCTACACTATAAGTATTACCTTGATATATTTCTACATCTTTTAAAGCAAGTGAAGGAGCTAATGTATCATTAACAATTAATTTAACTGTATATTCTTTGTCTTGAATAGTAATAGTAATACCATAAATAGCTACAGAATTTAATTTTTTATCAACGCAAATAAAATCATCAATATTGGCACCATTATTCATTTGCTCAATTTCTTCATCAGAACACATACTATTATCATAACCTACTTCAAAATCTTCAGGATACTCAATATTTATACTCTTAGTATCAATATTTTCTAGTTTACTAAAATAGTCAACTACATCAGGAACTACACTTCCAGCTTCTAAAACTAATTCTTCTTTTAATTCAAAAACTGGCTCCCCTCCTACATTACCAGGTTTTTTAGGTTTCTTATTAGCCATTACTAGTATTATTAAAACCAAGATAAAAACTAAAGCTACTGTACCCACAATCAACCATTTGATTTTATCATTCTTACCATATTTTTTATTAAAGCTCTCATCAAAAATAAATCTTTTCTTCATGATATCCACCCTTATTTTAACTATATCATAATTCTAACATTTTTTTTTAACTTTTACTAGCCTTAATTCAAAATACTTACATTTTTAACATTAGATTTAACTATCAAATTTAAACAATAATAATAAACACATAAAAACCCAGCTTAAACTGGGCTTATTCTATTCATCTTTTAATGCTTCTTCAAGTTCTTCTTTAGTCATTTTAGTATAACCTTTAATACCTTTTTCTTTTGCTTTACTCTTTAGTTCCTCCAAAGAATCATCTTCTTCATTTTTATCAGGTATATATTTACCAGTTTTAACTAAAGAATCAATTTGTTCTTTAGTTAAAGTTTCATGTTCTACTAAAGTATCAGCAAGAAGCATAACTAAATCTTTATTTTTCTTTAAAATTTCTTTAGCTTTATTATAGCATTCTTCAACAATCTTACGAACTTCTTCATCAATTTCATGAGCTACTTTATCAGAGAAATTCTTAGTTTTACCATAATCACGACCTAAGAATACACCTTCACTTTTTTGTTCATATTGTACAGGGCCTAAATCACTCATACCATATTCTGTTACCATTGCACGAGCTATATTAGTAGCTCTTCTAAAGTCATCACTAGCACCAGTAGTAATTTCATTTAAGAACATTTCTTCACTAACACGACCACCAAGTAATCCTGTAATTTGGGCTTCTAGTTCATTTCTAGTTAAAATAGCTATTTTTTCTTCACGAGGAAGCATCATAGTATAACCACCAGCCATACCACGTGGGATGATAGTTATTTTATGAACTTCATCAGCATCTTCTAACTTAATACCAATAACAGCATGACCTGATTCATGAATAGCAACTAAACGCTTTTCTTTATCAGTAATTTTACGACTTACCTTAGCAGGTCCCATTAAAACTCTATCCGTAGCTTCATCTATTTCATCCATAGTAATAGCTTCTTTATCACGACGAACAGTTAAAAGTGCAGCTTCATTAAGAAGGTTCTCTAAATCAGCTCCACTAAAGCCTGGAGTTCTAAGACTTAAGTTTTTAATATTAACATCTGGAGCCAATATTTTATTACGAGCATGAACTTTTAATATTTGTTCACGTTCATTAGCATCTGGTAAGCTAACAGTTACTTGACGATCAAATCTTCCTGGACGAAGTAAAGCAGGATCTAGCACGTCAGGTCTATTAGTAGCAGCCATAATGATTATTCCTTCATTTTCTCCAAACCCGTCCATTTCTGTTAATAATTGGTTTAAAGTTTGTTCACGTTCATCATGTCCTCCACCAAGACCAGTACCTCTTTGACGTCCTACAGCATCAATTTCATCAATAAAGATTAGACAAGGAGCACTTCTCTTAGCATCTTTAAACATTTCACGAACACGACTAGCACCTACACCTACAAATAGTTCCACAAAATCTGAACCACTTATATAGAAGAAAGGCACATTAGCTTCTCCCGCAACCGCACGAGCAAGTAAAGTTTTACCTGTTCCTGGAGGGCCTACTAATAAAACACCTTTTGGAATTCTTGCTCCAAGTTTTTGAAACTTTTTCGGATTTTTTAAGAAATCAATTAATTCTTTAACTTCTTCTTTTTCTTCTTTTAAACCAGCTACATCACTAAATTTAGCTTGATGTTTATCATCACTAAGTTTAGCTCTTGATTTACCAAAATCCATAGAACCTTTATTAGAACTAGCAAGTTTACTAAATAATACATAAGCAAGTATACCAATAAATACTAAAGGTACAATTTGTACTATAATATAAACTAATTGACTAGCCCCAGGATCTGATACTGTTTCATATTCTTTTATATTCATTGTATTTGCATAATTAACAACGCTATCAATTTCAGCTTCAACAATTTTAGCTTCAAATGATTCATTAGTTTTATAATCTTTTAATTTACCACGAATATAATAAACAGACTCACTTGATTTAGGCATAATCTTAATTTCTGTAACCTTAGAATCTTTTAATGCTTGTAAAAGTTCTCCTGTTTTAAGTTCATTAACTTTATTAGTTCCCATACTTAGTATAAAAAATACCCCAGCTACAACTAATATTAAAACAAAATAAGGAAAAAAGCTTTTAACTGCATTATTCTTTTTTAAATCTTTTTTAATATTCATTTTATTCCTCCTCATATAAAAGTATTATATCATAAATTCCATTACTTTCCACATCAAATTTTGATTTTTTTACACCAGTTACCCAAAGTATTCTATTTTTACTATCTGTAACAATAGGTATATCATTTCTTTTAAGTATTGGCACTTTAGAATCTATTAAAATATCTTTAACTTTTTTACTTCCCTTTAAGTTTTTAACTTCCATTTTATCTCCATCTCTTCTACTTCTAACAATCAAAGGAAGTTCTATATCTTTACTATTTAATCTTATTACATAATTACTTTTAGAATCACTATTATTAATTTTTTTAATAATACCATTTGGTACATAAATAGCATCATTTAATTCATAATAAAATTCATTACTAACCTTTCCGTTAATCAATTTTAACACATCATATTCCTTAACAGCAACAATATTATTTGGTAGATTAACCCTTAAATTACTTTTATTACTCTTAACTAAGTTTATAATTAAATCTGTATGTTTATCACTTATTAAAAACAAATCATTAGGATAACACAAACTAAGTTCATACTCTACAACTCTTTGAAGTAAAAAACTATCTAATTCTTTTAATTTACTAATAGATAAACCATCATTTAATTTTAAATCATCAATTATTTTTAGAACAAAACTATTAATAAAGCTATTCGCTTTATCTAACTCTTCACTAAATTTTAAAAATTTCAAATGAACATTCTTATCTTCACTCTTTAAAAATGGTAAACAATCTAATCTATATCTATTACGCGTATAATCTCGCGAATAATTAGATTTATCGATAAAAAATTTTAAATGATTATTATCCATATATTCTAAAATATCATTTTTAGTTAAAGTAATAAGTGGTCTAACTAATTTATAAGTATTCATATCTATTTCTTTTTTAAAACCACTATACCCTTTTAAACTACTACCTCTAACAAGTCTCATGAGTATTGTTTCCATTAAATCATCGGCGTGATGAGCAGTCATTAAATAGTTTGCATTATATTTACAGATTAATTCGTTAAAGAAAGCATATCTCTTTACTCTAGCTTCATTTTCTAAGTTATCATGATTATATTCTTTAATTTCCATATATTCATAAATTAAACCTTTATCTAAAGCAAAAGACTTAACAAACTCTGCTTCTTCTTCACTTTCACTTCTTAACTTATGATTTACATGAGCTACAACAATTTTAACATCAAATTTACAAAGTAAATTAAGAAGACACATCGAGTCTGGTCCCCCAGACGTCGCCACGACAACAACCTGATTATTAGATAATAATTTCTCTAAATAGATAATAATATCTTTCATACAATTTCCTCGCCATATTATTTTAGCAAATAACTAAGTAAATAGCAACAAAAAAAGAAATCTAAATATACAAGATTCCTCCATTATTAACTATCATAGTATTTCTATTTCTTATATATAATTTTACTTTATCTAAATAAGAAAGATATTTTTTCTTTCAACAAAATATATCTATCAACTAACTTCATATATCTACGCACAACACCGTGAATGAGCATTAAGCACCACATTCAATTATCCATCAACTTATATTTTACACATCTTGTTCTAATATTCATCAATTCTATTTTAAAAATATACACTACATTTTTGCAATTCGCACTATTGCACAATGTAGGCTTAACTCTGGACACTTTTTGATTATATTAAAAATAAGAGTTTTACCCCTTATTTACCTAACATTGTTTATATGGCACTTTCTTGATATTATTTATTTGTAAACTATTATATTAAGGATGTGCCATATGAATTTAGTTTATTATAATCAAGACAAAATTTCAAGTGATTTTTCTTCTCTTTTTACATCAGTTTTTCCTGATATGCGTAAAACTCAGCTTAATATTTTGCCTCATATCCTTTTTGGAATGATTTCTTCTGAATCTTCCTCTGTCCCTGATATCGCCAAATCTTTAAAAGGTTATACATTTGATAATGTTAAATTTGACTCTATTTCTAAAAGAATTAGAAGATTTTTTTCTAATTATCTTTTTGACTCTTACCTTTTTTATTCTAAAATCATTAAACACATTATTGATAATTATAAAGTTAAACACCCTGATAAAAAAGTTCATATTACTTTTGACCATATGTTCTCTCATAATAATTATTCTGTTTTTATGATTTCTATGCGTGTTGATAAACAAGGCATTCCTTTATACTTCAAATGTTTCAAAGGTATGTTTAAAGATGCTTTTGATATTAATGTAATTTTAGATGGTATCTTATTAATTCATAATCTTTTTAAAGATAAAGATGTTAATTTGATTTTTCTCGCTGATCGTTGGTTTAATTCTTAAAAAATTTTAAACTTTATTGACTCTTTAGGCCATATCTTTGTAATTAGAACTAAATCTAATACTAAAGTTTTAGTTTTTGATAAAAAAGAAGGTCACAAAGTTTGGAAAAGAATTTATAACCTTGATGGTTATAAATATCATTCTAAATTTTACAATAATATTACTTATTCTTATTATCATAAATTAAATATTAATTTAGTTATTTCTAATTCTATTTCTCATAAAGAACCTTTTATTCTTCTTACTAATGGTGATGTTAAAAACGCTGTTAAAGATTATTCTAAAAGATTTGGTTCTATTGAATGCATCTTTAAAAATCAAAAATCTAATGGTTTTAGGTTAGAATCTATCAATCGCTCTTCTCTTAAATCTTTTACTACTATGTACACCTTAGTTTGTTTTTGTGTTACTTTTCTTGTTATCTTAGGCACTACTTATACTAAAAATAAAAATCAATATAAAAATGAATATATTAGAACCCATTCCATTAGAAATAGTAAAAGAATTAGAATTATGTCTCTTTTTAACATTGGTTTAACTCTCTTTAAACGAGCCTTTAGCTATACTAAATACATTTATATTCCCTTTAATTTAAAACTCTATGACATATAACTATTTTTATAGCATTGAAAAAGTACAACTTGAAGTTGTACCATTTTTGCTTGAATAAATTTCATAGATGTTTTATCTTTAATTTAAAATTTAAACATTAACTTATTTTTTTAATATATTTTTACAACATTTTCTTCTAAAAATATATTATCGGACGCACTTTTTATATCTTTTTGCCCTTTATTTATCTAGCCTAATTCAAAACTATCCACTACTGAACTACGTATGGATTATTTTGTGTTCCGTTTCCTCCTACTGCGAACAGTGTATCAGACTTCAGATTTATTACTGGGCGCAAACCGTTAATGCTGAACACGCTATAGGCGTCGAGGCGGCCACTAGTATCCACAACGAACACGTAAGCATAGCCCTCCCAGCTTCTCGGAGACATAGTCCAGTAGTTCTGTCCGTTGTACAAGTAGTATGATGTATTATTTTCGTTCTTTCCTCCTGCAAACTCTACTTCATCTGCTGTGATTAATCCTACCTTTAATGTATATACATCTCCTGAATTGCATGCTAGTGTTGGTGCATAATCTGTATACAATCTTGTTCTCGCTGCATAATAGAACATACTGCTTGGACTTATTGCCCATGTATACCCTGATGCTACATTTCTATCATTACAATATTTTCCATCTGCTATCTTTGATGCATATGTTGTATTATTTCCTATATTGCTATTATACCAACTCTCTAGTTTTGTTTTGGCATTACTTGCTGTTCCACTTAGTGTTCTTTGACTTGTTCCTGTATATGTCCATCCTACATAGTTTGATTGGTTATAACTTGTATTATATGCTGTACTTGCTACTGCTATACTATCTGCAGTTGATGTTCCATTTGCATGACATGTTGCTCCATCATAGATTAATCTCATTGAACCATCACCATTGATTCTTATGATTCTCCAACACTTACCAGCAAACTTTACATAGTTGTTTGTTACTGCTCCTCTCCAATAATAGCTATAACCACCATATACCGGGTCACTTACCTTGTATACTCCCTGATCTGTAGTAGCTATACTACTAAATGTTGGTGTTGTATCTTTTGGATTTACTGATGCTATTATATCTGGTATTGTTATTGGTACTACTTTTTCTATTTTATTACTACATAATGTTTTACCTTCATTTAAGCTTACACATACTATTTGGTCATTACTTCTATCTAACTCAATATTAATTTTATTATCTGTTATTGTAGTATTAGTATTAGGAACACATTTATTATCATTTGAAACACAATATTTCACAGTATTTGCATTTCCAGTTATTGTTCCTTCTAATGTATCATTTACTAATGTTGTTTTTATTTCTGTTTCTGTTGTTACTTCTATATCTGGATTTGCTATTACATTTATTTTTGATGTATATGTTTTATTTGCTCCCTGTTCTTTTGTTGTATCATAATCTATCCATAATTTTAAATTAAATTCTTTTGTACTATTTCCATCTATTTTTCCTTTATATAAGTTATGTGATACATATGCATTTTCTATATATGCTTTTGTTACTAAATTACTATCTAACTTTTGTATTAAATTATCCATTGTATCACTTGATAATGATGTTTTTATATATTGTGTATCTAATGTATTTACTGTTTGATTTAAACTCTCTAAATTTATTTGATAATTACTACTTGTTGTGCATGTATTTTTAATTGTAAAAGTATATCCTTCCATTACTAGTCCTTCTAAATCAGTTATTGGATAAGTATTATTTAAAGTTATCGCATTACTTTCATTTTCTATAGATATATTTAAACATCCACTTGTAAAGTTATTTGCTATATCTTGTTTTTTTGCAACAGATAAAAATGCAAAACTTACTGATACTGCTCCTATTACTAATAGTACTATTCCTCCTAATACTAATGTTATTTTTGTTTTTTCATTCATATTATTCATCCTTTACTTAACCATTTTAATATAACACAATAACTATTTCATTAATTTCGACAAAACTTATCAAAACTTATCTACTATATTCTGTTTTATTTTATATTTCTAATATACACTATTATTAACAAAAATTCAATATAATAGTCACATATTATAAAAAAAAGAATTAAGTACTAATTCTAATTTAAAGGATTACTTTTATTAAGTATTGATTCTATACTATGTTCTACTGCTCTAATATTAAATCTTAAAACATCATTTTCTTCGATACTAGCTCTTTTCATCACATAATCTAAAAAATCAAGACCACTAGCTAAATCAAAAGAACCATTTTGTTTTAAAAAACCAAAATATTCAAATAACATACTAGCTAAAGTTTCATTAAAAGAAGATAAAGTATTATCATCTTGAACTACACCTATCCCATGAATTTTAGCTATAAAAGGATTAAGTGGTTCTAATAAATCTTTTAAAATAAAATTATTATTACAATAATCAATAAAAGGTTTTACATCTGCCTTTTTATAAAATCTAATAACAATACCTTCATTAGAAGATTTAACATGAAATTTAACAGTAGCCATTATATTATTACGAATAAGATATAAGAAAATAGTTTTTAAAGCACTAATTATATATTCATATTTAGTAGGAAAATATACTTTATAAGCTTCTAAGTAATCAGCTTTTTTATCAGTATAAAAACCTATATAATGAGTAGTATTTTCATTACTGCCAAGTTTTCTTTCATCAAATTTAACTAAAGAATTATTTAAAGAATTCAAAAAATCTTGATAAAACTTTTCAATATCATTAACTAAAGATTTATCTTTTTTTATTCCCAAATATTTTAACATATAATAAAAATCATCTTTACTAAAATCTTTTTCATTTTTATTTTGTTCATTAACAACTACTTTGATAAAATCATTAATACTCATAAATAATTACCTCCGTTAAAAGACACTTCTCTATAATAACTAAATTATATATTATTTTATTTAAAAAGTATAGTTTTTTTCTAAAGAATTATAAAATAAAAGACTTATAGAAAAACTATAAATCTTTTTTATCCAGCATATAAATCTGTTCTTGAATTAAAACGCCAACCAACACTATTTTTCATACCTGGTGGCGGTATTAAAACATTAGCTGTTTTAACATATCCACTATACCAACCACTTTGTACTCCATAATGTAAATGTGCTCCTGTTGTACAACCATCATAACCACCATGAGCTTTGGAAGTTGAATATCCTCCAACATAACCTATTACTGTATTTTGAGTAACAATATCTCCAACTTTAACATTATATTTTAATAAATGCAAATAATATGTTGTATATTTTTTACCATTAACTGTAACATCTATATAAACTTTATTACCCCCACAGCTACTTCTAGAAATAATACCAGATACCTTACCTGCTGCTGATGCATATACTGGAGTTCCTTCACTAGCACCAATATCTATACCACTATGGAATGAATAAGGTTTACCTGTAATTGGATCAGTACGATAACCAACTTTACTTGTAATAACACCTTTAGTAAGTGGTTGTAACCATTGACCATTGTAAGGTATTTTTGAACAAGTACTTACTTTTACATTATCAGCACCACTACCAACTTCTTTAATACACATAGCTTTATTCTTCTCATAATTATCACGAGCAATCTCAACTTGTTTATCAATACCTTCATTAAGTTCCGCAATATCATCAATATCATTATTGAGTTTAGCAACTGCTGATTGATAAGAACCAATTTTAGCAGTTAATTCTTTTTGTTTTTCTTCAAGTTCTTTTTTCAATTTTTCATTTTTATCAATTTCTGTTTCCAAGTTATCAAGTGTAACTTGAATATAATCACTTACTTGTTTTATCGCTTCTATTCTTGTAACTAATTCTGTCATACTAGAAGAACCAGTTACATATTCTACATAAGCATTTTTATTTTGAACTTGTTGCATATAAACAAGTACTTTTTCTGATTCTTTTTTATTTTCTTCAATTGCTTGATTAGATTCAGTTATTTTAAGCTGCGCCTCTTCTTCCGCTGCTTCTGCAACAGTTAACTCATCTCTAGTTTGAGATATTGCTGCTTCTTTTTGTTTTATTTCATTTTTAGCTTGCTCAGTCTTATTATCATTAGCACGCTTTTTAGCAAGATATTCCTCATAAACTCTCCTATAATCTCCAAGAGTTTCTAAGTCTCCTTCACTTGCATAAGCCATTTCTGGACTTATTATAAATGTCAAAGAAATGACTAATACTAAACTAAGTCTTAATATATATTCTAACTTTTTCATCATATTTTCAAATACTTTCTAACCGCTCTAGCTGAACCAAACATACCTACTAAAGCTCCTATAACAAGTAAAATAATTGATGTATAAAAAACAAATGGGAATGGTTTTACTAACTCTACAATACTAAATGTCGCTGAACTACCAAGCTTTTCATATAAAATAAAATAACCATAAACTGTCACTATCATTGGAATAAATGAACCCACAACACCTAGTAAGAATCCTTCAAATACAAAAGGTAATCTTATTGAAATATTAGAGCTTCCAACAAGTCTCATTATATCAATCTCACTTCTTCTTGAGAAAATTGTTAATTTAATTGTATTACTAATCAAAAATGCCGTTACAATAATTAAAGCAATAACCATTCCAATAGTTGCTGTTTTAATAATATTAAACGCTGAAATAATTTCTTCAACCATACCTTCACCATAATCAGCACTTTGAACACCATCAATCTTTCTTATTTCTCTAGTTGTTGGTGCTAAATCTTTAACATCTTTCACTTTAACTACAAACGAATCAAGTAAAGGATTAGTATCTAAATTATCAAGAGTTACTTCTAAAGTTTCAGAATATTGTTTCATTTCTAATTTCCATTCTTCTTTACTTTTAAACTCCACGCTATCCACAACATCAATTTTTTTAATACTAGATTCAATATTATTAATTTGTTCATCAGTAACATCACGATTAGCATAAACTACAATAGTAAGTTCTTTTTCCATAGATTTAGTCACATAATTAACATTAACAGTAACTACAATTGCAATAGCTACTAATATTAAAGTTATAGTCGTACAAAGAACACTAGCAATACTTAAACTAAAATTTCTAAAAACACTTTTAAATGAATCTCTAATTGAATTCTTTAATATTCTAAACGCTTTCACTTGTTCTAAAACTTCCTTTCTCATAATCTTTAGAGAGCAAACCACTATCAAGAACAAGAACTCTTCTCTTCATTCTTTTAACTATATCAAGGTCATGAGTAGCCATAATAATTGTAGTTCCAAGATTTTTATTAATTGTATCTAAAACTTCCATAATTTCTTTTGAAGTATTAGCATCCAAGTTACCTGTAGGTTCATCACAAATAAGCAGTTTAGGATCATTTACTATAGCTCTAGCTATACAAACTCTTTGTTGTTCTCCACCAGATAATTCATTAGGAAAACTTCTAATTTTATCTTTTAACCCAACATGCTCTAAAGCTTTTAAAACTTTAGGACGAATTTCACTATTTTTCATTCCAATACATTCTAAAGCAAAAGCAACATTTTCATATACAGTAAGTTTAGGTAACAATTTAAAATCTTGAAAAACAATACCTAATTTTCTTCTAAGTTTATAAACAGTTCTATTTCTTAATTTACCAACATTTATTCCACCAAGTTGAACAACACCACGAGTCGGTTTTTCTTCTCTATATAACATTTTAATCAAAGTAGACTTTCCTGAACCACTAGCTCCTATAACAAATACAAATTCTCCCTTATCTATATTAAGTGTTAAATCAGCTACTGCTGTAACACCATTTTTATATACTTTATAACAGTTTTTAATCTGAATAAACTTCATAACTACAATACTACCTCCTAGCATACTATAACCATTATAACATAAATAAAACTTTTATAAAACAACAAAAATAGCCAATATACAGAAAAAAGAAGCTTATGCCTCTTTCATATTCACTTTAATCTTTTCTAAATCTTTAGAAGAAATATTAGTAACATCAATTATATCAGAATCGTTAAAACCTTTTAATAACATTTTTCTAACAACTTCTTCTTTTGATTCTTTCATCTCGTTATTATGTTGACTTTTAATTAATGTTTCTTGAGCTTTATAATTTTGTTCTAATTC
>CARJCM010000045.1 GCA_948999435.1 uncultured Bacilli bacterium
AGAGATTTAATAAAATCAAAAGGAAGAAAATGAGCAAATTTTAAGAAAAAGAGAAGCAAATTATTATAAATGTGAATAAAAGGAGTAGAAAAAGAAGAAGAATTTTGATATACTTTAGGCATAGACAACCAACTTTCTTATTTAGATTTTTGCAAACTTAATAATAACAAAGAATGGTTGTTTAGTAAATGAAAAAGAGGCATAATAAAAGCTAGTAAAGCTAATTATTATGTCTTTTAACATTTAAGTGGAAAATGTAAAGACAAAATTTGTCGGAGCATAAGCCATACGTAGTTTCATAGAACTTCTGTATAGATTAATTTGACTTAAAAATTTATTAAACTGATGAAAATATGTAACTTTTGACTTGATATGTATATTTAACTTAATGTCAAAAGTTATATTAGGTAAAATGAATTTGGAACTTTAGTTCCTTTTTTTACTATTCTTTTATCTATAGGCAGTTAGATAAATAAAAAAAATGAAAATCAATATAAGGTGCAAAGCCTCCTTTATTAGAAAGAATATAGAGTAAGTAAATATTTAATTCAAATAATAATGTCTTGTTTATCGATACCATTTACTATAGAGCTAAAATATTAATGTAAAGTTGCTTTTTTAATTTGGCTTTTTTTGATATAATTAATATGTAAGCAGGTGGTATATTTGAAACTTGAAGAATTTAAATCTGGAGAGTATAAAAATGGAGAAGGATATAAAGCTTTTTATCCAAGTAAAATTAATTATAATTGGGGCTGGCTATAGTAGAAATCAATCTTTTACGTTTAAAAAATATGTTAATATATTTTTAGAGGAATAAATAAATTTATAGGCCAAAAAAATCAAAAAATTCGTCCTATGGAATTTTATAGGTCGAAAAAATTAAAAATTTTGTTCTATGGAAAGTTGGATGGTATAAAAATGTTTGATAAGTTAAATGATAGACAAAAAGAAGCAGTAATGCATATAGATGGACCGTGTCTTGTTATAGCAGGGGCTGGTTCAGGTAAGACTAAAGTATTAACAACTAGAATTGCTCATTTAATTGAAAGTGGTATTTCTGATTATAATATTTTAGCTATAACTTTTACTAATAAAGCAGCAAAAGAGATGAGAGAAAGATTAAATCTTTTAGTTCCTGATAATCATGTTTTTGTAGGAACTTTTCACTCTTTTGGTTTAAAAATAATTCGTGAAAATCTAGAACATTTGGGAATGAATAAAAATTTTACTATTTTAGATAGTGATGATGTTCTTAGTTTAATTAAAAAAATTATGAAAGAACATAATATAGATCCTAAAGAAGTAAGTCCTTATTATGTTAGAAGTAAAATTAGTTTTATTAAAAATGAATTATTAGTAGAAAGTGAGCTTGATAGGTATTTTAATACTTATGTAGACGGGAAAGTTGTAGAAGTATATAAAGAATATGATAATGTTTTAAGACGCAATAACAGTGTTGATTTTGATGATTTATTAGCTCTTCCTGTTAAATTATTTAAAAATAATAAAGATGTTTTAGATAAATATCAAGAACACTATAAATATATTTTAATTGATGAGTATCAAGATACTAATGAAGTACAATATAAAATGAGTAAATTAATAGGTAGTAAGTATCAAAATATATTTGTTGTAGGAGATGCTAATCAATGTGTTGTTAAAGGAACTAAAGTAAATACTTTGAATGGAGAAAAATGTATTGAAGATGTTAAAGATGAAGATAAAGTTTTAACAGCTTGTGGACATGCTGAAGTTGATTATCAAGTGATAGAAAAAGTTATTCCTACAATGTATAAAGGTAAGATAATTAATATTACTACTAAAAGTGGTAAAAATATAAAATGTACTCCTGAGCATACAATGTTTTATAAGCTTCAGCCTGAGGAAAATAAATATTATGTTTATTTAATGTATAAAAAAGGTTTGGGCTTTAGAATTGGACAAACAAGGGCATATAGAAGTAATGGTAAAAATAAATTAGTGAATGGTTTACTACAAAGACTTAATCAAGAACATGGAGATAGAATATGGTTGCTTAAAAGGTGTGACACTTTGGTTGAGTCTAGTTATTATGAGCAGATGTATGCTGCAAAATATGGCTTGCCTCAAATGTGTTTTCATGCGATTGGTAGAAAATTATTATTTACTCAAGAAGATATAAATAGGTTCTTTAAAAATATTGATACTGATTTAAGAGCCGCGGTTTTAATGAATGAAGAAATGTTGTCATTTGATAATCCACATTATTCAAAAAGTGGATTTGTACACAAATCTGTTTCAAATAGAGTTATAAATATAAACTATTTAAGCACTTCTAAATCTCAATCAAGAAACTATTATGCACAGAGAATTTCTTTTAATACAACGTCTGATGATTATAAAACTATTTTGTTGAATGCAGGTTTTCCAGTTAGAAATGGAAAAGATAAGGATTTTAGGATTGAGACAGAAAGAATAACTATGGATGAGGCTTATGAATATGGAAATAAAATTGCCTATTTTATTCCTGATGTTTATGTATCTGAGAAAATTCGATTGACAGAAGAGGAATCATTTAAGTTTATTCCAGCAGGTTCATTAAGAATCGGAATGTTATTAGGAGTTCTTGAAAATAATAAAGTTATAGAAGATGAAATTGTATCAATTAAACAAGAAGATTATAATGATTATGTGTATGATTTATCTATATCTAGTACAAGGAATTTTATAGCTAATGGAGTATGTGTGCATAATTGTATTTATGGTTTTAGAGGTTCTAATTTTAGAAATATTTTAAATTTTGAGAAAGATTATAAAGAAGCTAATGTCATAGCCTTAGAACAAAATTATCGTAGTACAAAAAATATTCTTGATGCTGCTAATTCTGTTATTAAAAATAATAAAGAGCGAAAAGATATGGAACTTTTTAGTGAACTAGGAGAGGGAGTTAAAGTTAAGTATTTACGTAGTTATGATGAAAAACATGAAATTACTTTAATCGCTGATGAAATAAAAAGACTTATGCAATCTGGTTATAAATATAGTGATGTTGCAATATTTTATAGGACTAATGCCCAATCAAGAAATGTTGAAGAAGTTATGCTTAAAAATAATTTTCCTTATAAAGTATTTGGTAGTTTTTATTTCTATAATCGTAAAGAAATTAAAGATTTATTATGCTACTTAAGACTTATTAACAATACTAATGATGATATAAGTTTAAGAAGAATTATAAATGTTCCTAAAAGAAAAATTGGAAATAAAAGTGTTGAAGATTTGGAGAAATATGCAGAACGACTAAATACTTCCATGTTTGATGCGATAGATAGTGGTAAAGAATTAGATTTTAAAAACTTAATTAGAGAATTACAAAATGATGCCCTTAATATGTCTTTAACAGAACTTGTTGATGATGTGTTAGATAAATCAGGAATGAAGCATGAACTTGAAGCAGAGAAAACTTTAGATAGTGAACTTCGTCTTGAAAACTTAATGGAATTTAAGAGTATTACGGCTTCTTTTGAAGCACGTACTGGGTCAGTTAATTTAGGTGACTTCTTAGATGAAATAAGTTTAGTCGCTGACATTTCTGAACATGAAGAAAATGATGATGTTATTACGCTTATGACACTACATAGTGCTAAAGGTCTAGAATTTCCAATTGTATTTATAACTGGTATGGAAGAAGGAATATTTCCACATTCTAATGCTTTTATGGAAGGGGAAGAAGGCATTGAAGAAGAAAGACGTTTATGTTATGTGGGATTCACAAGAGCTCGTGAAAAACTTTATTTAACTAATGCTAAAAAAAGAATGCTTTATGGTAAAACAACTCAAAATCCTCCTTCACGTTTTATTAGTGAAGTAGAAGATGGTCTACTTGAAGTAAGCAATATGAGTATCAAAGAAGAAAAAACTTTTAATAAGAGTGAAGTTTATAGCGAAGGCGTAGATGTAGATTTTAATAAAGGAGATGTAGTCTTACATACAATGTATGGCAAAGGTGTAATAGTTGATATGGATGATAGATTTTTAAGTGTTGCTTTTGCTCGTAATTTTGGAGTTAAAAAGATAGCTAAGAATTTTAAAGGTATTAAAAAAATGTAAATTTGACATTTACTTTAAAATGCTTTTTGAGTAGGAATTAATTAATGGTTAATTAGCTTCTACTTTTTTTATTTATTTGTTATTTTACATTTTTATTATTAATTTATGTAAATATTTTTACTTATTATAATTTTATGTTAGTAAATAAATTTGTAAAGTTCGTTGTGTATTATATAAATGAATGATATAATTATTTTAAGAAAGAATGGAGGTTTTTTGGAGTGCAAAAAACATTAGTAGTTATGGCAGCTGGAATAGGGAGTCGTTTTGGAGGCTTAAAACAAATAGAGCCTGTAGGGCCAAATGGAGAATTTATAATCGATTATTCTGCATATGATGCGAAAAGAGCAGGTTATGATAAAGTAGTTTTTGTAATAAAAAAAGAAATTGAAGATGTGTTTAAAGAAACTATTGGAAAAAGACTTGAAGGTAAAATAAAAGTGGAATATGTTTTTCAAGAAATAATGGATGTACCAGAAGGCAAAGAAAATATTGCTGAAAAACGTGAAAAACCTTGGGGAACAGTTCAAGCAGTACTAGCTGCTAAAAATTTAGTAAATGGTAGTTTTGTAGTTATTAATGCAGATGATTTTTATGGGTATGATTCATATCTAAAATCTGCAGAATTTTTAGATAATAATACTCAAGAAAATGAATATGCGGCGATTAATTTTCCTTATGATGTAACAGCTTCTAAATTTGGTAGTGTTAAAAGAGCGGTTTGTTATCCTAAAGAAGGGGAAATAAAAAAATTAATTGAAAGTAAAATTACTACTATGGATGGATATGCACTTTGTGAGCCTTTATCAGGTGATGAAGCTTTTCAAATTGAACTTAATCATCCAGTAGCAGTAAATATGTTTGCTTTTAAAAATAATTTTTTTCAATATTTAGAAGAATATTTTAATAATTATTTTAATAATAGTGAAGATTTTATTTTAAATAATGAAGCATTACTTCCAGAACTTATTAAAGAAAAATTAGATAATGGACAAATTGTTTTACATAATATCGTGTCTAATAGTACTTGGCTTGGAATGACTTATAGAGAAGATTTAGATATTTTAAAAAATAATATTGAAGAATTAATAAAGAAAGGTGAATATCCAGAAAAACTTTGGGACTAATATGGAAGAAATAAAAAAAAGGATAAATGAATTAAGTAGTATTTTAAAACAAGCTAATTATGAGTATTATAATTTGGATAATCCTAGTATTACTGACCAAGAATATGATAAATATTTAAGAGAATTAATAGATTTAGAAGAAAAATATCCAGAATTTGCAGACCCTAATAGTCCAACTAAAAGAGTTGGAGGAGAAGCAATAGATAAATTTCAAAAGGTTCAACATAAAATACCAATGATTAGTTTATCTAATGTTTTTAATGAAGAAGAAATTAGAGATTTTAGTAATAGAATTAAAAATGCAGGATTTAATCCTAAAATGGTTTGTGAACTTAAAATAGATGGGTTTGGTGTTTCACTTCATTATGAACACGGAAAACTTGTTTTTGCAGCAACACGTGGGGATGGAGTTATTGGTGAAGATATAACTCATAATGTTAAAACTATTAAAACAGTTCCTCTTGATTTAGGACGTGATATTGATATAGAAGTTCGTGGGGAAATCTATATGAATAAAAAAACTTTAGAAAAATTAAATCGTGAAAGAGAAAAAAATGGAGAAGCAAAACTTCAAAATGTTCGTAATGCAGCGGCTGGTTCAATTAGACAATTAGATCCTAAAATAGCAGCTAAAAGACATTTAGATACGTGGATTTATCATTTACCTAATCCTCTTGATTATGGACTTAAAACGCATTACGAAGCTTTGGAATTTATGAGGGAACTTGGTTTTAAAACAAATCCAGCTTCAAGACTTGTAAGTAATGAATCGGAAATATTAGAGTTTATTTCAGAATATACTAACAAACGTAATACCCTTCCTTATGAAATAGATGGAGTAGTTATTAAAGTAAATGATATTGAAACACAGAAATATTTAGGGTCAACAGCTAAATATCCAAGATGGGCAACTGCTTATAAATTTCCAGCTGAAGAAGTTTTAACAAAATTATTAGATATTAAATTTACTGTAGGTAGAACAGGACAAATTACACCTAATGCAGTTCTAGAACCAGTTTTAGTTATGGGCTCAACTATTAGAAGAGCAACTTTACATAATGAAGATTATTGTAAAATGAAAGACCTCAGAATAGGAGATATTGTATCAATTAAAAAAGCTGCAGATGTAATTCCAGAAGTAGTGGAACCTAAGATAGAGAGAAGACTTGGAACAGAAGTACCTTTTCAAATGATTGATAAGTGTCCTATATGTGGTAGTGCTTTAGTTAAAAAAGGTAATGTTGATTATTTTTGTGTAAATGATGAATGTTCAAAGAAAAATATTGAAAGCTTAATTCATTTTGCATCACGGGGAGCGATGAATATTGATGGTTTAGGTGATGAAATAATTGAAGATTTTTATAATGAAGGTTTTATTAAAACTATTCCTGATTTTTATCATCTAGTAGATTATAAAGAAAATATAATTGAACTTGAAGGATATGGTAATAAAAAAGTTAATAATTTACTTGCTGCTATAGAAGAATCCAAAAATAATAGTTTAGAAAAGCTATTATTTGGTATTGGAATATCTGGTATTGGAGCAAAAAATGCTAAGTTACTCGCTAGTCGTTATAAAACAATGGAGAATTTAGAAAATGCTACTTATGAAGAATTAGTGGCTATTAGAGATATTGGCGATATTTTGGCTCGTAATATAGTTAATTTTTTTGCTAATCCTAAGAATATAGCTCTTATTAATACTTTAAGTGATATAGGTATTAATATGGAATATTTAGGAGAAGAACAAAAAATAAATGAAAACTTTACTAATAAGAAATTTGTTTTAACGGGAACTATTAGTTTTATGACTAGAGATGAAATTAAAGCTTTAATTGAGTCTTATGGAGGAAGTGAATCTGGTAGTGTTAGTAAAAAAACAGATGTAGTAATTGTAGGTAGTGAGCCTGGAAGTAAGTATGATAAAGCAATAAGTTTAGGAATTGAAATTTGGAATGAAGAAAAATTTAAAGAAATTGTAGATAGTTTATAGCTATTTACATTTTTAATTGTTATAATATCTTTTACGGAGGAATTATGATTGATTGTAAACCGATAATTTTAGATGTTAATAATAAATGGCGAAATTTAGATATATGTAGTAAAGGGATAGTAAAAGGAACAAAATATTTTCCAGTATTTTTAATAGATGGAGAAGAATATATTTTTAAACCTATTAGTAAGACTAAACCATATGCAACAACTTTATTTTCTTATGCAGAGGTATATTGGTCTTATGTAATAAATAGATTTTTTGATGATAAAACACCAGTATGTAAACTGGCATATTGTCATGGCTTAGAAAAAGAACAACCTAAATATTTTGATAAAGGAGTTTTAGTTAAATCTACAATTAATAGTAACCAAAAATTGATTAATTTATTAGAATATTATGAGATGTACCCTGATAGAAAAGTAGACATTAGTGGTTATATAAATTATTGTATGGTGACTTATAGTTATGTAGATATTTTAAATTCTGATTTTGTAAAAAATAATCCTTTAATAGGAGAGGAACTTGCTTTTCAGATACTTTTATCTATTTTAAGACAAGATTATAATTATCATTATGAAAATGTAAATTTTATAGTTCAAGATGGTAATATAGTTGGAGTTAATCCACCAATAGATTTTGAGTTTTCAAGTATGTTTTGTTTTCCAGAAGATGACTTTTCACAAAAAATGTATTTTGAAGAGTATTTGTCTTTATTAAATCTTCATAATGGAGCACAAATTGCTATTGCAGAATTTTTTGATAATCCTTTATTATTAAAAAATGAATGTTTGGAAAATATTAGTAAAATTATTTTAGAATATCCACAAGTAATAAAAAGATTTTTGCAGTGTTTAGATAAATTTATGGAAAGTGTTGATAGTATTAATTTAAGCGATGAAAGTGATTTTATTGGTAAAGTTGATAGTAATTCATGGGAAATAGGACATTATACTTTTAAAGAACAAGATTCTGATAAATTAAAAGAAGCTTATGATAAAGTTAAGCCAAGAGAAATTGATAAAACTGAAACTTTTGAAAGGATTAAAAGACAAGTTAAAGAAAATGCTTGTGAACTTAGAAGGATAATAGATATTTATTTATATGCAGTAGATCATGGAGTTACAAATTTATTAGATTTTACTTTAGAGGATTTAATTTCTTTAAAAGCTAGTGATGGTGAAGAAGTAGCAATAGATTTAAAAAGGTCTTTAGAAAAACTTCTATAAGACATATTATTTACGTTTTTATTTGTAAAGATTAGTAAATTAATTATAAACTAGCTAGAATAATTATTTAATGTTATAATATTTGTTATAAGACGGAGGCTTGAAATGAAAAAATTAAAGAAAATATGGCAAGAAAATAGTGTATTATTAGTTTTATTTGTTATTTTAATCGCTTGTTTAATTGCAGTTTCAGTGGTTGCAGTTAAATATTTTGTAGGGGATTCAAGTTCTAAATTTGGTGAAAGATTAGATGATATTGAAAAACATCCTTTTGGTGAAAAAGAACTAAATGAATTAAATGATAAAATTAAAGAAGATAAATTAGTATTAGATGCTAGTAGTCGTACTAGTGGAAAAACAATTTATGTCTCAATTAAGTTTGATTCTAGTATAACTTTAGTTGAAGCGCAAAGTAAAGCTTTAGCATCTTTGGAATATTTTACGGAAGATACATTGAGTTTTTATGATATTCAATATATGATTAAAGCTGATTCAACAGATAAGACTGATGGTTTCCAAATTATGGGTTCACATAATATAAGTGGTACTGGTGGTATTGTTTGGAATAATAATACTATACCTAAGGATGAGTAGTTATGAAAAATAAAAAAAGTGTTATAATTATTATTGCTATTTTAATTGTTGTTGCAGTTGTTGGAATTGTTACTTTTAGTATTGTAACTGATAGTGATAAACTTTCTAGTAATGAAAAGAAATGGATTAATAGTAGTTTAAATAATGTGCATAACATTAATGTTGTTAACAATGTAAATATATTTGGTAATACTGGGGTAGGAGTTTATTATGATTTCTTAAAAGATTTGGAATTAGAATATAAATTACAAATAAATCCAGTTACTTTTAATTATGGGGAAACACCTAGTGGAGTTACTTTAGGAGTAAAAACAACTTTAACAGAAAATGATCAAATATTTTATAAAGATCATTATGTTTTAGTAGGTAAATCTTCAGAAATAGTTCCTAGTTATAAAGAATATGCTGGTAAGAAAATAGGAATACTGGCATCAGATTCCGCTAGAGTTATTAGTTATCTTAATAATCAAAATATAAACTTAACATCTTATCCTAATAAAACTGCTTTATTAAATGCACTTAAGAGTGATGGTGTTAGTGAAGTAGAAGGAGAAGTGGTTAGTACTGTTGATTATATGATAGTGCCACTTACGATGTATTTAGATGAGATTCTTAAAAATAATTATTATATTATTAGTCATTTATCAGATGTAAATCTTTATTATACAATTAGTGGGGATGATGGTGAATTAACTAGTATTTTAAAAAAGTATTTTCGTAATTGGGAAAAAGATAATTTGGATGATTATTTTAAACGAGAAGAATTTAACTTATTTACTTTAAATTTAGGTATTAGTGATACAGAAGTAGATGCAATGCGTAGTATTACTTATAATTATGGTTTTGTTAATAATAGTCCTTATGAAGTTATTATGAGTGGTAATTATGGGGGAATTATTGCGATGTATTTATATGATTTTGGTAAATTTAGTGATATTGAATTTAATTATCAAAAGTATAAAAGTTTAGATAAATTTAAAAGTGCTATAAATAATAAAAAAATAGATTTGTATTTTAATTATTATCATTTACAAGATAATTATTTTGATACAGATTCAAAAATATTAGTAGAATATAGTGTGATAGCAAGTAGTAAGAATAATATTGTTATTAATTCTATTAATAGTTTAGTTGGGAAAAATGTCTATGTAGAAGAAAATAGTTTTTTAGCTACATATCTTAAAACAATCAATGGAGTTAATGTTAAAACTTATAAAGATGAAACGGAACTTGATAAGTTGAATAAAAAGAATGTAATAATTTTTATTGATAAAAATATTTTTGATTTATATTCAAGTGATAAACTTTCTAATTATACTGAAAGGTATACTAGTTATATAAATGATACTTATCATTTTAGAGCGAAAAGTGATACAGCTTTCTTTAAATTATTTAGTAGATATATAATGACTCAAGATCCTAAAGAAATGATTTATGAGGGCATGTATAATCATAGCTTAACTGTTAGGGCTGGTAGTGTGTTTGGAACTATTGCTAAATATATTTTAATTTCGATTGCAGCAGTAGCTATTATATTTGTTTTAGTTTATCGTAATAGTAAGAAAATTAAAGTTGCAAAGAAAATAAAGAAAGAAAATAAGCTTAAATTTATAGACCAATTAACTAGTCTTAAAAATCGTAATTACTTAAATGAATATTTAGCTAGTTGGAATAATAATACTATTTATCCACAAACTATGATTGTAATAGATTTAAATAATATTCAGTTTATTAATGATACTTTGGGTTATGAAGAAGGAGATAAACAAATTAGAGCAGCGGCTAATATCTTAATTAAAACACAACTTGATAATAGTGATGTTATGCGTACAGATGGTAATGAATTTTTAGTTTATTTAGTTGGATTTACTCAAAAACAAGTAACTAATTATATTCATAAATTAAATAAAGAATTTAAAAAGTTACCTTATGAGTATGGAGCAGAGTTTGGTTATTCAATGATTAATGATAGTATTAAAACTATTGAAGATGCAATACTTGAAGCTACAGAAGAAATGAAGAAACAAAAGAAGAAAGAGTCTGGGGAATAAAAAATGAAAGAGAAAATTAAAAGGGGAATACATAATTTTTTTAAAGTATTAAAAAGACCAGAAATGGAAATTTTGCCTGGGCACCTTGCTTTCTCTTTTGTTTTGTCTTTAGTTCCTAGTCTTACAATTTTAACTTATATTGCAACTATGTTACATTTTGATATGTCTTTTATTAGTGATTTTATGAAAAATGCTTTTAGTGAGGATTTTGCTAATTTATTACTCGGAACAAATATGGCGATAAAAGCAGATTTAAATTTCTTTATCACTTTAATTGTTGGTTATGTTATTGCTAGTAATGGTGCTGCTTCACTTATTACTAGTTCAAATATGATTTATGGTATTAAAAATGATAGTTTCTTGAAAAGAAGAATTAAATCTTTTATAATGATTTTGATTATTATTTTATTATTTGTTTTCTTACTTATTTTTAATGTTTTTGGTGATAAAATTATTGAAATGTTTGGGCTTATGGATATAAGTAAAAAAATGCTTGTTAATATAACTTTAATTATTAGTGTTCTTAAAGGGCCAATTTCGTGGTTTATTATATTCCTTTTTATAAAGATTTTGTTTACTATGGCTCCTGATAAAAAAATACAGGCTAGAGAAGTTAATAAAGGTGCTATTTTTACAAGTATTGGATTTGTAATCGTAACATATATTTATTCTGCTTATACTACTAATTTTGCTAAATATGATGTCTTTTATGGTAATCTAGCTAGTATTGTAGTTTTAATGATTTGGTTTTATTTATTATCTTATATAATTACGATAGGTCTTGCTTTTAATTATCGGGAAGAAGTAATTACTTTAGAAAAAACTGCTAAATTAGATGTTATAGAAAAATAATTAATTTAAAAAATGCTACTTCATAGTAGTGTTTTTTTATTTTACGTTTTATAAATATATTGAAAAATGCTCAATTATATTGTATACTTTTTATATATTAGAAATATACAATATAAATATATAATAATGCGTATATGAGAAGTTTTGGCAAGTTTTGTCGAACGTAATGAAATAAAAATATATAAATAGTATAATGGGAAAAA
>CARJCM010000046.1 GCA_948999435.1 uncultured Bacilli bacterium
GTAACCTGTTGTTGGTACTTCATTTACTATATTATAATTAGTTCCATCTTCACTAGTGTTTATGGCTAATTCTGTATTATAATTATTAGTGATATTTTCTTTCATTAATTTATCTTTCTTTATAAATGGTAATATACTTACTAATCCTATTATACTTATTCCTACTATTAATATTTTCTTTTTCATATTTTACCCTTTCTATTTATTGATTATAATACTTTAAATAATCCTTTTCATTACATTCGACAAAACATGTCAAAACTTATCCATTGTTGTCTATTGTATTTTTCTAATGTATATTTTTATTATACAATAATATTGAGTATTTTTCAATATAATAGTCACAGCAAGTGTTTATTATGAATTTTCTGGATATTTTATTTTAAAAATGTAATTTTTTATAAAATAAAAAAATAATGACTGTTAATCATTATTAATTCTTTTTAGTTATTAATATAGTTCCAATTATATAATGGATTATTCCGATAATTAAAGCTGGTAAAGCAAAATATTTTATATCTAAATTATATGTTATACCACATATTATAGTTCCTAAACCATTACCAAGTAGTGATGTACAATATTTTAATACTACTAAAAATAAAGAATACTTTTCATCTACTTTATTAATAAAATAACCACTAAATATAAAGTTATATATACATTCACTTAATAATAAATATATTATACCTATTAATAATATTTCTTTTGAACCTATTAAAAAGATAAGCAAATAAAATATTATTCTTAAACCAAATTTAAATATCATATTTATATGATCATTTTTAAATTTTAAATATTTAACGATAATTATAGCCAGAATATTAGAAATAATTCCTAAGAATAAGATAATATAACTTGCGATTTCTGGTTTAAAGTTTAGTTTTTCTGTAAGTGTTAATAAAGGCATTCCCATTATTGAAGACCAGACAATCCCTGATATTAGATTTGTTACTAGAAAAAGAAGAAATACTTTATTTTTATTAAAATATTTAAATGATTCTTTTAAATCTAAATTATTATTGGCTTTGTTATTTTTTAAATTAATATTTGTAAAAACTATAAAAGATATAAATAAGAATATTACAGATAATAAATAACATATGTTATAATCAATTACTTTACTCCCTATTGTTTTTCCTAAAATAATTGAAGCGATTAAAAAACCTAACTTATTAAATAAAGATTCTACTACATCCTTTTTTGTATATATCTCATCATTCTTATTTATAGTCATTATTAAAGGATAAATACTAGATAATATTAGTTCTGTAAAAGCAATATCAAAAAACATTAAAAATTTTATTAAAACTACTTTATTCGTATTATTTAGACAAATTAGAATTGTACTTGTTAACATTTTTAATATTAATGATATGGTTATTCCATCTTTTAATTTACTTGTACTTACTTTTAATGTGAAAAATAATAATACTAAGACTGTAATTATACTGGATATACCTATAACTCTACTTATACTACTAGCATTTAAATTATTAGCATTCATCCATAAATCGCGATAATTATTAAATAAACCTAGTGAAAATCCAAATAGACTTAAGAATATAAGTATTTGGGTACTTTTATTTAATTTTTTATTTAATGTTCTTATCATATTCAATGTCATTTATTTCATATTTCTTTTTACTAGCGATGTGACTCATAATTTTAGTAACTGAAAAACCAATAAGGGCTAAAACAAAGAAATAGACTAGACCAAATATACTGAATCTTGGTTCTGATTCGGTGAATAAATCAATTAGTGAAGCTCCAACACCCATTGCTGTTACGATTGTTAAATCAGAGATTGATTTGTTAGTAACATCGCCTTTTAAATTGTTAAATAATTTACCAGCACTATTGACATAATTACTAGTCATCTTCCATAAATCTTTGATATATGATAAAGTGTTATTTAATGTTTCATAACGATATCCGATTAAATCAAGGGATTCTCTTAAACTAACATCATCTTTTGCTAATCTCTCTCTTGTTTTTATATAACTGCTCATTTGATTTATTCGGCCTTCAATTAAATTGACAGTTTTGGCATATCCATCTATTTTATTACTACATTTTATTATTTCTTTGCCTGTAATATTGGCATTTTCTTTAACATCAGCGATTTTTTCCCATATGATTCGATGCATATTTAAATATCTATGTAATTGAGCTTTAAATTCTCTAATAAATATCTGTTCTTCAATATATCTTTCAACTTCTATTTCTGATGCTTTTTTGTTATTTATAAAGTAGTAAATGTCTCCTCTATCTATATCATATTTCTCACTAGAATATTCAAAATATTTTTGATTCTCAGTTTTTGATATTAATAAATCTATGTCTTCTTTTGTTCCTTTATTTAATACAATAAAGTATGGGTATACACTTTTAATATTTGCAAGTTCTTTTGGTACAGGTGCTCCTAAACTGAAAATATAATTTATCGCTTTACTTAAACAATTTTCATAATAGTCTGCTAAAAAGTCTGTTTCTCTAAATACTGATATATCTACTATATCGTTTTTATGTAAGGTTATTAACCCATCTTCAAATACTTTAATCGCTATATTACTATTTGTTGTATATGTTAAATATTCTAAACCTTCAATTTTGTAGTGAACTCCAATATCTCGATTTATGTCTAAAGCTTCCCATAATTTAATTAATTTATTTTTGTCTAATTTTAACTGCGATGTTCCATACTTTAAAAAGTCATATACTTCACTTAATTGTAAGGTGGTTCTTTGAAACCAACCTCCGATATATATACCACCTATTTTCATGTTATACCTCTTTAGAAAAGAAGCCTGCTTCTACTAATTCAAATCCATATTTTTTATAACAAGCATGAGCGGCTGTTCTAAAATTCTTACTCCATAATACTACTTCTTTACAGTTATTATCTTTTGCTATTTTAAATAATACATCTAAAAGATATGATGCAATATGATGTCTTCTATAATCTGGGTCAACACATACGTGATTAAGCAAACCATATGATGCCATTGGTGTATAAATAGTCTTAATTATTGTTAGTTTAGCATGTGCAATAATCTTGCCATCTAATACACCATTAATATAAATGTTGTTAGAATCATTCATTGTTTCTATATATACTTTCTTAGCATATTCATAATCATTAAATTCATCAAAACATTTATTGCATAATGCTAGTGTTGCTTCTATATCCCTTTCTTCCATACTCTTAAATATAACTTCCATATTTTCACACCTCTATTCTTTATAAGTATATCATATTTGTAATATTAAAGACAATATTTTATATTTAAAAGTTAAAATATGTCGGAATTTGTCGAGCGCTTTTCTGTACTAATAAAGTATAATTTTTATAATAGAATCTTATAGAAACGAGGCTTCTATGAATAAACTTGATGTTAAAAATTATATTGATATTACTAAAGAATGGTTAGAAAATGCTACTCCTAATAGTCATGTAGTTAAAGATTTATCTTATTTTAATCATAATGATATTAAATATTATGTTGATGGTAAGAATGTAGTTTTAGATTATAAAAATAAGGAACTTGAAATAGCTATATGGTTAGAGAATACTTTTGGTGGTGAAATATTTATGCTTCCTAGAATAAATAAACCCGATGGAATTAAGACTGCTGATTATTTATGGAATGGCGAATATTGGGATTTAAAAGAAATATTTGGAAGTGGAAAAAATATTTTATATCATGCAATTGAATATCAAAGAAAGCAAGCCCCTAATTTTATTTTTGACTTTTCTAATTCTAAACTTAGTATTGCCGAAATTTATGTTAGAGTAGAAAAATTATTTCAATTAAAAAAACTTGATTGGTTAAATACTATTATCGTAAAAAAACATAATAATACTTTATTTATTTTAAAAAAGCAGCCCCTCCGATTAACGGTGGGACCACTTCGTAGTTAAATTATATTATATTTATAACTTAATGTCAAATTATTTTATGATTGATTCTAAAGCTAAATTAATCATATCATTAAGTTTTGTTTGTCTATCTTCTGGTGATAATACCACTTTTGAATATTTGGAATCTACTACTGTCATCAAAGTTGTGGCTTCACATTCCATATTATTGGCTACATGAACTAAACCAAACCCTTCCATTTCTTCACCAAGAATTTCATAACTCTTAGGAATACGATTTAATACTCGCTCATAATCAATGTAAGGACCAAATACATCCATTGTTGTAGTCATACCATAATGAATACTCATTTTTAATTCCTTAGCTGTTTCTAATATTGTTTTGTTTAATTCTTTACTGGCTTCTACTACATTGCCAACATAGTTATTATATGTATAGGCAAAATTGGATTCTGAGAAAATATCTTTTGTTAAGATAATCTCACCAATATCAGCTTTAGGACTTACTGCTCCACATGTTCCTATTCTAATAATTTTTTTAACATTATAAAAATGAATCAGCTCAAAAGCATATATACTAACACTTGGCATTCCCATTCCATGAGCCATAACTGTTACTTTCTTTCCTTTATATTCTCCTGTATACCCGAGCATATTTCTAATACTTGTTACAAGTTTGGCATTACTTAAAAAATTTTCAGCGATATATTTAGCTCGAAGCGGATCTCCTGGCATTATTACTATTGGTGCTATATCAGCATTCGCAGCAATATGAATTGGTGTATCTCCTATAAACATTCTAATCAACTTCCCTCTATTATAATATTAACATTTTTTTTAGGTTTATTAAAGGGGTTCTTGATTATTTTACATTTTTTATGAGTTCTCTTATTTTTTGTTCATCTTTTGATTGTTGTTCTCGGTATTCAGCACTATTTAATTCACTTGATGCATCACTAAAATAAAAACCATCATTGTATTTTCTTAGAGCAAATATGTTCATTTTGATATCTACTGGTAATTCAATACTTATTATTATTTCATAAAATAAGGGATAGTTTTCTTGATATAATGTTAGTAAATCTATATTATATAAATAGCTTAAATATATTAAATAACTTCTTAATTTAGAATCACTATTATCTCTTAAGTCACCTATTTTATTATATATTGGAGCATATAATCCATAAGTAGGTGTTAATCTAAAATCTGCGATTCTTAAATCTCTTATATCCAAACCTTCTTTATTTAATAATTTTAAATCTTTATCAAACGAAACTATATGCAATAACTTTATCTTTGTTTTTAATAATCTTCTTTCTTTTATTATTTCTTCTAATGTTGTACTACCTTCTACATTACTTCTGGTTATTACTTTTAATTCTGGTATTTTGGGCATAATAATAAGCCTCCCTTTTCTATAAGAGAAGCTTATGCTCGTTCTTGATTATTTATTCATTAATTTTTCTTCTATTCTGATTAATCGATTGTACTTAGCTATTCTTTCGCCTCTAGACATAGAACCAGTTTTAATAAACGGTAAAGATAATCCTACTGCAAAATCAGCTATAAATGTGTCTTCTGTTTCACCACTTCGATGACTTATAATCATTTTATAATTTAATTTTCTAGCTAGTAATATTGTTTTTATCATTTCAGTTACTGTTCCTATTTGATTGGCTTTTAATAAAATAGCATTACCTGCTTTTTTATTGGCACCTTCTTCTAAATATTTTTTATTAGTAACAAAATAATCGTCACCTACTAACATAACTTTTTCTCCAATTATTTTTGTTAAAACCGCTAGAGATTCAAAATCATCTTCTTCAAATGGATCTTCTATACTTATGATTGGATATTTGTTTACTAAAGTAACATAATACTTAATTAATTCATCACTTGTTAAGTCTCTTTTATCAATATGATATGTTTTAGTTCCTTTATTATATAATTCACTAGCTGCTACATCTAGTGCAATACATATATCTTTTCCTGGAATATACCCTGCTTTATTTATAGCTTCCATGATTAAATCTAATGCTAAAGTGTTATTCTCTAAATTGGGAGCAAATCCACCTTCATCGCCCACTGCAGTGCTTAATTTTCGCTCTTTTAAGATACTTTTTAAGGTATGAAATACTTCACTTGCTACTCTTACTCTTTCTTTAATTGTTTTAACTAGAGGTACAATCATAAACTCTTGAATATCAATATTGTTATCAGCATGCGCTCCTCCATTAACAATGTTTATCATTGGTATTGGAATACTTACTTTACCACTACTTAAATATGCATATAATTCTTTATTTTCTACCATTGCACTTGCTTTGAAACATGCGAGTGATACTGCTAAGCATGCATTAGCACCTAAATTACTTTTATTTTCTGTGCCATCTAAATCTAATAATATTTTATCTATTGTAACTTGCTCTAATTCTTTATTTACTAAATTATCTTTGATGATTGTATTAATATTATTAACTGCTTTTAATACTCCTTTTCCTAAATAACGATTATTATCATTGTCTCTTAACTCTAATGCTTCTCTAGAACCTGTTGATGCGCCTGATGGGACAGATGCTCTCGCAGTTATACCATTTTCTAAAGTTACTTCAGCTTCAACTGTTGGATTTCCTCTACTATCTAATATTTCTCTTCCGATTATATTTATTATTTTCATTTACTACCACGTCTTTCGTTATTAGTATACCAAATTTTAAGGTTTTTTATCAATAGTTTTGCTCTTTAATTGATTATTTTACATCTATTTTCTTTATTTTGTTAATATCCTAGACTTAAAGCATTCTTTTTGTTACAATTATTCTAAGGGTGGAAATGAATGAAAAATATAGCTAATGTTAATATAGATAATTTAAAATTTAATATTTTAGACTTAAAAGAAAACTTTTCTTTTAAAAATTATATTTTGAATGTTAGTAATAATGCATTTGGTCATGGGATAAAACTTATTAAATATTTAAATGATGAATTTCAATATGTGTATACTAATAACTTTCAAGATGTTTTAAATATAAAAAAATATAATCATAAAATTAAAATTATTTATAGTGGTTCTATAACTGAAGATAATATTTATGATTTAGTTTTAAATGATGTAATTATGGTTATAAAAAGTAAAGACACTATGGATTATATCTTGAGTTTAAAAATTAAAGATAAATTTGAAATTATTTTTAGTATTGATAAATATGATTTTAATGGTTTTAGTTCTAAACATGAATTAAATGATATTTTGGAAGATATAAAAAAAGATATCCATATTAATATCTTAGGAGTTATGGCAAATATTCACGAAAAGGATTACCTTGATTTTAAATATATTACAGAGCCTTTAAAAAATTTAGAACTTGTTATCTTAAATAATGAGAATGATAAAAATAAAATTAAAGGCTCTAATGCAATTCTTTTAGATAAATCTATATATGGTATTGATACATCTAAAAGGAAATTATTTGATAAAAATATTTCAAGCTTAAAACCTATTTTAGAAGTTAATTCTTATGTTAGTAAAATAGTTAAATCAATAAATAAAAAGAAAGAAGTTTGGTATGCTGTTGTTCCACTTGGTTTAGTTGATGGCATTAATACTAATATTTCTAAAGTGTTTATTAATGATAAATTTTATTCTATTAAAGAAATTAATGATGAATATATAGTTGTTATTGTAGATAATTCTATCAATGTTAACGATATTGTTGAGATTTTTGGTCCTAATAATAGACTCGATTATTTTATTAAAGATAATATTTTTAATACTATTAATCATATTACTAGCATTATTTCAATTAATTATGAAAAAAGTTCTAAAAAGCTAAAGAGTTAATAAAAAAGTATTAGATTATTTCCTTCTAATACTTTTTAAATGTTAATATCTATTTTTTTACATTATTTTTAACTTCTTTTGCTATTTCTTCATCTGTTAATTTTAAAGCGATAACTAATTTTGCAAAAGTTTCAATTAATGGTGAACTTAAGTCATTTTCTATTCTAAAAATTGTCTTTCTATCAAGATTTGTTAATTTTTCTAATTCTTCTTGGGATATTCCAAGTCTTTCCCTGTATTTCTTTAACATATTTACACCTCGTATAAATTGTAGCAAGTTTGCCTCACTGATACATTGGCAAGTATGCCCTATTCGTGCTATATTATTTATGTTAACGAAGGGATAAATATGGAAGTAAATATTTTAAAAATTGCAAATAATAATACTATTATTATAATAAATGATAAACTTTTTGTATCTGAATCACAAAAGCTAAAATACACCGAAAATGTTAAGCTTATAGCATTTAAAAATGAGAGTTAACAACTCTTTTTTAGTGAAATACTTTTTTATACAAAAAAAAGTTTATGGAAGTTCCATAAACTCTTGATTTCTAAATGGTGGCTCGCGAGAGATTCGAACTCTCGACCCTTTGATTAAAAGTCAAAAGAGACGATTTTCATATAGTATTAAATACTATTAAATTTTACCAAAATACCGCATATTATTGTGATATAAATATTAAATAATATTAAATGGTATTAAACAATATCTAACTATATGCCACTTTTTATGCCACCTTTTTGGTAGGCACCCCTCCCCCTTATAAAAAAATTATAATTGGCAAGGTTACTCGCTTAATTAATTCTAGCAAATTTTTCATTTGAAATCAACCTTGATAATATTTACAAAGTTGGTATTTTAGTTAATTATTTATTTAATAGCTATTTTTAAGTATTTTAAAAGCCCTATTCGGGCTTTTTTTGATAGTTCTAGTGTAAATGTATTGTAAATCATTTTTACTTTCAAATTAGCTTAAAAATAGCTAAAATGTTGTATAGACTTTTTTTTGATACATACTAATTAATGTATATATCGAAGTACATATAGCCATATGAGTAATAAACACTTGATGTAAACATACTATTAAGTGAAATATCATATTTATCATTTTTTAAAGAATAAGAATTTTTATTTTCATCATTTTTATCAATTACATTATTCCCTATTAAATCTCTATAGTCAATCAATGCAGAGATTCTTGAATTATAATCTTCTGAAGTATTTAAATTATGTAGATTTTCGCTTAGTTCTTCTTCATTTTTGTTTCCTAAAATATACATAATTGCTAAAAGCATAGCTCTACAATCATAAATATCCTCAACATCCATACTATCATTAGCATAACTATAATCATTTTTTATTGAACCCCAAAAAAATATGCGTTCTATTTCTTTAGTTTCTCTATCATAATATAACGATAACTCTCCACCTGCTGCTTTAAATTTTACCTCATACCTTTTTAAATCAGTTGTATCGGTTTCTTCTTCAGAACTTAGAATATAAAAATTTGAGCTACCTAATTCTTTTTCTGAAATATCATATATTACTTTCCTTGACCAATTATTAGTTACTGTTTCTATTGTGTTCTCAAAACCTTCTGCTTTATTCTCAATTTCATACAAATCAGCTTTATCTGAGTTTATATTCCAATAATAGTCTTTATATTTTTTAGCAATTGAAATGTCTTTACTTGTTTCTAAATATAAGCATTCATCCTCAATTATCATATAATTTTCTGAATATGAAGATTTTACTATTATATCCCTACCTTTTTTATAATATTTCAGTTTTTCTTTTTCTATTTCAAAGTCGTCATTGTCATTGTATTCTATAATATACTTAATTGATAATGGCGATATTTTATAAATATGCTTTGTTTTAGTTCCATTATAATAAGAATAACTAATATATGTTCCACAATACTTAAAAGGTATCTTAACAATAAAAAATATGGTTATCCCTATCAAAAACAATACAAATACTATTGATAGAAATAATATTTTGATATTCTTTCCTTTTCCTAAATTAATTTTATTCTTTAAATTTTCGGTAATAGTGGCTACACCTTTTTTTAGATTATCTTTTTCTACATTTTTACAATGTTGGCATTCTTCTCCTTCATTATATTGCTTTCCACACTTGATACAAGTATGTAAATTTCTTTTCTCCAATAACTCTTTATTATCAAGATTTTTATTTTCTAAATCCATAACTTCTAACTCCTCTACTATTTTTATTTCTTAGATTTCTTTAATTATAATAAAAAAAGTCCAAACAATTGAATTACTTTTACAACTAATTCTATAGCATTACAAATAATTCCTATGATAGCCAATTTTACATTTTTATCATTTGATTTGGATAATCCAACTATTGAGATAACTAAACCTGTTAAAGAAATTAAACCAAAAAAATCAAGAAAAAATGATATAAAGCCTATAATCATGCCTATTAAGCCTAAAGATGTTTTTGAACTGTTTATGCTTTCAATATTTTCGTATCCACAGTTTGGACAAACTTTGGCTGTATCACTTATTTCTTTTCCACATTCTTTGCACTTTATCAACAACATATAACTTTTTCTCCTCTCTATTATATGACTAGTATATCATATTTCTTCATTAATTACCATTATATTTAGAACTTTTATATAAATATAATCAATGGTTTTTAACTTTTATGTATAGAATAATTATATACATATAGTAATGGAGGATAAGATATGATAACGAATGAAGAATTAGATAATATTTTTTCTATGATTTCTTGTAACGTAAAATATTATCGTATTCATAATAATTCAAAATATGCTGATAAATTTGGAAGAATTAGTCAAGAAAAATTAGCTGAACTATGTAACGTTTCACAATCTCTAATAGCTAATATTGAAAGTTTAAAAGTTAAACAAACTTTTTCAATAACAGTAATTGCTAGTATAAGTAAAGTACTAAATATTCCTTTT
>CARJCM010000047.1 GCA_948999435.1 uncultured Bacilli bacterium
TTTTTCCCATTATACTATTTATATATTTTTATTTCATTACGTTCGACAAAACTTGTCAAAACTTACTTTTCTCATTATCTTAGAATATCTATGATATTTTTATCTTGTATCTGAAGTATACAATATTATTGAGTGTATTTCAATATTTTTATGTTATTTTATGATTTTTTATAGTATATAGCGATTTTAGTTTTTGAATAAGTAATTTTTTCGATACAATCATGATAAGTGAAATGGAAAGATAGATATGAAATTAAGATATATAAGAATTGATAATGATAAAATGCAGTATGAAACTGCAAAATTATTAAACATAGCCAAAAGCACTTACTCTACATGGGAAACAGAAGCATCTACAATTCCTTTAAAAAGACTAATAGACTTCTGTAATTTATTTGATGTATCACTAGATTATGCATTAGGTTTAACAAATAAACCAAAATATCCTAACATGAAAAAAAACATAGATTACAAACTATGTTCAAGTAGAATCAAAAAAATAAGAAAATTAAATAATTACACACAAAATGATATTGCCGCAATATTAAATACTGATAATGGCGTTATATCGAGATACGAAAATGGCAAAACCTTAATTTTAACAGAATTCTTAATTGAATATACTAAAATCTTTAATATATCCGCAGACTATTTAATAGGTCGGATTGATGAAAAAATAGAACTTAAAAGTTCTATTAAAAATTAATATATAACTATCTATTTTTACCATTTATATCCATATAAAATAAGCCATCACAAGAAAGATTACTTACCCTATTTCTTAATACAAAACTAATATAACTATTAAGTAAATAATCATTCAATCGCATATACCCCCTCCCCGACATCATACTATTTAAATCTTGATTACAAAATTGTTCATATGTTAAATCTGCTAAATAAAACTCTCCATTACCATTTACTAAAACAAAATAATGTTTAAAATCAAAGCCTAAATCTAACAAATTAATAAGTCTCACATTTAAATGTCTTTTTTTCATTTCTTCAAATAAATAACTATTATAAACATGACACATTCTATTTATTGTTAAATCTTTTAATTTTTCTTTAGTTATTTTTATTGAGTTCTCTATCTCTTCCTGAATATTTATACCTCTAACATTCTGCATCATTTTAAATATATCCATATTAACACCTACTCTACTATATCAAAAAATCTTTGTTCTTTTGATTTACTATTAGAAGAATCTATAAAATCTAATTTAAAAGTACTTTCTTTTAAATTTAGCCCATTAGCGACATCTTTAACTTTTTTAGCTACCCCAAAACTTCCCTCAAAAAAATTAACATCTCCGAGTATCTCTTTTATTTCATTCTTTATTAATGGATAATGCGTACACCCAAGAACCACATTTTTAATATTATTATAATGTAACTTTTTTTGTAAATAAATTTTTAAATCTTCTTTTCTATCTTGTTCAATTAAATCTGCCAAACCAGGAAAAGCTTCAATAATCATTTCATCATTAGAAAAACTATTATATAATTTTAAAAACTTTTCTGATTCTATAGTTCCTTTAGTAGCCATAACTAAAGTTTTACCTTTAGGACTATTATCAAAAACTTGTTTTATCGCGGGTTCTATAGCAATTATTGAAACATCAAAGTTTCCTCTTAAATAATCTTTACATATCGCACTCGCGGTATTACACGCTATAACTATAATTTTACATCCTTTATCTATTAATAATTGAACTATATTTTTAGTAATTATTAATAATTCCTCTTCTTTTTTATCTCCATAAGGATTATTAAAAGAATCACTATAATAAAGATAATGATAATTAGGTAATAATTTTATTATTTCTTTTAAAACTGTTACCCCACCTATCCCTGAATCAAAAACGCCTATCATAAAATCACTTCTTTAATATATTTTATTATAAAACACTTTTAAATATTTGTAAATTTGTTATATAATAGTAATATAAAGGAGTACTAAAAATGAGAATAGGAATTTTTACTGATGCTTATGAACCATATATATCAGGTGTTACAACCAGTATTAAAATGTTAAAAGAAGTATTAGAAGATATGCATCATGAAGTATATATAGTAACAGCTAATCTAAAAAGATTCAAATTTGAATATGATAAAAAAAATAAAATAGTATACATACCTGGAATTAAGACTGGAATATATGATAGTCGTCTTACAAATATATATTCTAGAAAAGCTATGAAAATAATTAAAAAATGGAATTTAGATATAATTCATTCTCAAACAGAATTTGGTATTGGTGCTTTTTCTAGAATAGTATCTAAAAAATTACATATTCCTGTTGTCCATACCTATCATACATTATATGAAGATTATTTATATTACATAACGCATGGCCATTTTGAAAAATTAAGTCAAAAAATAGCTTTAAAAATAACTAAGTATTATACAGAAAAGAAATGTGATGCTTTAATAGTACCTACTGATAAAATAAAAGATTTATTTGTAAACAAATATCATATTACTAAAAATATTCATGTTATTCCAACTGGTATAGATACAAAAAAATTCGAATTAACTCCTAAAATGGCAAAAGAAATAAAACAAATAAGAAAAAAACATCAATTAAAAGATAATGATTTTATAATTGGAGCAGTTGGTCGTATCGCTAAAGAAAAAAGTTTTGATAAATTAATAATTGCTATGAAAGAATTAATTAAACAAGATAAAAATATTAAACTATTAATTATTGGCAAAGGTCCTGCTAAAGAAGAATTAGAGAATCTAGCCAAAAGTTTGAATATTGAAAATAATATTATTTTCACAGGTCCTGTTTCTTATGATTCAATGCCTAGTTATTATAACACATTTGATTGTTTAACATCTTTTTCTAAAACAGAAACACAGGGGCTAACTATAATTGAAGCTCTAGCCTCCTCTATCCCAACAGTATGTATAAAAGATAAAAGTTTTATTGATGTCATAAAAAATAAATATAATGGTTATTTATTTAATAATCAAAATGAATTTATTAAATATATTATAGAATTAAAAGAAAATAAAAAACTTTATAATGAAATGAAAATAAATGCCAAAAATAGCATATATAATTATACAAAAGAAGCATTTGCTAATAACATTTTAAAAGTTTATAGTAAAGCTATTCAAAAAATTAACAAATAATTTACACAAGAGCAAAAACATATGATATAATTTTATTAGGTGGTTTATCATGTTAAGTAGTAAAAAAGACATCTTAGACATTTCAAGAAATGTAAGTTTTTCAAAAGTATTAAATAAAAAAGATCTTCCAGGATATATTAAGCATTATGTTTTAGACGATGAAAATGTTTTAGTCGCCTATAAAACTTCTAGAGATCATGCAATATTTACAGACAATAAAATTGTAATCTTTGATACTATAAAAAAAATAAATAGAAAAGAAATATATACCCTTTCTTATAATAATATAATTGCCATTTCAATTACATTTGATGTAATTGATGCTGAATTAGATTTATATTTAGAATGTGGACAACCTGTAAAATTAAAGTTTATTGATTTAGAAGCTGAAGATAAAATCCGTTTAAGACTACTATATACATTTTTAAGTCGCAGAATTAGTAATGAAAAGATTCCTAAAGACTTATATATTAGACTTATAAAAGATGATGTTCGCTTTATGACCAATCCTAAAGCCTTTGAAGAAGAATAAATCTTCTTTTTTTAATTTATAAGGAAAATATTTATTAAAATTAGAAAACAAAAAACTCTAAGAATAATCTTAGAATTTTTTTATCGCATCATTTTTCCTATAAAATCAGATTCTGTTATTTCTGGATATTGTTCTAATATAGCTTCAGCTTCTACTTCATCAATTCCAGAAGCACCATTTAATTGCATCATATTCAATTTTTTTTCTAATTCTCTTTTTTGTTTTTCTATTGCAAATAATTGATAAATAATATTTAGCTGACGATTTTCATCAACATGTTTAAAATCTATACTTTCTTTTTCACTTTCACTTGTAAAATCATTTAAAGATGCGAAAAACTCTTCATCATTTACACAAGTTAAATTTATATGTTGCTTCTGATAAAAATCGAGTAAAGTAGCTAGCTTTCTAACATCATAAAACGTAATACTAAGATTTAAACGATAAACGACTTTTCCATTAATGACAACTGTATCAATAAATTTACGAATTAAATCAAGTCTTTCTGTCATATCATAGAAAAAACTAACCTCTACATTTTGTTTCTTAGCTTCCTCACCAATATACTTTTGAAAACGTTCAACTTCACTAGCTGTTACACAATTTCTATTTTGTGTTTGCATTAGTCTAAAAAGTAGATTAAGCAATACTTCATTAGTACAAATTTTAACTTCCATTATTTACTCTCTTTTCTACTACCCTTTTTATCCTTTTTGTCATCTTTTATTTCAGGTTTAGGTAAAGCTTGTTTACGAGATAAATTAAGTCTACCACGATTATCATAACCTATTGCTTTAACCATAATCTTATCACCAACACTTACGATATCCTTTGGTTTTTCTACACGTTTATAATCAAGTTCTGAAACATGTACTAACCCTTCACATCCAGGCCACAACTCTACAAAGCAGCCAAAATCTTCTACTTTAACAACTTTACCAGTATATATTGCATTTACTTCAACTTCTCTAACTACTTCTTCAATCATTTTACGAGTTTTAGCAATAATACTAGCATCAGTATGATAAATAATTACTCTTCCATCATCTTCAATATCAACTTTAACTGCATCTTTATCATTAACAGTATTAACATTACTAGCCTCTAAAATAATTTTTGTAATCATTTCTCCTCCACGGCCAATAACATCTTTAATCTTATCAGGATTGATTTTGAAAGTATCAATTTTAGGAGCATATTTACTTAAAGATTTACGAGGTTCCGAAATACAAGCTTCCATAGTATCAAGTATTTCCATACGTGCTTTTTTCGCTTGAGCTAAAGCTTCCTTTAATATTTTCTCAGTAACTCCTTTAATTTTAATATCCATTTGTAGAGCACAAATACCTTTTCTCGTACCAGCTACTTTAAAATCCATATCTCCCATATGATCTTCTAAACCTTGAATATCAGTTAAAATAGTATGTTTCTTTTTATCTTCTGATTCAATAAGTCCCATTGCAATACCTGCAACTGGGCTTTTTATTGGTACACCTGCTGCCATAAGACTTAAGCACCCTGCACAAATAGTCGCTTGACTAGAACTACCGTTAGATTCTAAGATTTCACTAACAACACGAATAGTATATGGGAACTCTTCTTCACTAGGTATTACTTGAGCAAGAGCTCTTTCGCCTAAAGCTCCATGTCCAATTTCTCTTCTTCCTGGCGCACCATATCTACCAGTTTCACCTACTGAGAAGGATGGGAAATTATAATGTAACATAAATCTCTTAGTATCTTCTAGCCCTAAGCCATCAAGTATTTGATGTTCTCCAATAGCGCCTAAAGTTGTAGTTGCAAGTGATTGTGTTTCTCCTCTTGTAAACAAAGCCGAACCATGCGTACGAGGAAGTAAATCTATATCACAAGAAAGAGGTCTAATTTCATCAATTTTTCTACCATCAGGTCTAATTTTCTTATCAGTTATAAGTGCACGTACTAAATTAGCTTCTAATTGATTAGCAAGTTTTTCTACTTGTTTAAGTTTTGCTTCAACATCTTCACTATCGGCATAAACTTCTGCAAAGTTTTCAACAATTCTTTGTTTAACTTCTTCTACCGCTGCTGCTTTTGCAAGTTTACCATCAACCTTTAAAGCTTCTAGCATCATAGATTTACCAAATCCATTAACATCTTTTTCTATTTCTTCGTCAATTACTTCTTTAGCAAGTTCTATCTTTTCTTCACCAATTTCTTTAATAATTTGTTCTTGGAAATCACATAATTTCTTCAAGTTTTCATGGCCAAACATTAAAGCTTCTAGCATATCTTTTTCTGATAGCTCACTAGCTCCAGCTTCAACCATACAAATAGCATCTTTAGTTCCTGCAACAGTTAAAGATAATTCACTAACATCAATTTGTTCTGCTGTTGGATTAATAATTAATTCCTTACCAATTTTCCCAACCACAACTCCTGCAACTGGTCCATCAAAAGGAATTTTTGAAATTCCAAGACATAAACTTGTTCCAAATAAAGCAGCCATTACCGGTGAGTTATCTGGATCAACTGACAAGACAGTGTTAACAACTTGTATTTCTTGACGTAGCGCTTCGTCAAACATTGGACGTATTGGTCTATCAATTAAACGAGCAGCTAAAGTAGCTTCATCACTAGGACGTCCTTCTCTTTTTATAAATCCTCCTGGAATTTTACCTACTGAATATAATTTTTCTTGATACAAAACTTGTAATGGAAAAAAATCTTGTCCCAAAACTTCTTTACCCATTACGCAAACAGATAAAACTACTGTATCACCATAGCGAACTAAAACAGCACCATCAGTTTGTTTTGCCATTTCCCCTGTTTCAACTATTAAATCTCTTCCTAAGAAATCTAGTTTAAATACTTTCTTCATAAATCCTCCATAATTTTTTTATAAAAAAAGACACTAAAAATGTTAGTGCCCTTATTTTCTTAAGTTTAATTTGCTAATTACATTACGATAACTAACAACATCATTTTCTTTTAAGTAAGCAAGTAATTTTCTTCTTTTACCAACTTTCATTAAAAGTCCACGATTTGAATGATAGTCATGTTTATGTACTTTTAAATGTTCAGTTAAATCATTAATTTCATGTGTAAGAATTGCAATTTGTACTTCAGTAGAACCACAATCTTTATCATTCTTACCAAACTCTTTAACTAGCTTAGCCTTTGTTTCTTTTGAAACTGCCATAATATTGCCTCCTTTTATCTATAATCGGTTTAATCTAAGTAATAATTTAAGGAGTAAATTAAAACCGAGAAAAAACTTACATAATCATTATATGATATAAATTCCTAAAAATCAAGAAAAAGTTAATAATATTACTATTAACAATCACTTTTATTAGAAAATTTTCTAACTAAACTTAAAACCTCTGTTGCATCTTTACATTCTAATTCTTTGCCTAAAGCTAAATCAAAATAATTTTCTAATACTATTCCTCTAGCATTAATAATGGTACTAACTTCATTAATAATTTTTTTATTTTCATCTTCAACATAAAAAGATGCTCTAGCTACATTATAACCATATTTCTCACTATAAACAAAAGGTCCTATATAATGATAAAACGGTGTTAAAAATTCTCCAGATTGTGTATCATATAAAGTTGAATAATCACGATAATAAAGTTGTATTACCTCATCATCAAGCTGTAAAAAATCAAAAGCTCCTAAATCTACTTCATAACCAGTCTCACTTACATGAAAGACTCTAGGACCATAATCACTAGTATTACCTGTAAAAATAAAATTACCATTCGGCGCTATAAATAACTTACCAACAACTCTTTCCGGAGTTAAAGGAAGCACTATTTTATAATCTTTATCAACTACTCCAATTAATTTATTTTCTCGATCAATTTCTACTTTTACTACCCCATAGCCATTAAAAAACTTTACATCTTTTTTTCGAATTAAAAATGTAAATTCTTCACAAATTAATTCAAAAGTTTTTTTATCTTCCATCAAAACCACCTCATAAATTAAACATATTATACACCAAATATTTTAAAAATAAAACAAAAACTAGTTATTAAAAAATAACTATGTTATAATCTACTAAAGGTAAATTATATGAAAAGAAATATAAAAGATATAATTATATATTTAATTAAAAGTATTTTAGCAGGAATAATGATAGCAATTGGAGGAACAATATATTTATCATTAGATAATAAAATAATTGGCTCTATATTTTTTGCTATTGGTTTATTTATGATATGTACTAGAGGATTAAACTTATTCACAGGTAAAATTGGTTATATATTTGAAAACAATTTAAAATACACATTAGAAGTCATAATTACATTAATAGGTAATTTTATAGGAACCTTTACTTCTGCATATATTCTAAGATATACCAGAATATACACAAGCATAAATATCAAAGCAGAAAATATTTGTAATATCAAACTAAATGATACATTACTAAGTATTTTTATATTATCTATATTTTGTGGAATATTAATGTATTTAGCAGTTAATGGTTATAAAGAAAATAAAGATAGTGGTAAATATCTAAGCATTTTCTTATGTGTAATCGTATTTATATTATGTAGTTTTGAACATAGTATAGCCAATATGTATTATTTTAGTATAGCTAATCTTTGGAGTTCTAACACATTCTTATATTTATTTATTATGATTTTAGGAAATACTATTGGAGGCGTATTTATTCCTTTATCCAATAAATTAAATAATAAATTAAATAACTAATTTTCTATATAAGTTATTAGTACTTAACTCTTGAATTCTTCTTGTTTCTTCTATCTTAGTAAGGGCAAGAAGTTTTTTCATATCTTTATTAGAATAAAAACTTGAAAAACAACAAATGAAATAATAAACTATTTTCGGATTACTATTAACAAGTTCGAACATGCATTCTAAAACTATACTTAAGAATTTAGAAATATTATCTTCATACATTGAACTACTACTTTTAATAATAAAAACTAAATAAAATTTCAAATATAATTCTTCTTCTATATCGCTACTTAAATTAAGAGAATTAATAAAATCTTCATTCATTTTATCTTTGTCAAGTTTAGAATAAGTTACATCCCCATTAAATAAATTAAGCAACTGTGTAGTTAATAAAAGTTTTAAATTACTTTTTTTAATATTATCACTAATTCTAAGTTTTTGTTCATCTTTACTAAAATCATCAATAACATCAGTAGTAATTTCTATATCAACTTTTTTAATTCTTTTTAAAATATCTAAAATAATTAATTTAATAGTTCCACTTCTATTTATATTATAAATATTAATATAAGTATTTAGTTCTGTTATATCTGCTTTTTCTAAAACTCCAGTTATCTTATATTCTTCTCCATCAATTAATAAAGAAATCTCACCATAAGCATAAACCTTATTCTCATTAGTTACAAACATACTATTAGGACTACATAAATAAAAAGCTATTTTATTACTATCAGGTAATAAACAAGTTTCTTTAAATTCTAAAGTTTTAGATTCATCTTTATTTGAAGCTCCAAAATTTGGTTCCATCGTAACTGGATTAATACCTAAGCCATCATAATTATCAGGATAAACAAAATCTGGTAGATTATAATAAATTGAATCATATTGTCCTCCATAAATTTTAGCAGCTGAAACTACAGAACCAGAACAAATACTAGTTACTAAAATATTATTTCTAAGAATTATATCTTTTAAATTAATTCCATTATTAATCATTAACTCTAATAACTCTCCAAAAATTCTATCTTGCCCAACTCCTAAAAATATAAAATCACTATTCTCCAAAATATCTTTAGCATCTAAAGGATTTTCACTAACAAATTTACTATCTAAAATAACAAAATTACTTTTTTGAAGTTCACCATAACCTAATTGTTTAAAATAATATTTTAAAGCACTAAAATAAAGCTTAGCAGAATTAATATTTTCATTAGTTACTATATCTCCATCTTGATTAGTATAACCACCAATATAAACCATTTTAATATCTTTAAAATTATCTTTTTTAACTTTTAATAATTCCCCTAAAGTTTTTATATATTGCTTCACAAATTCATTATCTAAATTATTTTCATTAACTCTTCTAGGTGAAGTAGTAGTAACTATTTCTGGTAAACTGCCCACCACCATAGTTGGTATTGTTTTAATATTTCTCATATATATCCTCTTTTCTAATTAAAAAAGCTATTCAGTATTACCTGTATAGCTTTAAGTTTATTTATTACAGGTACAAGCACGACAAATAGCACTTGTACCACGATTTTTAAATTTATCGTTTTAACAAGTGCAGACTACTATGATGATGCATACAATTAATACTAAACATAATAATCTCTCCTTTTGTGATATGATTATAACCTAAAAATAACATTTTGTAAAGAAAAAATTAATTCTCAAAGTATTTATAAACCTTTTCATTTATTTCATCATAATCTTCTAAATCATTTAAGAATTCTGAATTAATCATCTTTCCCCTACCAGTATATGCTTTAATCTCTCCGAGGTGTTGTTTTAAAAGCCATATTTGATCAGTAAAGCCATTTTTTAAGATTTCATATAATTTATCTTTACTTTCCCATTTAATATCGTGTTCATCTTTTTCACTTTGACTAATCTCACAATATTCATCATTTTCAAGTTCAATATAAAAAGAAGTTACAAGAGAATATCTATTTACTCCCTTATGAGCAGCATAGAAAACATTAGCCATTTTAAAAGGCATTTCTTCAATTAACTTAATATTATAAAAGCCACTTTCTTCTTTTAATTCTCTAACTGCTGCTTCAAGGGGAGTTTCATTTTCTTCAATCCCTCCTGAGATAAAGCATTTCCAATTTTGTTTTTTATAATCGATATACAA
>CARJCM010000048.1 GCA_948999435.1 uncultured Bacilli bacterium
TTGGCGGCACTCTCCTGCGCCTGGGTGTAGACGTAGGGCATGAGCTGATATTTACAAATACTGCACCAAATAATGCAAACACAGCTTCAATGAATGTATATTTATATAGTGGAATATCTTTAGTATCATTAATTGGAATAGTAGCTTTAGTTAGAAGTAGTAAAAATGAAATAGCGTAGGCTATTTCTTTATTTTAAAAATATGAAAAAAAATAAAGTTCGGATATTTTTAATAATTATATTATTAGTTCTTTTTTTAGTTGCAAGTTTTAAAGTTGGCTCTTTTTTCTTTGATACTCATAAAAATAAAGAGTATAATAATAAATTAATCGAGGATGTAATTAAAGAAATACCATCAAATGATAATAATGGTGAAACTAAGTTAGTTATAGATTTTGCTAAATTATTAGAAAAAAATAAGGATACTAAAGGTTGGATAAAATATAATAGTGATAAAATAAATTATCCCATAGTTCAAGCTAAAGATAATGATTATTATTTAGATAAAAACTTTTATAAAAAGTATAATCAAGCTGGTTCAATATTTATGGATTATCGCAATAATTCTTTTGATGATAAAAATGTGGTTTTATATGGTCATAGTATGCTTGATAATTCAATGTTTGGTTCTTTAAAAGATTTATTTACAAAAGACTTCTTTGATAATAAGGAAAATAATATAATTGAATTAAGAGATTTAAATGATAATGTTTTAAAATATCAAATATTTAGTTATTATATTATAGAAAAAGAAGAGTATTATATAACTACTAGTTTTAAAAGTGATAAAGAATTCTTGAATTTTTTAAATAATATAAAAAGAAGAAGTATTAAAAATTTTAATATAAATTTAAATAGTGATGATAAGATTATTACTTTGTCTACTTGTTCAGGAGTAGAGGGTACAACAAAAAGAAAAGTTGTACATGCTAAGAAAGTTATAGAATAACATTTTTTATTATGGTTGTTTAAAGAAGATATAATGGTATCTTTTCTTTTTTTAGTGTGCTATAATTAGGATATAGAGATTAAATATTAATATGAATAATGAAATTGAAATAAAAGTGTTTAAAAAAGCAAATATTAATTTTCAAAAATTAGAAAAATATGGCTTTAAAAAAGATAATGATATTTATATATTAGTGAAAACTATATTAAATGATAAATTTAAAGTTATTATAGAAATAGATAAAAATAGTAATATTGTGAAGTAGAAGTAATAAATGTTAAAGCTAATCCTAATAATATTGAAGAACTTTTAAAAAGAAATAATTATTATGAAGGATATCATATGAATAAAAAACATTGGGTAAGTATAATTTTAAATGATGAAGTTTCGGATAAAGAGATTTTTGAATTAGTAAATGAAGCTTATAATTTGTTAATAAAAAAATAAAATAGGAGGGAGTTTTTTATGTCAAAAGAATTAACAATAATCATACCAACTTATAATGATTCATTGGAGAAAATAAAGTGTTCTTTGGATTCTATAATTAAGCAAAAAAATTATGATTTTTCAAAGTTAGAAATTATAGTTATTGATGATAATTCAACTACTAGTTTAATTGATTGGGATGAAGTATTAAAACTATATGCAAAATTAAATATTAAATATTTAAAGCTTTCGAAAAATAAAGGACCTGGAAATGCTAGACAAGTTGGTTTAGATAATTCTTGTGGAGAATTTGTGTATTTTTTAGATTCTGGTGATTCTTTGTATAATGGTTTAGTATTGCAGATTTTTGCTAAAAAGAAAACTACTTTTTGTGATATTATTTCAACTAGAATGTTTGATGATGGTATTAAAAGTAAGAGATTGAGCTTTGTATTTAATAATGCTTATATTTTTGGGATATTTATTAGAAGAGAATTTATAGTTAATAATAATATTCGTTTTAATGAATTTCTTAGATGGGAAGAAGATGCTTATTTTGAGGAATTATTACGTTATTATAATCCACGAGTGATTTCTTTAAAAAATACTAGCTATTCTTATAATTTTGATTCTACATCAATAACTAGAAAAAATAATCATGAATACCAGAATGAATTTGGTGGTTTTAGTGCGATGGTAGTTAAAAGTATTTTATTATGTGATTTTTATGAAAAAGAAAAAGCTTATTCGACTTCTATTAATGAAGTTATACGAGTGCTGATTTTATGTTATGTAAGATTTTATCCTTATCTTTTTGGAGAATTAAATATTACAGAACGAATGCATAAAATATTATTTTTACTTAATTTGTTATTAATAAAAAGTAAAATTGATACGAATTCTATAGAATTTGAACAATTATTATTACAAAAAATGTATCAACGAATGGTGATTTATAATAATTCTGTACCATTTGAAATGGTGAGGGAGTTTATTAACTTAGTAAAAAATAGTGAAAACTTAGATGGTGATTGCCTTATTGAAGGAACTAATATAACTATAAATGAGCTTATGGTAATACTTGGCTTAGAAGATAATAATAAACGGGTAATATAAAATCTGATAAAATTTATTAAATATACTTGTTAAATGTAAAAGAAAAATAGTATAATGAATTTAGAAAATAAAAAAGGAGAAGAAATAATGGAGTATTTGATTACTTTTGTAGAAGGTTTAGCTTCTTTTATATCACCATGTATTTTGCCTGTTATTCCACTATATATATCTTATTTTGGAGCATCAAATGAAAATGGTAAAAGAGCTATAACTAATTCAATAGGGTTTGTTACAGGATTTAGTTTAGTATTTATATTGTTAGGAGTTTTCGCTGGAACATTTGGTAAAATTGTACATCAATATGCAAATTATATAAATATTGTTTTAGGTTTATTCTTAATTATTATAGGACTCAATTATATGGGAATTATTTTTATAAAATTATTAAATAAGTCTAAAGAAATAAAAAAAGATAAAAAAGATTTAAATCTTATTAGTTCTATATTTTTTGGAATTATATTTTCTCTATCGTGGACACCTTGTGTAGGAGCATTTTTATCATCAGCACTTATACTTGCTAGTACAACTGGGAGTGTCTTAAAAGGTGCAATATTGTTATTACTTTATTCTTTAGGACTGGCAATACCTTTTATTGTTACAACGTTATTACTAGAAAAGTTAAAGAAGACTTTTGATTTTATTAAAAAGCATTATAATATTATAAATAAAATTGCAGGTAGTATTTTGCTTCTTAGTGGTTTATGGAATATTATCAGTGGAATACTTGGAATTATTAGATAGGAGAGATATTTATGGATAAGAAAAAAATTAGTGTTATTGTAGAAATAGTTATTTTTATTGCTATTTTAGGTGGTATAACTTTTTTCTATTATTTTAGTGGTAATGATAAAAAAAGTGCAGAAGAGTTTAGTAAAGTGGGAATTATAAAAGTTAATGATGAAAATTTTGAAGCAGAAGTTTTAAAATCTGATAAACCAGTTGTTTTAGAATTTTCTTCAAATATGTGTCCACCTTGTCTTACAATGGTACCTACTTTGATTAGCATAGCTAAAAATAACCAAGATATAAAAGTTGTAACTTTAAATACTAGCGATGATGATGCTAAAAAGACAGCTGAAGAATATAAGATAGAAGCCACACCAACAATTATGATTTTAAAAGATGGTGAAGTTGTAAAAACTTTTGTAGGGGCTACAACTGAAGCGACAATTATGCAAGAACTTAAATAGGAGAGATATATGAAAGCAAGACATTTTATAATGATTATTATTTTAGTAATAGCTATTTCTTTTGTTATTAGTAATAAAGGAGTAGAAAAACTAGTTTGTACGACTGAAGGAGATTTATATGAATCACCATCAAAATCGACTTTGGAAATAAGTATTAAAGATAATAAAATAAAAGATATGTATATTAGTATTGATGTGAAATTAAATGATGAATTAATGCAACAAAGAGACCTTTTAATTCAAAATATAGAAGCTCAAGGTAAGTCGGAAGTGTCTAAAATTGATGATGGTATTAGACTGTCTTCTGGGATGAGTGGAAGTTATTTTGAAAGTATGGGTATTACAGAAGATACTAAGGTTAATGAACTTAAAGAAGTATTAGAAGTTCAAGGTTTTAAATGTAAATAGTTAGAAAGTTAGCATTTTGTTAGCTTTTTAATTTTGTTAATAAAATGAGCGTAATTGCAAATTTTAATTGATAAAAAAGATTGAAGGAGTAAATATGAAAAATAATCGTTTATTTGGGATAATTTATTTATTATTAGCAAAAAATAGTATGACTTCTAAAGAATTAGCAGATTATTTTGAAGTTTCAGTTAGAACTATATATCGTGATATAGAAACTTTGAGTGAATTTAATATTCCAATTTATATGAGTAAAGGCAAAAATGGGGGAGTAAAACTTTTAGATAACTATAAATTTGATAAAGCTCTGTTAACTCGCGAAGAACAAAGAGAAATATTATTTTCTTTAGAAGGGATTAATAAACTTAATATTGATAATAACAAAGTATATGATAAATTAAGTGCTTTATTTTCTAAAGATGATGAGAATTGGTTTGAAGTGGATTTTTCTATTTGGGATAATTCTAGTAGTCATAAAGAAATTTTTGAATTAATTAAAAAGGCTATTATAAATAAAAATGTTTTAGAATTTTCTTATTTTAGCTCTTATGGTACTAATACTCTCAGAAGAGTTGAACCTTTAAAATTATATTTTAGATATAATGCTTGGTATTTATGTGCTTTTGATTTAGATAAAAATGATTATCGTTTTTTTAAATTAATGAGAATAAAAAATTTAAAAGTTTTATATGATACTTTTGAAAGAAGAATAAACTTTGAAGAAAAAAAGGATGATAAACCACCTAAATTAATTAGACTAGTATTAGAAATTGATAAGTCTTTAGCATATAGAGTATATGATGAGTTTAATGAAGATGATATTGAGTTATTAAATAATGGAGACTTTAAAATAACAACAGAATTACCATTTAATGATTGGATATATGGTTATATATTATCATTTGGTAGTAAAGTAAAAGTAATAGAACCTTTATATATTAAAGAAGAGATTATTAAGGATTTGAAAGAAAGTTTAGATAATTATTTATAATATGACATACTGGTGTCATATTAAGTTTGATATAATAAATATCAAGGAGGAGATATTATGACTTTTGATTATAAAAAAGAGTATAAAGAATTTTATATGCCAAAGAATAAACCTAGTATTATTACTATTCCTAAAATGAATTATATTGCAGTTAGAGGAAAAGGTAATCCTAATGAAGAGGATAGTGAATATAAAAAGTCAATTGGTCTTTTATATAATATCGCATTTACTTTAAAAATGAGTTATAAAGGTACTTATAAAATAGATGGCTATTTTCCTTATGTAGTTCCACCTTTAGAAGGTTTTTGGTGGCAAGATAATAATACTATATTAGATTATAATAGAAAAGAAGATATGGAATTTATTTCGGTAATTAGATTACCTGATTTTATAACTGAAAATGATTTTCTTTGGGCTAAAAATGAAGCAACAAATAAAAAGAATCTGGACTTTAGTAAAGTAGAATTTTTAACTTATGATGAAGGGGTATGTGTACAATGTATGCATATGGGCTCTTATGATAATGAACCAGACACTATTAAATTAATGCATGAATTTATGAAAGAAAATGGATATGAACTAGATATAACTACAAATAGATTTCATCATGAAATATATCTTAGTGATCCAAGAAGATGTGCTATTAATAACTTAAAAACTGTTATAAGACATCCAATAAAAAAGATGAGGTAAAATATGAATGATTATATAAATTTAACACTAGATAATATTGATAAAGAACATATTTGTTGTGCGATTGGCGATAAAAAACATCAAAGTGGTGTTGATGCTAAAAAAGAATGGATAAAAAGTAAATTGAAATATGGACATGTTTTTCGAAAACTTAATGCACGAGGAAAGACTTTTATTGAATATGAACCACTTGAAACAGCTTGGGTTTCTGTCATAGGAAAAAACTATTTATATATTTATTGTTTATGGGTAGCGGGTTCTTTTAAAGGACAAGGAGTTGGTAAAGAATTACTTACTTATGCTATAAATGATGCAAGAAAAAAAGACATGAATGGAATATGTACCATTACTTCTAAAAAAAAGAAGCCTTTTATTTCAGAAAAAAATTTCTTTTTACATTATGGGTTTAAAGTGGTTGATGAAATAGGTGATTATGAATTACTGGTATTATCTTTTAATGATAATGATGTTCCTAAGTTTAGTGATAAAGCAAGAGAAATGAAAATTGATACTAATGATTTTACAATATATTATAGTAATGAATGCCCTTATGCTCAATATGAAATTCAGGAACTTACTAATTATGCGAAAGAGAATAATATTAAAATAAATTTTATTAAAGTTGATACTTTAGAAAAGGCAAAAAATATGCCATGTGTATTTAATAATTGGGCTAATTTTTATAATGGAGAGTTTATTTCGAATACAATATTAAATGCTAATTCATTTGAAAAATTAATAAGTGATTAAAAGTATTTAAATAATGTTGAATTCTAATAAAAAATTAAGTAAGTTTAGTTCTTACTTTTTTTGTTGAAGTTCTAGGAAAAATATGTGTGTTATGTTATAATTTTTATGAGGTGTTACTATGGATATAGAAGTAAAAAGAAATGTTTTAATATTATGGGATTTTCTTTGTTTAAAAAATAAACCAGAGAAAGCAGAATGTATTATTGGTTTAGGAAGTATCCTTGAAAGTGTGCCTAGAAAATGTGCCGAATTATATAAAAGTGGTTATGGTAAATATATAATCTTTACAGGAAATTGTGGTAAAGGTACAGAAGGAGTTATAACTAAAACTGAGGCTGAGATTTTTAAAGAGAAAGCTCTTCAAGAAGGAGTACCTGAAGATAAAATATTGATAGAAGAAGCTGCGACTAATACTTATGAAAATTTTAGATATAGTTTAAAAGTTTTAGAAGAAAATAATTTACATCCAGAAAGTTATTTGATTGTAGGAAAACCTTATCAAGAAAGAAGAGCAGAAGATATAGCTTGGGTAGAACTAAAAGATAATTTTTCGGTTGCACCTTTTAGTGTTAGTTTTGAAGAATTTTTAGAATATGTAACAAGTAATGGTTTAATGAATATGGAAGATGTAATCAACGAGATTGTAGCAGAAATTAATATATGTCTTTTAGCTCCTAAATATGGAATACAACAAGAATGTGATATTCCAAATGATGTTAAGGCTAGCTATGAGTTTTTATGTAACGTAGGTTATACTAAGTATTTATTAACAGAGGATAAAATTGCTAGAGTTATAGAAAAATGGAGACAACAAGAAATATTAAATAATGGTAGAAAGTAAAAGAGGTAAATATGGAAAATAAAATATGTCAAAGTTGTGGAAATGTAATCACAACTAATGAAATGTTTGGGACTAATAAAAATAATAGTAAAAATGAAGATTATTGTAAATATTGTTTTCAAGATGGTGAGTTTATCGATAAAGTTACAATGGAAGAATATATCGAGATGAGTTCTAAATATGGAGAGCAAGCAGGTATGACAAATGAAGAAATGAAAGAACGTTGTAAAAATTTATTTCCAACTTTAAAAAGATGGAAGTGTACTTGTACTATGGATTGTGCTAGTGGTTATAACCCTAATTGTACTTGTGAAAATCCTGAGTGTCATTGTACTGAGCAAAGTTAAGATGTTAACTTTGTTATAAAATAAAGAATTGGAGGTGGGAAAAATATGGCAAAAGCAGCATGGATATTTTCTTATAAGCTTAAGAATAATATTAGTAAAGAACAATTTATGGAATTAACACAAAATTTACATGATGAAATAATTTCAAAAGCAAAAGGTTTTATTTCTTGGGAACATTTTTTACAGAAAGATATATGGATAGATTTTGTACTTTGGGAAACTTTAGAAGATGCACATAATGCAACTAAAGTTGGACAAGGAAAAGATGTAACTAAAGATTTTTATGCTTGTATTCAAATGAATACTTGTAAGGCTTTAATTTCAGAGTTTGTTAAGAAATATTAGTAGGAGATAATTTTATGGCAAGAATATTAAAAGAGAAAGAATTAGTTAATACACGATTAGCAACAAATTATGGTGGTTGGATGTATTGTGATAAATGTGGGGAAAATATCGGTTATTTGTGTTATTCAACTTATGATAAATTACAACTTAATTATGTTTGTAATTGTGGTAGTAAAGGAAGCGCATTATTATATTTTGAAGATAGTAAACTTGGAAAAAATAGTAATGAGGAATTAATTATTATAAAAAATAGATTTTGTTGTTCAAAGGATAATGAACCTTTAATTACTTTATTAGATAAAAAGCTAGCTAGTTATGAAATGGAAATCACTTGTAAAAATTGTGAGAATATTTATAAGCTAGTAAAGTAATGTAACTATAACAAATTTTAAGAAATGATAAATTTGCTATGGATGATGCAAGAAAAAGGGATGAATGGAATATGTACTATTACTTCTAAAAGTAAGAAATCATTTATTTCAGAAAAAAATTTCTTTTTAAAGTGGATACTTTAGAAAAAGTAAAAAATATGCCATGTGTATTTAATAATTTGGTTAATTTTTATAATGGAGAGTTTATTTCGAATACAATATTAAATGCTAATTCATTTGAAAAATTAATATCTAAGTAAAGCTACATTATGTATATTTTATAAGTTTAAATGGTAAAATATTATAAAGTATCTTAAAAAAACATTGACAAATGTTTAAACAAAGTATATACTACATGTAGATTGGAGATGATTGTATGGAAGCTAAACTTCAAAAATGGGGTAACTCTGATGGAATACGAATACCAAATAGTTTTTTGAAATTATTAAATTTAAAGACAAATGACATATTAGATATAACATATGAAAATGATAAAATTATTATTACTAAACCTAAAAAAGTAAATATATCACTCGCAGAAAGGTTTGAAAAGTATAATGGTGAAAATTTAGCTAAAGAATTTAGTTGGGATGAAGCCAAGGGTAAAGAAATATGGTAAAGAAATATATTCCTAAGCAAGGCGATATAGTATTTCTTGATTTTACTCCTACAAAAGGACATGAACAAAAAGGATATAGGCCAGCAGTTGTTATTTCTAATGATGTTTTTAATTTAAATACTAAAATGGTAATATTGTGTCCGATTACCTCAAATGATAAGGAATTCCCTACCCATTATCTATTAGAAAAATCTTTAAAGGTGAAGGGTTCTGTTTTGTGCGAACATATAAGAAGTATTGATTATGAAATTAGAAACTTAAAATATGTTGAAAAATTAACGGAAGAAGATTTTAAAAACGTTATTGATTTAGTTTATGCTTGTATGCAAGATAATTAGTTTTAGTGTAAGTAACTGATAAATTATTAGTTTTTAAGTAAGTTTAATTCTTACTTTTTTTGTTGAAGTTCTAAGGAAAATATGTGTGTTATGTTATAATTTTTAGGAGGGGTTACTATGGATATAGAAGTAAAAATAAATGTTTTAATATTATGGGAAATGTTTTAGATAAAATAAGTTAAAAACTAAACTAGCTTAATAAGCTATTGTTAAAATTTAATAAAGAGTTTAAAATGGTTTTTGAGAGGAGAATTTAGATGCAAGATAAAAAAAGTTTTGGCAAGTATATTGCTGAAAAAAGAAAAAAAGCTAAGCTAACACAAGAGGAATTAGCTAAAGAATTATATGTAATCCCAACAACAATTTCAAAATGGGAAAGAGGGATAACTTATCCTGATATTACGGTTATTTCTAAATTATGTAGTATTTTAAATATTTGTGAACATGAATTTTTTATGGCTTGTGATGATGCCACAAATGGCAAACATAAGTATGTATCTTCTGCACATAATTTAATTGTTTCC
>CARJCM010000049.1 GCA_948999435.1 uncultured Bacilli bacterium
CAAAGATTTACAAAATAAAAGTATGAAAAAAGAAGAAACAATTAATTAAGGTTCTTCTTTTTAAATTTCTAATTCTTCAGTAGAGGAAGTGTCTATTGTTTTTAACACTTCTTCCATAGTAGTTAAGCCTTCAATAGCTTTTTTTAATCCATCTTCAAACATGGTAGTGATATCTTCTTTAGAATTGTAAACTAATTTTTTTAACTCTTTACGATTCATATTAGAAGTTATAGCATCTCTAATATCTTCATTAATAGTTAATACTTCATGGATAGCAACTCGACCTGTAAAACCATGATTACAATATTTACAACCAACAGGTATATAAACTTCAGGTACTATAATACCTAAATGTTTTTTGATTAAACTTCTTTCATATTCATTTGTAGGTCTAGTACTACGACATCTTGGACAAAGCTTTTTTACGAGCTTTTGAGAAATAATTCCAGTTAGGGCAGAACCTAATAAATATCTTTCTACTTCCATATCGATTAATCTTTCAATAGTAGTTAAGGAATTATTAGTGTGGACTGTTGATAATACTAAGTGACCTGTAATACTTGCACGCACCGCAATACGAGCAGTTTCATTATCTCTTATTTCACCAACCATTATGATATCTGGGTCTTGTCTTAAAATGCTTCTAAGTGTATGAGAAAAGGTGAGGCCAATATCACTTAATACTTGAACTTGATTAATGTTTTCGATTTTCATTTCAACGGGGTCTTCAACAGTGATTATGTTTCTTTCTTTACTATTTAATTTTTGAAGTAGGGCATAAACAGTTGTTGATTTACCAGTACCAGTTGCACCTGTTACTAAAATTAAGCCATTGGGTTTAGTTATCATTTTATTTATTTTATTTAGATTATTTTCCGAAAAACCTAAGTTTTCTAAACCTTTTAAACTCATAGAATAATCAAGAATACGGATAACTATTTTTTCGCCATCAATTACTGGAAGTGATGATACACGTAAATCAAGATTATAAGAATCAACAATATTTTTAATCGCTCCATCTTGAGGAAGTCTAGTTTCAGTTATATTCATACCACTTATTATTTTTATTCTAGTGATAAGATTTTTCTTTAACATGTTTGGTATTTTGGCATAATCTTGTAATTCTCCATCTATTCTTATTCTAACCATTAATGAATTTCTTGAGGGGTCAAAATGAATATCACTGGCTTTTCTTTTTATAGCATCGACAATTATTATATTTACTATATCAACAATAGAAGTTTTTTCAAAATCAAATTCTTTCATATTAAGTATCACCTATTCTAATATAGATTATACTATATTTTTAAGATTTTCTCAATTTATATTTCCTAAATTTATGTAAAGATGTTATAATACTTTTAGTGATGTATTATGGAAATAGTTACAATAGAATCTTTAGACCATTTTGGGTTAGGTATTGCTCATATTAATGAAAAAGTTGTTTTTGTAGAGAATGCTTTGCCAGGAGAAGTTGTTAAAATAGAAAAATTTGAAGATAAAAATAAATATATGAAAGCTAGAGTTTTAGAATATATAAAGAAAAGTGATAAAAGAACAAAACCTTTATGTCCTTATTTTAATATTTGTGGTGGGTGCTCTTTAATGTTTTATTCTTATAATGATACTTTAGATTATAAACTTAAAAAAGTAGAGGAATTAATATTTAAGAATAAAATAAGATATAAGGGGAATATTGAAATAGTTAAAAATCAAAATCCAATCAATTATCGAAATAAAGTTAGTTTAAAAATAGTTGATGGAAAAATAGGGTATTATAAAATTAACACCCATGAACTTGTAGAAATAAGTGAATGTTTGGTTGCTAATCAAGAAATAAATAAAATTATTAAAAATTATAAGTTTTTAAATATTCAAAATGGTTCTTTAATAATAAGAGTTAATTCTAATAAGGAAGTTTTAATTATAATTGAGTGTACTAATGATAATTATAATATTGAAATTGATAGGTTAAAAGAATTAGTTAAATTAGTAGGGATTGTTTATAATAAAAAAGTTATTTATGGAGATAATTTCTTTTATGAAAGAATAGGAGGATTCTTATTTAAAGTAAGCTTTAATTCTTTTTTTCAAATTAATCATTATATTTGTTCTTTATTATTTAAGTTTATAGATGAAGAAATATTACCAAATGATACAATACTTGATTTATATAGTGGGGTTGGGACTCTTGGAATAGTAGCTAGTAAAAAAGCTTTAAAAGTTATAAGTGTTGAAATTGTAAAAAATGCAGTATTAAATGGTATCTTTAATGCTAAAATTAATAAACAAAATAATATTCAGTTTATACTTGGTGATACTTCTAAAATAGTTAATAAAATTAAAGATAATTTTGATACTTTAATAATAGACCCTCCTAGAAGTGGGTTAGATAAAAATACTATTTCTTTTATAAAAGATAGTTTGCCTAAAAAAATTATTTATGTTTCTTGTGATGCGAATACTTTAATGCGGGATTTAAAATTATTAGAAAATAATTATGAAATTACTAATTATAAAGTTTTAGATATGTTTAGTTATAGCTATCATTTGGAGAGTTTTGTTGTATTAAAAAAATATGAATAGCGAATTTTTGTTTGTTATAAAATTTGACAAAAGTTTCATTTTATGATATTATTGTAGTAGAAAAAAGGGAATTTAGGGGGGATACTATGCAACTTCAAGTGCCTAATTTGGCCGCTAATGATGAGTTTTCAAAGTTAAGTGCCATAGATTTATTACTTTTATCACAAGAATTGGATAGTATATTTTTAGAATATCGTGATAGTTTAAATTTGGAAAGAAAAGTACGTTTTGGAATAGAACTTGAATATGAGGGTGTTGAAAGAAAGGATTTTACAGACTTTCTTAGAAAACAAAAATTAAATTGGAAATCAGTGGACGACGAAACTTTAATTTCAGGTGGTGAAGCTGTGTCTCCACAATTATTTGATCAGAGAAAAACTTGGGAGAATTTGCAAGCTATTTGTGAATATTTAAAATTAAAGAAAGCAGATACGAGACATAATGCTGGTTTGCATATTCATGTTGGAGCTCATTTATTAGGAGAAAATATTGATGCTTGGCGTAAATTTGCTAAAATATATACAATTTACGAACGTGTTTTAATTCGTTTTGGTTTTGGTGATAAAATTAATGCTAGGTCAACATTATTTAGTTATGCTAAACCTGTCGGTTTACAATTTTTAGCAAGTGTTAGTGATTTAGATGAGCGTAGAAGTTTAGCTACAAATAGAAGATTTTTTAAGCAAATATATGATGTTAAGAAAAATGCTATTAATTTACGTTGTTTAGACTTTTTATCTGCAATAGTAAATATGAATACATTAGAGTTTCGAAATTTTAATTCAACTACTGAAGAAACTATAATTCAAAATGATGTAAATGCTGTATGTCATTTGTTGCTTGCTGCAGCTAGTAAAAACTTGGATGAAGATTTCTTAGATTATAAACTTAATCAATTAAAAAATTATTTTTTGAGTGAGAAAGCTTATTTAGAACAATGTAGTCAAATTTTACTTCGTGAAATGGCTGAATTAGTAGATATTCTTTTTGATAATAATCAAGATAAAATTTATTTTATGAGACAATATATTAAAGGATTTGAAAGTTGTTCTGATTCAGAAGTTAAAATGGCTAAAGAATTGGTGAAAAAATGAAAATAATATATTATATAGCATATGGAAGTAATTTAAATTTAGATAATTTTTTAAAAAGGTGTCCTTCTGCTAAAATTTTAGGAAAAACTTTTTTACAAGATATGGCATTAGTTTTTAAAGGAGATGGAGAAGAACTTGGTTATTTGACTTTAGAAAATAATATTGGAAGTACCATACCAGTTGGAATTTTTGAAATTTCATATTTTGATTCTTTAAGACTTGATAAATTTGAAGGTTACCCTACATTATATTCTAAAAAATGGATATCATTAGATTTAAATGGTCGTACTATAAATGCTTTAACTTATGTTATGAATCCTAATTTTAATTATCACTTACCTTCTTTAAATTATTTTAAATCTTGTCTTATAGGTTATGATTATTTTGGCTTTGATAGAAAGTTTTTAATTGCTGCTGTTAAAAGAACTATAAATTATGTATCACATAATGATGACAAAAAATCTAGAAATTGATAAATAATGTAATCTTTGTTTATTCTTTATTTATTATAGTCTAGTTTTTTATTGGTTAAATTTGTGTAAATGTTGTAGAATAAAATTAAGTAATATGCTATACTGATATTGTAGAGGAGGATGTATATGTCACAAGAAATAACATTTGAATTAACGCAACGACAAATGAATTTTTTAGAGAAACATCTAAATGAAGAAGCTCGTTGTGTTTATTGGAATTCAGGAAATCCTGTAGAGGTTTCTGGAACATTGACTAAAATAGTTCCTTTTGATAGAATTGTTATTGGAAATAGGATATTATCATTTGTAGATCATGAAGGTGCAATAGAGGAAATTTATATTAATGGTAATTTAGTATATTGTTGCCCCTCAGCTCGAGGATATAAAGGGTGCTTTGCTCATGACCATTTTGCAATTGTTGCTGCGCAACAAGAACTTTTAGGAAAAAGCGTAAGATTAGATGCTCTTAATACAACTTATGAAAATGCTTCTGCTGATTTAATAGCCAATTCTGGTGCTATGAAAGGTGGACGAGGATTTCATAGAGATGAAAAAAAAGAAGATAATGTAATCAATACAGAAAATCAAGTTACTGCAACTGGAGAAATTTCTGAAGATATTGGTAGGGCTAGATAATCTAGTCTTTTTTAATTTGTCAAAAAAACGATACATGAATGTATCGCTCTTTTGATTTTAGTTAGATTTATTTTTCAATTGTTCTAGCTTCTCTTGTTGATATTCTTACCTTAGTTCCATTAATAGTCTTTTTTTGAATATTAGGTTTTTGTTTTGTTTTTGTTGCATTTAGTGCATGACTTCTTTTATTGCCTGATAAAGGTTTCTTTGTTGTAACTTTCTTAGCCATATTGCCACCTCCAAATTTGTTTTACTTATAAAACTTTACCATATTATATGGCAAAAGTCAATTTATTTATGTATAACTTTTAGAATATTCCTAATAAAATTAGAATATTTTTTTCTTTTGTATAAAATTTTTAATATTGCATATTATTTTTTAGGAGATGATTTTATGAATACGAAAATACCTTTTACAAAAGATATTACTTTTGAGAAAAAAGTATCAGAAATTACAAGTATTAGTTTAGAACATGAAATTAAGGTTCTAGATGGTGTTTTGAAAGGAAATTTTATTGTTTCAGGAGATTATAAAAGTCATGAAGTAAGTGTTAATAAAGAACCTTTTAGCTATATGCTTCCTTTTGAAATTGAACTATCTCAAGATATTGATACAGAAACTATTGAATTTATGATTGATGATTTTACTTATGAAATAATTGATAATACTGATTTGAGAGTAAATATTGATTTTAATATCTTAGCTAGTAAAAAAGAAATAGTGGAGGAACCAGAATCTATTTTTGAGGATGCTAGTGAGTTATTTTCTGACAATGATGAAGAACGTGAAACTATAAACCAAGAAAATGTAAATAATTTAGAAGATATTTTAAATGAAGAAGTGGTGGAGACTAAAAATGAGGTTCTGCCTCAAGAAGTAGATGATAATTTAAGAGACCAAGTAGCAGTTCAATCTACTATAAAAGAAGTAAGTGAAGATACTATAATTAATAGTATTAAAAATACCGATGATGAATATACAACATATCATATTCATATGGTTAGTGATGGAGAAACTGTGGAAACTATTTGTACTATGTATAATTCTAATTTGAATATACTTGGAGAATATAATGAACTAGGAGAATTAAATGCTGGGGATAAAGTAATTATTCCAGAAAAAAATGAATAATTCTATTGATGAGATAAAACAAGAATATAAACCTTATAGAGTTACTAAAAAGAAAAATGTTACAATATTAGATTCGACTAAAGGAACATTTGTTATAAAATCTAAAAGTAATGAAAAAGTTAAAGATGCTTATAATTATTTGATAAGTCGTAATTTTGATTATTTTCCTAAACTTGCTAGTGAAATGCGTAGTGATGTGAATGTTTTTGAATATGTTGAAGATATATCAATGCCTAAAGAACAAAAGGCTAGTGATATGATTGATATTGTGGCTCTTTTACATAATAAAACAACTTATTATAAGGAAATAACAGAAGATAAATATAAAGAAATATATGAGGGATTAGATAATAATATAAATTATACAAAAAATTATTATGATAATCTTTATTATAGATTAATAGAAATTACTATTCCTAGTCCTAGTCAGTATTTGCTGCTTAGAAATATGTATAAATTATTTGCAGCCTTAGATTTTGCTCATCAAGAATTAGAAGACTGGTACGAGTTAGTAAAGTTAGAAAAGAAACAACGAGTAGCTTTTATTCATAATAATTTAGAAACAGAGCATTTTATTCGAAATTCGAGAGGTTACTTAATTAGTTGGGAAAAAGCTAAAGTAGATTCGCCAATTTTAGACTTAATTAATTTCTATCAAAAAGAATATATGAATTTAGATTTTGAAACTTTATTTACAAAATATATGAAAAGTTATCCTTTAAATAAAGAAGAACAAAAATTATTATTTATTGTTCTTAGTATACCACCAATGATTAAACTAGATGGAAGGGAATATGTAGTAGTAAGTAATATAAGAAAAAAACTAGATTATATTTTTAAAACAGAAAATCTAGTTCAAAAATTAAGAGTTACCAACGAGGATAAATAATTCTAAATAATAAAAAGAATAATAAACTTACTTCTAATAATAAAATGAATATATTAAATCTAAAAGGTAATATTAAAGTTATTATAACTTGATAAAATATTAAGATAGATAAAGTAAATATTGCAAGAACTGTAAATATTCCTCCACGTGGGTTTGGTCTTGGACACATAATTATCACCTAATTTATTATATGTGGATATATTTAGATAGTTAAAAAATAAGCTTTGCAAAATATGTCGGACGAAAAAACTTGACTATTACTCTCAGTAAATATAAAATTATAGGAGTATGGAAATTTTTTCTGTACATAAAAGCACTTGACCGAAATCCAAACTCTCTTTTGGCGTAATGCCCTCGTTGGTCAGGTGCTTTTTTTATTTGTCTTTTAGTGTTAAGACTTTGTAAATTAGTTTTACATAATTTGATAATTGTTTATTATAGGTAATGTATGGTATAATAGATTAGGTGAATAGTATGAATGATAAGGAGTTTATTAATAAAGCTTTTAATAAAGCAATAAAAACATATATTGAAGCTAAAGAAAAACCTAATAGTTTATTATATAATTCCTTTTTAGTAGTAACTATTCGTATTTTAGCTCTTATTTATGGTAAAACAGATATTCTTAATCCTTATTATTTGGATAATAGTGTAGTGTTTTTTCAAAACTTAGGTAAATATGGAGTTGATTCAGCAGATTTAGCTTTGTTTAAAGAAGAACTTTTGGCTTTTTATGAATTTGATTTAGAAAATGATAGAAGAAAAATAAAATTGCAAAATCCTCATTTTAAGAATGTTTTGAAATATCTTATAGATATGTTTATAGCTAAAAAGAAAAATGGTAAGGTAAGTTTTAATGATGAAGAAAAATTTTTGGAACTTATATATACAACGCATACTAAAAATGCTTATCGTATTAGTTACGCTTATTTAAATTTAGATGATATTATGTATTTGGAAAAATATTATTATTCTAAATTAAATGAAATGGATATGACTAGAGAATTAGATTTAGATAAAACTATTAGAACTAAACTTAATTTGGAAGCTTTAAATGTAGTTGGGGTTAATTTAACAAATTTAGAAAATATGAGTCCTAAAGATATTGAAAAAGCGAAGAATGAAGCTTATAATTATTTTGAGGTTGATCCAAATAGTGCAACTAGTGAAGATGAGTTAAATGAAAAGTTAAATTATTATAAAATGTATGGTAAAAAAGTTACTAGTGGTAATGGTTATGTTGATATTCTACTTTTAATGAGTGTGATTGTAACTTCATTTAGTGTACTTGCTATTATAATTTTTAATATAATTTAGGAGGGTTTATGGAAGTAATTACAATTCATAATAAAAAATATCAAGTTATGAATAATTATAAAGATGCGATTAATATCGAAGAATTAGAAAGTAAATTGACTGATTATTTTGATGACTTTGATTATATTGTAGGCGATATAGCTTATAATAAATTACGTTTGAAAGGTTTTAATAGTAAAACTAATAAAAATTTTAAACCAATAAATGATGTAGATAAAGTTAATGAATATATTCAAAAACAATGTGCTTATGGTTGCCGTTGGTTTATGATTAGTGAAGTTAAAGACTTGAAATAAATTAGCTATTTTGATATAATAGATATTAGTAAATAGAGAATAAAAGAATAGAGGGATTGTTATGGCAAAAATAAATGTGATTAAGCCAACAGGAAGTGATATGCTTTCTTTATTAAGTGCTTTTAAAACAGAAAATTTAACTTATGTTATTTTTGATAGTGAGAAAGTAGGTTCAATGGGATTACCTATTATTTATATTTCAAAACTAACTGATAAATTAGAAAAAGTAATGGATGATAATGAATGGCAAAGTGTTAAAAACTCTTTAAAAGGAATTATTAATGGTACTAATTTTGAATATGTTAAAGTTAATGATACAATAAATGCTGATGAAGCTTTTTATACACCACTTACTTTACCTCAAGCTTCTTTTGATTTAATTAAAAGTAGATATGTTGTAGTAGGTAGTGACGAAGGAGAAGCAAAAGTGTTAGAGCAACCAGTTAATGATGTACAACAGCCAAATATTGTAGAACAACCTAAAACAGAAGAAAATGTAATGCCTTCTGTAATGCCTGTGGAACCGACACCTGTTACACCAATGCCAGTAGAAAACAATCCAATTGCTGCTAATGAGTCAGTAATGCAAGTTTCAGAAGCACCTAGTATAACTCCTGTTATGCCAGATATAAATGCCATGTCTAATGAATCTTATTCGGCAACACCAAATGCAGAACCAGCAGTAATGCCAGAGGTGGTTAGTGCTGAGCCAGCTTTGGTTACTCCGCCTTCAGTGGTAGAGCCTACACCAGCAGTTTTGGCATCACCTGAAATAAATAATATTCCTGAGAGTGCTATTCAAGACGTACCAACTGTTAATCTTGATGCTAATATTTTTATGCAAGATAAAGAAACTTTCTTAAAAGCTTGTGAGAATATGTTTGATGCGTTGGTATCTAAATATCAAAAGCAATTAGAAGATTTAGAAAGAAGAGAACAAACTCTTAAAAGTAAAGAATTAGAAGTGGAAACAAAACTTAATAGTGCTAGTGAACATTTAGCTAATGCTGAGGCTCGTGAACAAGTAGCAAATATTGCTCATGATAATGCTCAGAAAGTTATGGATTTAAATAATTTAATGCCAAGTAATCCAAATGCTTAAGTTGAAGTGATAATTAATAATTATTGCTTTTTTATGTCGAAAAATAAGAAGTTTTGTCGAGAAAAGGGAGATTTATTGCAAT
>CARJCM010000050.1 GCA_948999435.1 uncultured Bacilli bacterium
TTGACTTATATTTATGGGATTGGAAGGGCAAGCTCCAACCGTATCTTGGCAGAAGAACAAACTTTTATTTTTAGAAAAATCAATACTTAAAAACTTAGCAAGCAAACTTACATAAATTCTTTTATAATAAAGTTTACTATTACTTTCATAAAAAACATATGCTTTAGTTTTTATTTTTTCTTGAAAATATCTTATATTAAACAAATATAACTTAACTTCTCTTTTATGTTTATAAAAATAATTATTCCAATTTAAAAGAGTATTATTTTCTAAACAAAATTTAAATCCTTTATAAATAGCTTCCATATTAAAACTTTCATCACTCAATTTAAATAAAAAACTATCAGTATTAAAACTATTCGGTAGTTTACTCTTAAGCACTAAGAAATATCTAACTTTATTATAATCTAGTTTTATAACCATTTTAAAATGACTAAAAAAACCTAAAAACTTTCCAATATTTTTTAAATAATTATCCCAAGTTTCTATATCTATATTAGAATCTTTTAAAAATATTTCATAAATATAAATATTTTTCATAATAAACCCTCTTTAATGTTTAATAATATAACATAGTTTAGCATAAAAAAACTGACTAATATTTTGCAAAAAAAGTCAGTTAATAGCAACTAGAAACTCAGTTACTCCATCGTGATAATATTCAAGTTCAGGTATTTCTCTCAAATTATAATTACAAGTTGTAATAAATTGATAATAAAATAAATCACTCATATCTTGAATATCTTTAGCTTCACTACTAGGTATATGAAACTTTAACCATTTAGATTTAGGAATAACCCATTCTTTAAAGCCTTCTATCTTTTCATTCCATAAAACCCAATATTCATAATTATCCGAATAAAATCGTTGTTCATAAACAACCATTCCATAATCAGGATGTCTTAAAGTATTATATTTATTAACCATTTCTTTGAAAAAATTAGGTGCATCTTTCTTTATATGCGCATCATCTGTTTTAACACCTAAACCATATAGTTTTAGTTCATTCATTTCTATTATTTCATAAGTTATTTCTTGAGATATTTTAGGAACTTCTAATTTTATTTTAGGATAAAATTTCAATTTACCAGCGTTACCTTTTACTTCACTTGGTTTAATTCCATGAAAACTAAAGAACGCTCTAGAAAAAGCTGTAGCATTTGACCACCCATAAGATATAGCTACATCCATAACTTTCAAATTATATTGTGCTAAATCTCGCCCTGCTAAAGTAAGTCTTCTTTTTCGAACATACTCACCTAAAGTAATACCAAATAAAACTGGAAATATTCTTCCTATCGTATATTCATTTACTCCAACAATTTTAGCAAGTTTTTTGTAATCAACATTATCTTTTAAATTATCTTCAATAAATTCTATCATATCATTTAAATTCTTATAAATATCCATAACAATCACTACTAAAATTGTAACTTAATTTAAAATTTTAATCAATAATATAAAAGAAAAAAACACTATTCATTAGTATTTTTATCCATTTTTATAACTGCCATTTCTTTAGTATTAATTTTCTTTATGACATTTTTAACTTCTTCCATTGTTATTGCCTCATAAATTTCTTTAACATTAGGCACAACTTCATCATAATAAATCAAATGATTTTGAATCATCGTATTTACTTGTTCACTAGAATCAAAGTTAGTAACTAAAGTAGCAATAGAAGAATTAACTTTTCTTTTTAGGGTATCTTCATCCATAGATAAATTATCCAAAGCAAGTTTTATTCTTTTAATCGCTTCATCTATAAATTTACTTTCAATTGTTATATCTATAATAACATAATCTTTCATAACATATCTTGAAAAACCTAAATAAGTAATTAAATTATCTTGTAACAATTCTTCTTTTAAATCTGAAGTATCTCCAAAATTACTATTTAAAATAATTGAAAGAATAATATTAAGTTTAATATTTTCTATATTTCCAAAATCTTTTTTAGGTATTTTAAGACCCACTTTAGCTTTAGCCACTTCCACATTAGCATTTACTTCTTTATAAGGTTCATTAACCCCACGAGGTTCTTTGACTTCTTCTATAATAGGATTTTTATATGTAATAAATTTCTTTTTCTTCAAATTATTATTAACAATTGCTTCTATTTCATAAGGATTAACATCACCCGTAACAATTAAAAACATATTTTTAGGATGATAAAAAGTATCATAAATAAGTTTAATATCTTTTAACCCAACTTTTTTAATATCCCTTACTTCCCCGCTTATTAAATTACGATATTTTTCTTTTTTATAAATACTTTTATTAAATTCAAAATAAAGTCTATTATAAGGTTGATCATACCCCATATTAATTTCTGACGCAATAATTCCTTTTTCTTTATCAATCATTTCTTTTGTAAAATAAGGATTATATACATAATCAAGTAAATTATTTAAATTATCTTCTAATTTATTTACACCATTTACAATATAACTTGTATATTTAAAAGTTGTAAAAGCATTTATATCACTTCCAAGAGGGTCAAACAAATCATTAGCAGTCACATCTTTTTTTACATTAAATTTAATATGTTCCATAAAGTGAGCGATACCATCTGGCACTTGATATTTATTATTACCAATATTAAATTCTGTATGAATAGAACCATACTTAACATTTAAAGTTAAATTAAAACTTTTAGCATAAGGATTTTTCCATATATAAATTAATAATACATCATTACTAATAGTTTTATATATTTCTTCATTTACTCCTTGTATCTTAATTGTTTCCATTGGTATCTCCCTCTAACACAAATTCTAAAATAGGTTTAATTCTACTTGATAAAGCAACAATTTCTTCTTTAGTAACATCATTAATTAATTTCATTCTATCTTCTATTAAAGGTAAACCACTAATCACATGAAATACATAATTATTAAGTATACCAGCTGGATCATCCAAAGCTAAATTAAGTGAGAATATAAAACTAGATTTAGCAGCTTCCAATTCTTCATTTGTAAATTTACCTAATTTCATTTCTTTAAAAGCAAGTTTTATCAAACTATTAGCGCGTCTTATATCTTTTTTATCTATTGAAGTTTGAATCATAAGTAAATTATCATATTTTAAATAAACACTTCTAACCCCATAACATAAAGAATTCTTTTCTCTTAAGAGTTGATATAACTTGGTATTTAATCCCCCGCCCCCTAAAAGATAATTATAAAAATGCATTGTTGTAATTTTTTCTTTGTCATTTAGATTTTCTATACCATATATATTAACTAAATTTGTTTCTAAGAATTTAGATTTATCTTTTTCTATTTTTACTTTTTTTGGAATTTTATTATCTACATATAAAGAATAATCTTTAGTTTTAATCGTAGGATTTTTAAAATATTTAAAAACAAAATTAGCTACTTTATCCATATCAATATTACCTACTACAAATATATCACATTTATTATTAGCTATTAAATCTTCATAAGCACTAGCTAAAGTTTTAGGTGTTATTTTATCTAATTCTTCTAAAGAACCCATCACACTATATTTACTAGGACTTTCATCTAAATATTTTAATGCTGATTTTAAAGATACTCTATTTATATCTTCATTAATACCAAGTATTTCATCATGTAATCTATTTTTAACAATATTAAAATTCTTTATATCAAACTCCTCTGCTTTTATAAAAGGTTTCATAATCGCTTCACATGGTAATTTTATAACTTCTTCCAAATAATTTTCTTCACTAACATATTCAGGATTCAAAAAATTAAGAACAAAAGAAGTCATCACCACATTACCTACTTTATTTGTAACACCATAAAAACTAGCTTGATAAAGTTCTTCTAAATGTTTTACCATTTCTTTTCTAGTTTTATATTTTTCACTTACATCAGTCATTAAATCAACTAAAAAAGTTTTCGTAAGTAAATCTTCACTCTTCACTTCATCTCTAAAAATAATTTCCATTTGGACTGTTTTAAATCTATTAGTTTTTACAGTATATAAGTTAAATGATGGATATTCATAAGTTTTATATTCCATTTTTTCACCTCTTTTTTTATTATAGCACAAATTCTCTAATTTATTAATTATATATACATTTAATCATCTAAAATGAATTATGAATTAAAAAGATAATTTTTATACAAGTGTTTGACAAACAAATATTATTATGATATGATTTAGTTGGAGGTAAAAACTATGAATAAAAATATCAAAGAAATAACCGAAAAACAAAATAATGTTTTAGATTTTATTAAAAAATTTGCCGCTGAACATGGCTATCCCCCATCAATTAGAGAGATTGGGCAAGCGTTAGGTTTATCAAGTCCAGCGACAGTTCATACGCATGTTAGAAAATTATGTAATGCTGGTTATTTAAGAGTTAACCCTAACAAGTTTAGAGCTATGGAAATCCTTGTTGAAAACGAATATGAAGAAAAGAAAGAAGAACTAGTTAAAGTTCCTCTACTTGGAAAAGTAACCGCTGGTAATCCTATTGAAGCGATTGAAAGACCAAATGAATTTTTCTCTCTTCCAGCTTCCCTTATTCCAGCCAAGGAAACTATATTTACACTTAATGTAAGTGGCGAATCAATGATTAACGCCGGAATTTATGATGGTGATATAGTTATTGTTCAAAAACAAAGCACTGCTCGTAATGGTGAGATAGTTGTAGCTATGACTGAAGAAAATGAAGTAACTTTAAAAACATATTATAAAGAAAAAGGACACATAAGACTTCAACCAGAAAATGATAGTATGGAACCATTTATATTTGATAATGTTATCATATTAGGTAAAGCAATCGGTTTATATCGTAAATTTTAAAAATATCGAAGAATCTTTAAAACTAAGTTCTTCCGAAAGTTTTCGGAAGTTGTAAGATAAATGTAGACACAAAAAAAGCGTTTACATTTTTTAATATAATAAAATAAAGAAGATGAACAAAATAGCAAAAAGAAGAAATCTTGATTAAGAAATTTCTTCTTTTAATTTTACAACTTCTTCTTTTGTAAGACTAGTTATTTTAATAATATCGTCAATCTTTAAATTCATTTGTATTAGATTTCTAGCTATCTCAATACTTTTATTCTTAGCTCCTATTTCAATACCATCTTTAGTCCCAAGTTCATAATATACTGCATCCATATATGCTTCTTTATCATAATATAAATTACCAAATTCATCTATTAAAAACTCTAACTTCTTATTTACTTTCTCCATTAAATTATCACCATTATATAGTTCTTCTCTTTTATTCTTATCATTACATATAAATATATATAATAATTTCTTTAGACTATTTGCCCTTTCCCTTTTTATTTGATTATAGTCTATATTCCTCAAATATGCAAGATTTATATCTATTATCGTCATAAAATCATTGCGTTTTAAATATAAGTTTTCTTCCATCATACTACTTTGATATATAAATCTATCTTTACCAAAATAATCATAATCATTAATATTTATTTGATATATTTTTCTATATTTATCTTTTTCTCCTATAGGTACTTGTTTAAGTATTAAGTGACATACATATCTAAAGTTTTTACTATCTGTATTATTACTTTTATGCGTATTTATTTCAATATTAAAATACATATAATCATTATGATATATAGAATCTACTTCACTAAATTTAATTTCACTATTACTATTAATACGATTATTATCTAATACTAAATTATCACTAACAAAATCTCTTTCTAAACCTGATGATTCACTTATAATACTAACAACATAATCTCTTAAATCTTCATCATTAAATATAATCGTTGATACTTCATTTTTTAAAAACATATTATTTTCCATTTTCATTTATTTTCTTCTTTCTATTTTTTTGGCCAAGTAAGACCATTAAAACATTAAAAAGATATAAAATCAACAAAATTTATATTAAAAGGTAAGATTTGACTTATCCGCGACAAAACCTAACATATTTCGACAAAAAAGAAATTGTGTAATTTAAAATTTATAGGAAGATTTATCACACAAAAATACGATTTATATAATTAAGTAGTAATAGAGGAAAATTAAATAATAACTTGTTATTGTTGTTCTTTCTTTAGAAGAGCATAATTAACTTTATTATAAATATCTAATACTTCTTTACTACTTTCATTATCAAACTCTAATCTAAATACATTAACTCCCATATTTTTTAAATTATTAATATTATCTATTAGATTTATTTTTTTATCACTAAGTAAATGGGTATAACCATCATTAAATACTCTAAACTTTCTTTTATTTTTATCTTCTAAATAACAGTTAGTATTATTATTTAAATTTTGATTTTTTATTAAATTATATTTCATAATCATATATTCCAAAGTACCATATATTATAAATTCCACATCTTTATTATTATCACAATTATTCATTAATAAGTTTAATCTTTCTAAAGAAAGTTCTGGACTTAAACAAACTCTTTTAACATTTATACTAGCTAAATAATTTAAATAACTACTATTTACAACATTAAGATAATAATCAGTACATACTTTATTGCTATTTATATATTTTAAACTACCAGTTTCTCCGATTAAAAGAGATTCATTTTGATAATCTTTAAAACTATTATTAATTCTATTAAGTCTTAAATAAACATTATTCCCTTTATATTTATTATATAGTTTTTCATTAGACACATATATATCAACATTTAAATCAAGTAATGTTTTAAGTTGCTCTTCGTTTCTCACAAAAGCACTAATTCTTAAATCATTATTTCTTTTAAAATTTATATTATTTTTATAATTTAATTCTATCTTTCTATTTATAAAAGTTCTTTTATTTATTAGTTCTCGAATTAAGTTTCTTCTAATTTCATTTAATACCCCAACTGGTATAAATATATTATCATCTATATCTAAATCTATCTTATTAATAATAAAAGGTGTATTTCCAAGCTTACTAAGAATTTCTTTAATTCTAATTTCACTAATAGGACTATTTAAAGCTTCACTTACAATATCACCAGTATACTCTACATTATTTATGGTATCACTATAACTAACCTTCAAGTTTTCTCCAATATGAGCATAAATACTACAATTAATCTTTATCTTTTTTTTAAAATTATCTTTTAATTCATTAATAAGCTTACTATTAATAGTAAGTAAAACACTTCCTTTAGATTTTAAATCACATTTATTATCTATATAAATATAACTATCTTTTAAGCCTTTATTAATTAATAATCCTTTTTCATTATATAAAAAATTTACATATAAACCAGTATTATTAGGAAGTCTAATCGCATCTCCTTGATTTAATTCATGAGTTAAATATATTTTAATTTTATCATGAGTATAAAGGGCTACTTTACCTATTTCTACCCCTTGATGATTAGAAGAATTTAAACTAATAAATTCGCTATCAGTATTATTAAATAAATAACCCTTTGTAAAGCCTCTATTATATAAACTTTTCAAATTAAATATTTCTTCATCACTTAAAATATAATTATCATTATCTAATAATTTACGATATATACTAGTAACATAACCTACATATTCTGGACTTTTCATTCTACCTTCTATTTTAAAGCTTATTGCTTTACTACTCTTCAATTTTTCAAAATTATTAGTAGTATTAAACTCTTTAGGACTTAGAAGATATTTAGAATCAATTATTTTTTTATCATTATCTATTAAATTAAAAGGAGTTCTACAAAGTCCCGCACATTCTCCTCTATTACCACTTCTGTTTAAAAGAAAAGATGAGAAATAACATTCTCCAGAATAAGAAATACATAAAGCTCCATGAATAAATACTTCTAACTCTAAAGAAGTATTTAAATTATTTATTTCTTCTAAACTAAGTTCTCTAGCTAAAACTACTCTTTTTACTCCAAGACTTTCTAAAAATTTTATTTGTTCGATATTATGTGTATGTGCTTGTGTAGAAGCATGAATTTCTAAATCTGGCAAATACTTTCTAATTAAAGTAATTAATCCCAAATCTTGTACAATAACTGCATCAACACCTATATTATATAAAAAACATAAATATTCTAAAACATTTTCTATTTCATCTTCATAAATAATTGTATTAACAGTTACATATATTTTAACTCCATATAAATGACAATAATCCACAGCTTCCCTAAGTTCATCATTATTAAAGTTAGGCGCATATTTTCTAGCCCCAAAAAGTTTACCAGAAAGATATACAGCATCCGCCCCATTATTAACTGCAGCCTTTAAAGAATCAAAGGAACCAGCAGGAGCAAGTAATTCTTTTTTCATAAAACATCACAAAATAATTATAGCACAAAAACAAAAAAGAGAGAATAAATCTCTCAAATTATTGCACAACATAAGGATTAGATTGAGTTCCATTACCTGATGAAAAAGTTACATCAGAGCGTAAATTTATTACTGGGCGCAAACCATAAGAGGAACTCACATTGTAGGCACCGAGATTGCCATACACATCCACATAGAACACGATAGCGAAAGCATTATTAGTAGTTTTATGCCAGCGACCCGGAGACATGGTCCAGTAGTATTGTCCATTGTATAGATAGTATGATGTATTGTTTTCGTTCTTTCCTCCTGCAAACTCTACTTCATCCGCGGTGATTAATCCTACCTTTAATGTATATACATCTCCTGAATTGCATGCTAGTGTTGGTG
>CARJCM010000051.1 GCA_948999435.1 uncultured Bacilli bacterium
ATAACACGTAATGATTTCTTTTTTTATGTCTTCCCCCAAATTATTTTACACTATCCTTTGTCTGTTAAATTTGACATTTCGACTATTTTATGATATCATAACACACCAAACAGAGGGGGAATTTGGTATGTACGAAGAAAAACCAAAGAAAAGTTTAAGTTTAAATATTGATTGGAAAGCATTATTAATTAAATTAGCTATTCTTTTAGTAGTAGTATTTATATTAATATTTATTGTATCTTTAGTTAAAAAAGATAAAAAAGTATTAGAATCTAATTTATCAACTAATTTACAAGCGATGAAAACTGCTGCAAGTGAATATTTTGTAGGTTCAAGATTACCAACAAACGTTAATGGTAGAAAGAAAATTACTCTAGGTGAAATGTTTGAAAATCATTTGTTAACAGAATTTAAAGACCAAAATAATAATTCTTGTGATACAATTGGAAGTTTTGCAGAAGCTACAAAAATAAATAGTACGGATTATACTATTAAAGTAAAACTTGTTTGTGGTTCAGAATCTGATTATGTAATTAATACTATTAAAATAGAGGATAATAAGATTGACGTTCCTACTGATGATGATGGTAATATTAATCAAGATGATAACCAAAATACTAATAATGATAATAATTCAAATACAAATAATGTAGTTAATAAACCTGGTAATGGTTCTAATGGAACAACTAATAAGCCTGGTTCATCTAATAATAATACAATTGCTAATAATACTTGTACTTATGGTAATAAAGATTATACTTCTACTTATCCTTTAGCATATATTATTCCTGGTAATTGTGCAGTAAGTAAGAATGATTTTTATAAAGCAGAATATGCTAATAAAGTTAGTTCAATCTCATCTTCAGAATATATTAAATTAAGTAATGAAGCTGTATCTTTAAAATATAAAACTGGTGTTAATATTTATGTTGAAAATCCAACTTATTATGGTATTTATAATAAGTCTGGTAAAGGATTAGTTGGTTACCAAGTATTATTTACGATGAAACAAAAAGTAAATTATGCTACTTCAACTATTTATCAATATTATTTAGATAGTAATGGTAATCGTACGGTTGTAATTGATAAACGTAATTCAGTTGGTTCAAATAATGGTAATAATAACAATAATAATAGCTCTGGTGTAGTTAGAGTTACAAGTGTTACTTTAAATAGAACAAGCGTGTATTTAGATGTTAATGATACTTATTATTTAACTGCAACAATAAATCCAAGTAATGCAACTAATAAAAAGATATCTTGGAAAAGTTCAAACACAAGTGTTGCAACTGTATCTAGTAGTGGTAAAATAACTGCTTTAAGAGAAGGCACTACTATTATTACAGCTACTGTTGATGGTAAGTCAGCCAGCACTAAAGTTTATGTTGATAATAATGTAATATCTGTCTCGAAAATAACTTTAAATAAATCTTATTTAGATTTAGATATTAATGAAACTTATAAATTAAGAGCAACTATAACTCCAAGTAATGCTACTTATAAAAATGTAACTTGGAAAAGTTCGAATACAAGTGTAGCAACTGTAAATAGTAAGGGCGAAGTAACGGCCCGCAAAGGTGGTACTGCCGTTATTACAGCTACAGCTGATGGTATAAGTGTTAGTTGTACGATTTATGTAAATAGTGTTATTCCTGTATCAAATATTGTTATAAATAAATCATCTTTAGATTTAGAAGTAGGAGATACTTATACATTAAAAGCTACTGTTTATCCAACTAATGCTACTAATAGAAATGTAACTTGGAGAAGTTCTAATACAAGTGTTGCAACTATATCAAGTAGTGGAAAAGTAACAGCTAAAAATGCGGGTAGAACTTTAATTAGTGCTACAGCTGATGGTTTTACTACTAGTATTTGGGTTTATGTAGAAAATAATAGTTCAAATGTTGGAACTTATTGTAAGAAAAAAGTTCAAACTGATTATTTTATAAATGTTGAAGAAAAAAATAACTATTCTAATAAAAGTTATAGACTTGAGTACTATGATATAAATATGAAAAATGCTACTGTAATTAATGCAGGATATGTATATGACAAAGATTATGATAGTATTCGTTCTTACTTTAATAATCCAAGAGTTACAATGGTAGCATCTCTATCTTATTTAAATTATTTACCAAATAATTATCAAAAATCGGCGCTTAAAAAAGATAATTTCTCTCATAATATAACTCAAACTTATCAAAAAAATGGACATTGGTATATTGATGTTTCTTATGAAGTAAATAATTATAATAATGTTTATTCACAAGTATCTAGTTACTCTGGAAAAAATATATATTATGTGCCATTATTCTTTACAATAGAATATATTGATTTAGATGATTGTATAAGTGCTAGAGAATATAGTACAGTAAGTAAACCTTGGGAATATAAACAAATATAAAAAACTACCTTTTAGGGTAGCTTTTTTTATGAGTTTATGAAAAACTTCAAGGAGTGTATCTATTAAGACATTACATTTTAATTTTCTTTTTTGTCTCTTGGCCCTCACCATTACCATAGATACAGGCTTCGATCATACTAATTACTACGTTGTTAAAAGAGGTGGCATTTTTATCAGCTATTTTTTCTACTTCTTTTAACAGCGAATCTTTAATGTATAAAGACTTGTAACTAGCAGGATCTTTCTGCCTAGTCTGTCTTACGACAAATTCCATTTTTCACACCTCATATATATTTTAATATGTTTTAAAAATATAATAAAGGTTAGAATTTTCTAATGTATAAAAAATATGTTAAAATTCAGGAAAAAATTTTTGGTGTAAAATTGTTTAAAAGAGTCTTGAATATCAAATATGGTTTTTGCTATAATAACCTTAGGTGAGTAGAAATGGATTATAAATATACATCTAAAAGTGTGGAAGATACTTTAGAATTAGCAGAAAATATTGAAAGTGAGAAATTTCCAGGGATGGTTATTTGTCTTAATGGTGATTTAGGTAGTGGAAAAACGGTTTTTGTAAAAGGTTTTGCAAAAGCTTTAGGGATAGAAGATAATATAACTTCGCCAACATTTACTATTGTTAAAGAGTATTTAAATGGTGAGATGCCTTTATATCATATGGATGTCTATCGTATTGATGATAATAGTGAATTTGGTGTGGAAGATTATTTTAATAAACAAGGTGTTTGTATTTTAGAATGGTCAGAATTGATTGAAGATAGATTACCTCAAGAAAGATTAGATATAAATATAAAAATAATTGATGAAAACACAAGAGTTCTAATTTTTAAACCACTTGGAACACAATATGAAGAACTTTGTGATGCTGTATTATAATCTCACTTTTTTTAGGTGAGATTTTGTTTTTAGGAGGGTAGTTATGTATACTTTATATATAGATACACATTTTATTAATTTGGTTTTAGCAATATTTAAAGATGATGATATTATAGTTAAAAAAAGTTTAGATAGTAATTTTATCTCAAAAGATACAATTCCACTTATAAAAGAATGTCTAGATGAATGTAATTTAAATGTAAATGATATAAATGAAATAATTGTTATTTCTGGGCCTGGTTCTTTTACTGGGGTTAGAATAGGGATTGTTATTGCTAAAATATTTGGGTATACTTTAAATATAAGTATTAAGGCTTTGTCTTATTTAGAAGCTTTATCATTAAATTATGATAAAGAAGTAATACTTGGTGTTAAAGATAGAAATGGAGCTTTTATTGGAGAATTTGATAGTAATCATAACTTGATTGAAGATTATTATTATTTAAGTAATAAAGATTTAAATGATAATATTGTTTTTGAAGATAATGTAGATTTAAAAAAAGTGAAACTGTTTGTAAAGAATAAAAGTACTATTGAACCTCATTCTTTAGTTCCACTTTATGTGAAAAAAATAGAGGTGGAAGAACATGATTAGAGATGCGAATGTTTATGATATTCCAAGAATAAATGAACTAGGAGTATTATTAAATGAAAATTTTAAAAGACTTTTTATAATTAATGATATGCTGCAAGATGATATTTCTAAAGTTATTGTTTATGAAAAAGATGATAAAGTTGTGGGTTTTATAATTGCTACTGCATTGTATGAAACTTGTGATATTTTAAGTATTGTGGTTGACCCAGAATATCGAAGACAAGGTATTGGAACTAATTTAATTGGTTATTTAATTAGTGATTTGGGTGAAGTGCTAAAACTGGTTACTTTGGAAGTGGCTACTAAAAATAAAGAGGCTTTAGCTTTATATGATAAATTTGGGTTTGAAGTTGTTCATACACGTGAACATTACTATAATGGTGATGATGCTTATTTAATGGCTAGAAAGAGTGTGTAAATATGAAGGATGTATATATTTTAGCGATTGAATCTTCATGTGATGAAACTAGTATGGCTATTGTGAAAAATGGCAAAGATGTAATTGGGCTTTCAATCGCTACTCAAATAGATACACATGCAAGGTATGGTGGGGTAGTTCCGGAAATTGCTAGTAGAATGCATACAGAAGCAATAACTTTGGTTTTAGAAGATGTTTTGTCAAAAGCTAATATGAAAATGGAAGATATGGATGCTATAGCAGTTACTTATGCGCCAGGTTTAACTGGTAGTTTAATTGTAGGTATTGAAGCAGCTAAAACTTTAAGTTTAATATATGATAAACCTTTAATAGCAGTTAATCATTTAATTGGGCATATTTATGCTAATAATATTGAATCAGATTTAGAATTTCCAATGCTTGCTTTAGTAGTTAGTGGTGGACATACAGAACTTTTGATTATGGAATCAGATTATAAATTTAAGAGGCTTGGTGAGACTTTAGATGATGCTATAGGTGAGGCTTATGATAAAGTGGCTAGGGTAATTGGTCTTAAATATCCAGGTGGACCTAATGTAGAGAAATATGCTAAAGAAGGAACCCACTCATATAATCTACCTAAGCCAGTTATGGATGATACTTATAATTTTAGTTATAGTGGTCTTAAAAGTGCCATTATTAACTTAGTTCATAATGCTGAACAAAGAGGAGAAGAAATAAATAAATATGATTTAGCTCGTAGTTTTCAAGATGTGGCAATAGATGAACTCGTTCGTAAAGTGGAAAAAGCTTTTAAAGAAACTGGTATTAAAAGACTTGTAGTTGCAGGTGGCGTTTCCGCGAATAATTACCTAAAAGAAGAAATGCAAAAATTATGTGATAAATATACAGCAGAACTATTTATACCTAGACTTCTTTATTGTACAGATAATGCAGCGATGATAGGTGTAGCAGCATATCCATTATATTTGAAAAAAGAATTTTGTGATTATAGTTTAAATGCTAGTAGTCATACTGATATATGTTAAAAAGCTTATTTATTTAAGCTTTAGTTTTTGAGATAATATCTATAATATATACATGTATATAGCAATAAAATGGAATATTGTTCCAGCTAAACAGAAGAAATGAAAAATAGAGTGCATGTATTTCTTTTTTACTCCTATACCATAAAGAATTGCTCCTAAAGAATACATTATACCACCTAGTAATAAGAATAAAACACCCATAAATGTTATGTTGTTATATAAAGTTTTTATAGCTATAAGAATACTCCAACCATTTATTAAGTGACATATTACCTCAAATACTTGGAATTTATCTATAGCTATTGATGATAATATTATTCCTATTAAAGAAATAGTTGTTACTATGCTAAATAATATCCATCCTAAAGGACCTCTTACTCCTAATAAAGATATGGGAATATAAGTGCCTAATACTAATAAATAAACATTACAATGGTCTAAGATTCTTAATACTTTTTTACCAGTTAATTTGGGAGATAAAGCATGATATATACAACTTATTATATAAAGTAATATCATAGTTGTACCAAATATAGATATGGTTACATATTCCATTGGAGTTTTACTTTTTACTAACATAAGTATTAAAGCTACAATAGCAAATATTCCACCTAATCCATGAGAAATACTATTTATTAACTCTTCACTTAAACTATATTTGGGAATTCTTATTTTTGACATATTATCACCAATAAATTATTATATCATATATTTAATTTTTTAGAACGATATATTTATTCTTAAAATTCAAGTAAAATTATAAGATTATATGTGAGATTTTACTTATAATGCTTGTATTTTATGGATTTTTATGGTATTATCTTATATGCAAATTTAGTTTTGCATATATTTTTAGTGGGAGGGAATTTGGATTTGCCTGATACCACAAAAACATTCGAAGACTAAATGAAATAATGGAGGTGAATCGAATGGCAAAAGAAATCGTAAAGAGAATTAAACTTCAAATTGAAGCTGGAAAAGCTACACCTGCTCCACCAGTTGGAACAGTTCTAGGACCTGCGGGAGTTAACTTACAAGAATTTTGTACTAAGTTTAATGATGCGACTAGAGATAAAATGGGTGATGTTGTTCCATGTGAAATTTCAGTATACGATGATAGAAGTTTTGACTTTGTGTTAAAAACTCCACCTGCTGCTTTCTTAATTAAGAAAGCTGCTAAGGTTAAGAAAGGTTCTACTAAAGGAGCTAATCAAATCGTTGCTACTATTTCAAAAGAAGATTTAAGAAAAATTGCTGAAACTAAGTTACCTGATTTAAATGCTTATACGCTAGAAGCTGCAATGAATATTGTTGAAGGTACTGCTCGTAACATGGGTATTGCTGTTAAAGGACTTAATGATGCTGAACTTGCAGAACAAGCTAAGGAAGCTGCTGCTGCTGAGGCAGAAGCTGCAAAACGTGAAGCTGAACTTGAAGCAATGGAAGAGGAAGCTCAAAATACTAATGTTGAAGTTCCTGTAATTGGTGACGAAGAAAAACAAGAAGAAGCTGAATAATAATTAATATAAAAAAAGAAATCCTAGAAAACCACGGAATAGGAGGTAAAGTTTATGAAAAAACACGGAAAAAAATATGTGGAAGCATCAAAAAAAGTAGACAAGAATAAATTATATAGTTTAGATGAAGCTATTAGTTTAGTTAAAGAAACAAGTGTTACTAATTTTGATAGTACTGTTGAAGTTGCTATTAAATTAAATATTGATGCGAAAAAGTCTGATCAAAATTTAAGAGGAAGTTTTGTTCTTCCTAATGGAACTGGTAAGACTAAGAGAGTTTTAGTAATAGCTAAAGGTGCTCAAGCTGAAGCTGCTAAAAAGGCTGGGGCTCAATATGTTGGTGATAAAGATATGATCGATAAAATTCAAAACGAAAACTGGTTTGATTTTGATGTAATCGTAGCTACTCCAGATATGATGCCTGAGTTAGGTAAAATCGGTAAAGTTTTAGGACCTAAAGGTTTGATGCCAAACCCTAAAACTGGTACTGTTACAGCTGATGTTGAAAAAGCTGTTAATGATATTAATAAAGGTATGATATCTTATAAAAATGATAGTTTTGGTAATGTTCATTCTATTATTGGTAAAGTATCTTTTGATAATAAAAAATTAGCAGAAAACTTAAGTTATGTAGTAACAACTGTTGCTAAAGCTAAACCATCTAGTGTTAAAGGTGTATTTATAAATAGTATTACTATTACTACGACTATGGGTCCTGGTATTAGACTTGATAAAAATACTTTTGACATTTAATTCAAATTGTAATATAATACAAGTATTAAAAAAGCGAACCAAAGACAGTAGGGAGTCTTACTTTAATAATCCTACCGAGGGGAGTAAACTTTTAAGATAATCCTTGAAAGCTTCCCTATGGAAGCTTTTTTAAAATATATATAGGAGGATAATTATGGCAAGTAGCAAAGTATTAGAATCTAAAAAAGCTATTGTTGGAGAAATAACTGAAAGCTTAAAAACAAGTGAATCTGTTGTTTTATTTGAATATCAAGGTCTAACAGTTAGTGAAGTTAGTGATTTAAGAAAAAAACTAAGAGAAGTTCAAGGTGAAGTTAAAGTTTATAAAAATACTCTTTTAAAAAGAGCTTTAGATGACTTAAATATTAATCTTGATGGTTTCTTAGAAGGACCAAATGCAATTATGTTTGGTAAAAATTTACTTGAACCAATTAAAGTTATATCTGAGTTTCAAAAATCTCACGATAAAATGAATATCCGTGTAGGTATCATTAATGGTGAAAAAGCTGAACTTAGTGTAATTAAAGAATATGCTGCTATTCCTTCTTACGAAGGCTTACTAACTATGTTAGCTGCTGGTATGATGGAACATGTAAGAAATTTATCTATTGGTTTAAACTTATATGCCGAAAAATTAGAAAATTAGAAAGGATTGATTAAAAATGGCAAAATTAACAAAAGAAGATTTTATTAGTGCTTTAAAAGAAATGACTATTCTTGAAGTAAAAGAATTAGTTGATGCAATGAAAGAAGAATTTGGAGTA
>CARJCM010000052.1 GCA_948999435.1 uncultured Bacilli bacterium
CTTGTTTTTCAAAATGCATATTCATTATATTATAAATATACGCAAAAATCAAGACTTTTTGCTATTTAAATCAAAAAGTTGCCAATTTTCAAATGAATTTCAGTTTTAATATAGATTTATTAATTACAATAATAAAAGATTAGAAAATTTAATCCTAATCTTCAGAGTCTTTGTCTTTATCTTTTCCTAAAATTTTATCAATAGAGTAGTGATATTTGCTGGCTAGTTCAACTAAAACAACAGTAAGTATTAAAGTTCTACTTTTTTCGTATCTATTCCATGTTGGTTGGTTAATATTTAATTCATTGGCTAATTGAACTTGAGTTAAGCCTTTTTTATTACGTATTTTCTTTAAATTTTCGCCAGTTATTTTTAGTTTTATATCAGGTTTAGCATTAGCGTATTTTCTTTTGTCACTAAATCCTACTACATAATCGATGGATACATTAAATATATTACAAAATTCATTTAGTCTTCTAAGAGGTATGGTATCTGAACCACATTCCCACATACTATATGAACCTTTTGTAACATTCATTTTTTGAGCGATGTCTTTTTGCTTTAAACCTTTTTCTTCTCTTAATTCTTTCATTCTTGGAAATTGCATAATTTTCTTCACCTTTAATAATTTTCTCAAAAAAATTTCTATTATGTACTTTTTGGAGTTTATTTGCATAATATTTTACAATTCCTGTTTTGTATGATAAAATTATATTAGGTGATGACAATGGATAAAAGTGATTTTTGCCAGCAGTTAATTGATGATATTAAAGATGATGTTTTACTTGATAGTGATATTATGGCCCTTGAATCACTTTTATTGGTTTTGCTTCAAAATGATGTAGAAAGAAGTTTTAATAATTGGAAGTATTTAATTTTGAAATATGATATAAAATCTTTAAATAATGATTTGGATTTTAAAGGATTAATTAAAAATTTTCCAGAAAAGCTTATGGAAAAAGTAGGGGTAGAGAGTTTTTTTAAATATATGGAGGAAATTCCATATCTTAAAGCACAAATAATTTATAAAAAAGTTTTTAATATATATAGCCCTGAATGTTTTATTTATCGTTCTTTAGATTATTATATTAAAAAGAATTATAAAACTCTAGAGAAAGATTTAATTAATGCTATTTTAGATAAAAGTTCGGTTTTTTCTAAATTGTTTTTTGATAAAGCAGAATTAATAAAAAGAGTCATTGCATTACATATTGAAAATAGTAGTGTGCCAATAGATTATTTAAAAGAACTTATTGATATAGTAGATAATAAAAAAGAACGAGCAGTTTTAAAAGCTTTACTCATTGATTATTTTACGTTTTAAGTATATAATAAATAATTATTGAATGGGATGTGTATTATGAAATATTTTTTAGCTTTTAAAAAAGTGAATGGAAATGGAGAAAATGATGATTTTACTTTAATTAATGGAAATTTAATTCATCAAGAATTAGATACTAATAGTAATTTAAAATCACTTTGTTTTTTTACAGGAAGATATGCTGATGAAAGTGAATTGAAAGCCACTATAATTAGATTAAATCCAGTATTTAAAGATAATGAAGATGATGAACTTGTTATAGCTTGGAAAAGATTGAATGATGGAGTTGAAGAAATTAACTATAATAGTATTATTTATAGTTATGCTTTTGGTTATTTAAATTTTGATAATTTAGTTGATTTGTTAGTTTCAAAAGCTTATGATCAATTTTTTGATGTTTTCTTTAATCATTATCAGGGGCATAGTTATTTAGCAAGAGAATTAAATGCCCTATATGAAGCAGTTAAAAAAGGGGCCAGTTATAATATAATTGAAGCTAGAATGAGATTCTTTTTAAATAGAGCTTTATGTGGAAAGTCAGGGCTAGAATATGCTAAACTTTATAAAATGGTAGTTTTTATTACTAATGCTTTAAAATTTGATTGCTCATTTTTTAAAGAAGGTAATTCGCATAGAAAAAATTGTAATAAAATAACTGGAACTTCAGAATTAAAAAGCTTGCCTGTATCAGAAGCAGAAGAATTTGAAGCTGAATGGCTAGAAACTAGAGCAAGATTAAGAGAAAAGGGAGAATGGTAAATTTAATTGTAAATGAAATGTCAAAATAATGGATATAAACTTCATAATTATGTAAATATTTAGTATGATATTAATGTAAAGGAAGTGGATTTTATGTTATATCCTTCAATTGACAAATTACTAAATATTGTTGATTCAAAGTACATACTAGTTCATGCATCTTCAAAAAGAAGTAAGCAAATGCTTGAAAATAGACATTATCAAATGAAGATGAGTGACTATGTTAATAAGAAGGAACTTGGAAGAGCTTTAGAAGAAATTGAAAAAGGTTTAGTAAAAATTCAATAATTTTTCAAAAAACTCTTGATTTTAACTATCTCATATGATAAGATAGTTATGTTCTTTGGGGGACTAGCTCAGTTGGCTAGAGCATCTGCCCTGCACGCAGAGGGTCGCGGGTTCGAGTCCCACGTCCTCCACCAAAAAAGAATATTACCTCGTGTTGGCGAGGTTTTTTGTACTTTAAAATTTTCTTATTCTTTTTGTTCATACTAATATATGGTGATTATTTTGGAAATTTTATATTTGCTTTTTTTAAATAATTATGGTACTTTTATAGTAGGTGGTAAGTGTGAAAAAGTTAGAAATTAATTCTTTATTTGATGGCTTAACTTTAAGTGTTTTAATTCTAAAGCCTAAAGGTAAAATAAAAGGGATAGTACAAATAGCTCATGGTATGGCAGAACATAAAGAAAGATATATTCCGTTTATGGAATTTTTAAATGATAATGGTTATATTGCTGTTATACATGACCATAGAGGACATGGAAAAAGTATTAAGAGTACTAGTGATTATGGTTATTTTTATGATGATACAGGGAAAGCTATTGTTGAAGATTTGCATCAAATTACACTTTATATAAAAGAGAAGTTTCCTAACTTACCAATTTATCTGTTAGGGCATAGTATGGGTTCAATGGTTGCTAGAAAATATATAAAAAAGTATGATAGAGATATTAGTAAATTAATTGTATGTGGTGCACCTAGTAGAAATAATGATGTTGGTATAGCTTTGAAATTAACAAAGGTTTTATTAAAAATAAAGGGTGATAAGCATCGGAGTAAATTATTAAATAATCTTACTTTTGGTAGTTATAACAAAAAATTTAGAATAGAAAATAGTAAGAATGCTTGGTTGTGTAGTGATAGTAATGTTGTTAAAGACTATGATGAAGACCCACAAAGTGGTTTAATATTTACTCTCAATGGTTTTTGGAATTTATTTATACTCTTAAGAGATATTTATAATGAAGAAGATTATTTAGTTAGAAATCCTAATATGCCAATTTTATTTATTGCAGGTGGGCAAGACCCAGTTATTATTAGTAAAAGAGATTGGGAAGAGTCACAATTGTTTTTCAAAAATATTGGATATGATAATGTTAAAGGAATTTTATATAGAAATATGCGTCATGAAATATTGAACGAAATTGATAAAATACAAGTTTATGAAGATATATTACGTTTTATAGAGACATAGAAATATGGCTTTTTCTTTTGCTTTATGATATAATATGTGGAATTTTTGGAGGATTTATATGGAATTAACAATAGAAGAAATAATAAGCTTGTTTAATGAACGTGAACTAAATTATAAAACTAATAATTATTTAGTTACAGATTTAGATAGCTTAGCAAGACAAAAAATAATTAGTGGAATAGAAAAAGAAATAATTATAAAACCACTTGATGATAATTCTTTTGATGAACTATATATTAAGATGCATAATGTTTTAGTTGATTTAAAAGATATACCTGTTAAAGATTTATTTGCATACTTACTAGAAGCATTAAATATTCCTGGTAGTATTTCATTTGATGATAAATTTTCAATTTTAAGATATAGAGGTTTACTTAGAGAATGTCAAAAGGCTTCTTCTATAATTTTATATAATGGAGAGAATTTAGAGGATAAAGATAGAGCTTTATTAAATGAAATTTATGGCTTTAATACAACTTTTTTTAACGTAAATGATTTACTTATGAGTAGTTATTTTAGTTTCTATCAAACTTCATCAGGTCTATTTTTAGATTCAAGAGAAAATTATACAAGAGTAAGGGCTAGATAATCAATTTTTATATTTCATATAAGCTTTAAATATGATAAAATATCATTAGGAGGATATTATGGAATTTTATATCGATTTAGGTTCTTCAACAATTAAAGTGTATGAATATGTTACAGAATTAAAATTGTTAGAGGAACATTCAATTTATTTTAAGAATGGGTTTAGTAGTGAAGAAGGTATTAGTAAAGAAAATGAAACTGAACTTTTAAATTATTTTAAAGAACTTAAAACAAAATATAATATGGTGTATCATAATACTCATATCTATGTAACAGGAATATTTAGAGAACTTACAAGAGCTAAAAAACAAGAAATGGTTAAATTATTTAATGATAAACTTGATTTACATTTTAATATTATTAGTCAAGGTATTGAAGCTTATTATTTAGGAATGGCTATGAAACATGATTATAATAATAAAAAAGTTATGATTATTAATATGGGTGGAAAATCAACTGAACTTGTTACTTTTGTAGAAGGCAAAATAGCAGACTATGAATATTTGAAAATAGGAGTAGCGGATTTATTAAATAACTTCCCACAAGTAAATGAAGAGATAAGTGCTTGTTCAGTTGAAGAAATGAACAATTTTGTTAAGGATAGATTAAAAGATATTACTTTTGATAAAGATTATGATTGTGCTATATTTACTGGTGGTGAAGAAAGATTTGAAAAGTTAACTAATTTTAATTTAGTACCAAATACATTATTTCAAGATGGCATACATAAATATATGCTTAGCTTAGAAGATTATATAGAAGGAACTGAGAGAGTATTTGATACTATAACGTTAAGTGAATTATATAAATTAATGCCAGGAAATCCTAAATGGATGGATGGTGCTAGAGCAGGAGCTATTATTCCTCTTGCTATATTTGAACTTGCCAATATTAAAACAATTATACCTTCAGATTTAAATTTAATTAATGGAGTTATAAACGATAAATAATTAAAAAAAGTCATTCTTTATATGGCTTTTTTTTATGTATTTTGTTATAATAAATAATAGGGTAGAGTGATATTAAATGGAAAGAATATTAAAGGCAGAAGAATTAGAAAAAATTAATGCATATTTTAGGGCAGCCAATTATTTGGCAGCTTGTGAATTATATTTAAAAGATAATCCACTTCTTAAAGAACCTTTAAAGTTAGAACATATAAAATCTAAACTAGTGGGTCATTGGGGAACAACACCAGGACAAAACTTTGTTTATGTTCATTTGAATCGCATTATTAAAGAGCATAATCTAAATATGATTTATTTAAGTGGACCAGGACATGGTGGAGGAGCTTTTTATTCTAATATTTATTTAGAAGGAACTTATAGCAAGGTTTATCCAGAAGTTTCATATGATGAATATGGATTAAAAAAGCTTTTTAAACAATTTAGTTTTCCAGGTGGTACTTCTAGTCATGTTGCACCAGAGATGCCAGGAAGTATTAATGAAGGTGGAGAACTTGGATATAGTCTTGCTCATGCTTTTGGAGCTGTTTTAGATAATCCAGATTTATGGGCGGCTTGTGTAATAGGCGACGGAGAAGCAGAAACAGGTCCTCTAGCAGCTAGTTGGCAATTAAATAAATTTTTAAATCCTAAAAATGATGGGGTTGTTTTACCTATACTTCATTTAAATGGCTATAAAATTGCTAATCCAACTATTCTAGCAAGAATTAGTAAAGAAGAACTAACAATGTATTTTAAAGGTATGGGCTATGAACCTTATTTTGTGGAGTATAGAAATGATGCAGGGATTCATGAAGATATGGCTTATACTTTAGAGACTATTGTTAAAAGAATTAAAGAAATTAAAGATAAAGCTAAAAATAATGATGATAGTTCAAGACCTATGTGGCCAATGATAGTTTTAAAGACACCTAAAGGTTGGACTGGACCTAAACTAGTCGAAGAAAAAGTTATTGAGGGAACTTTTAGAGCTCACCAAGTTCCAGCGCAAGTTGATAAAGAACATAGTATGAATTTGGATATTTTAGAAGAATGGTTAAAAAGTTATAGACCTTGGGAATTATTTGATAGTAATGGAATTTTAAAAAGAGGTTTACAAGATTTAATTCCAGAAAATCCAATGGGTATGAATCCTCATGCGAATGGAGGAGAATTATTAAAAGAATTAAAAGTTCCAGACTTTAAAGATTATATGTTAGAAATAAGTCCTGGTATTACTAAAAAAAGTGATATGATGGAACTAGGTAATTTTATTCGAGATGTAGTAAAAAATAATTCGGATAATTTTAAAATATTTGGTCCTGATGAAGCTTTATCTAATCGTTTAAATCATGTATTTGAAGCTACTAACAGAAAATGGAATGGAGAAACTATAGAGGGTGATGAATTCTTAAATAGTGATGGAGCAGTAATTGATAGTATTTTATCAGAGCATGCTTTAGAAGGAATGCTTGAGGGTTATCTTTTAACTGGAAGACACGGGTTTATTCATACATATGAAGCTTTTAGTAGAGTGATAGATTCAATGGTTAGTCAACATGCTAAATGGCTTAAAATTTCGAAAGAACTATCTTGGCGTAAAGATATAGCTAGTTTAAATATTATTCTTACTAGTCATGTATGGCAACAAGACCATAATGGCTATACGCACCAAGATCCAGGATTTTTAAACCATTTAGTTACGAAAAAACCAGAGTTAGTGAGAATTTATTTACCAATAGATGCTAATACATTAATATCATGTTTTGACCATGTTATAAAGACAAAAAATTATGTAAATGTTATTGTGGCTAGTAAACATCCATCACTACAATGGTTAAATAAAGAAGAAGCGATAATACATTGTACTAAGGGAATTGGTATTTTACCTTTTGCTAGTAATGATGATGGTAATCCTGATGTAGTTTTAGCAAGTGCTGGAGATACTCCTAATTTAGAAGTTATCGCAGCCAGTGAACTTTTAAGAAAATTTATTCCTAATATAAAGGTTAGAGTAGTTAATGTAATAGATTTAATGAAACTAGTTAGTCATGAAGAACATCCGCATGGATTAACAGATAAAGAATATGATGAATTATTTACAATAGATAAACCAATAATTTTTGCTTTTCATGGCTATCCTAATTTAATTCATGAACTTACTTACAAAAGAGTAAATAATAATTTGCATGTAAGAGGATATAAAGAAGAGGGTGCTATTACAACACCATTTGATATGAGAGTTTTAAATGGAATTGATAGATATAGTTTAGTTTTAATGGCTTTAAAATACTCTGATTATGATGATAAAAATGTAAGAAAGTTACAAGAATATGCAAGAGAAATGCTTGATAAACATGTTAAATATATAAAAGAGAATGGTATTGATATGCCAGAAATAACAGAATTTACTTTAAGTGAGGAAGGTGTATAAAATGACTTACGATTATATTATTATAGGAGCAGGAATGGGCGGCATCACTGCTGGGTTAGAGTTTGCTAATAATCATAAAAAGGTACTTATTTTAGAAAAAAATAGTTTGCCTGGAGGCTGTGTTACAACATTTAAAAAAGGACGTTTTGAATTTGATTTAAGCTTATATGATTTATATGATTTTGGTTCTTTAGATAAAAAAGGAGATATTAGAAAGCTTTTTAGTGATTATAATATTGATATTGAAACAGAATTAATTCCTTTTAATGCTCGAGTAAAAGATTTAACTACTGGTGATGATTTTAGAATAAAGGGTAATATTGATGAGTTTTTTGTAGAGTTAGAAAAGTTAAAAAGTGGTTCGGCTGATTCTTTAAAAGAGTTCTTGCGAGTTATTAAAGAGATTAATGAAGCAGTAGAAACATTGAAAAAAGGTCATGAAGATTTAAGTGATTATCCTAAATTTTTAAAATATTTAGATAGTACTGTTATTGATGCTTTAACAGATTTAAGAATGCCTAGAGAAACTATTTATCGTTTATGTTTTATGTGGGTATATCTTGGAAGTCCACTTGATAAATTATCTTTTATTGATTTTGCGGTATTTATGTATAAATTAGTTTTTAAAAAAAGAGCAATCTTAAAAAATAAGAATATTGATATGGCTTTAAAAATGATTAACCGTTATCAAGATTTAGGGGGTAAGATTTATTATCATTCTAAAGTTATAGAAATAGCTGATAATGGTCTATCAAATAAAATT
>CARJCM010000053.1 GCA_948999435.1 uncultured Bacilli bacterium
ATTTATTATAATTCGACTTTTTTATCTTTTTACCCCAAAACTCTTTACACTAACAGACAAAGTCCACTTTACATTTTAACTAACTTACATCAGACAAAATTGTTAATCATTTTTGATTATGTCACCATAAAAATTTATAATACATTTCTGTAGCAAGAGGTCTTTTTTTAATTAAAAACAAAGAATTTGCTTTTCCGATAAATTGTCAATCAAGAGAAATCTCTCTCTAAAGCTCTCACCGCATTATTATCATTTTTTAAACTTCGATCAAGAATACTCAAAATTCTTAAAACATGGGCCTTTTCTTTACCTGTCATAAAATCTCTTTCTGTTAATCCCATTATTAACAACATAGAATCTTTAGTTTTTTTCGAAATATCATTACCATATTTATTCAAGAAAGCTCGAGCTTCATCTTTTGTAATTCTAGAAAAATCAAAATAATTAGGATATTTATATCTTAATAATAAGAAAATTAAATCTTCACTCATTTTATAAACTACATCATTATGTTTACTAAAAAATTTATTAAACATAGTAACTTCACTCATTGTTAAAACTGATTTATTTTTCAAATAATATGATTTCGCATCATCAAAAGTAAAAGTTTTTTCTTTTCTAATACCTAACCTATATTTAAACACACTTAGTAATAATGATTTAATTATATTTAAAATAGCATTCGTACTCAAGCCTAATTTTAAAGTTTTCTGAATTTCTTCTAAAGATAGTTTATCAAAAGAATTTTCACCTACATACAAGCTAAATATCTTTTTAGCTAAATCCTTATTACCATAAAAAGGTAAATCATCACAATCACAAACTTGTTCATAATAATCAAAATCAAACATTCTAGAAATATCACCACTAATTATATTACTTAATTGTACTTTTATTCTATACATAGCTTTTTTTATTCTATCAACTGAAATATTATGTTCCTTAGCTATTTCTGAATAAGACATCCCCACACAATAATAATCATTTATAAGAATTCTTTCAAATGCTGTAAAATACTTTAAATTCGGAAGAATATCTTCCTCATAGCTTATAACTCCCTCTTTTTCGTTTAATAAATACTTATTTATATTTATTATAGCCATTTGGTATTTTCTTTTAACACCCTTTTCATTAATGCCAAAAATAGGAGCTATGTCTTTACACGATTTAAAAGGATATCCATCAAGTTCTAACAAATAACAAATAATTTCTCTATCTTCAAAGGAAATAGGTAAATGTTTATCTTCTAATATTCTTTCTAAATTTTCCCTATTGATATAGACTAAGTCTGGAACTAAGTCTCCGATTTTTCTTCTTTTTATTTTTAATAATATATCTTTACATTTACGAGAATTATCTCCAGATATACCAAGTTTTTCATTAATAGACTTACCAACCAACTTTTCGCCATCACAATTATATTTTGATTTTATTCCATAATAATAACTAATAATAGCTTTTTCTTCCTCAGATATTACACTATCTACCGGATGTCTATTTATTTCTTCTTCAATTTCCGAACTAGTTATTTGAACATCCTTAACTAGAAAATCTATATAATCAGAATTAAAATCACCTATTATTCTATTTACTTTTGATTTTTCTAAATTAGAAATTGTAGCTATTTCATCATTTGATAAAAAACTTAAATATTTTAAACAAATTATTTCCTTAACTTTCTCATCAACATTTCTAAAATTAAAATACTCAATTAGTTTTTCTTCTGTAAATTTTATAGGCCTATCAATACCAAACCTATAACTATCTATTTTAGCTATTCCTTTTGAAATTAAACCAGCAACATCTCTAGAAGTATAAGTTTTACTATTATAATCCAATTCAGCATTCAAAGTTTTAGCAATATCATCATAGCTAAGATTTTTCTCAAATAACAACCTTAATGCTTTTCTCATAGCTCCATTTAATTCATACTTATAATCTAATACATAAGGTAAATAAGTTTCATAATTAATTTGAATTTTGTCATCAAAATTACATAATAGATTAAGTAAATGTTTTCTATAAGAGAATATCATTTCTCTCATTTTATCACTACTAATACCATATTTTTTACTTAATTCAGCAACAGATAATTTTTTACTATTAACCCCATAATATGAATTTAATAATTCTTTTATTTGAGCATCTATTTGATTTGAACATAGTCTTAATACTTCCATATATTGTTCTTTAGTCAAATAATATTCAAATAAACTATCTATCCCAAAATATAAAACTTCTAATTTCCTAATTAATATATTCCTAATTCTAGGAGCTTTACTATTAGGATATTTATCTAAAAATATCTTTTTATCTTGCATATTAAACACAAAACATTCCAAATACAAACTAAATTCTTCATTAAACTCTTCTTTATTATTTAAATATGCCTCTTTTAACTTACCAACATCTATATTTGTATTTTTCTTTTTATATCCAAACAGCATCAAATTAATTTCTTTTAAAGCTCCAAATGAATCATAATGTTTATTTGTCATATGTCCAAAATATCTTTGTAACAAACTTATAGAATTATTAGATAATTTAGCAAAATCATCACCATAAAGTTCTTTAATCTCATCATATGTTAAATGAGCATATCTATAATAAACATCAGCATAAGCTACATCGTCGCACTTTCTTAGCTCATCTATATCAAAAATTCTTGTTTTATAATTTTTAAGCATTTGATTTTTAAAATTTTGAAACTGTATACTTTTTAAAGTTTTACTAAGAATTTTTCTAACACTCATTACAATTCTATCTGCTTCACTTATATCTATTTTTAAAGTATCAAGTAAAATACAATAAACATTACAATATTCTCCGAAGACCATTAAATACATATATTTTCTTTCTTCAAAAGTTAAGCTTGATTTTAAAAAAGCAAATAAAATTAAATAATCAAGATTTAAAGGTTCTATTCTAAGTAGTTCTCTTTCTGGATTACTTCTATTCTTCAATTTTAAAACTTTAGAATTAAATAATGGTTTTAGTTTATCTAGTGCTTTCTTTTCTAAACTTCTTATTGTACTCTCATCGACATAAAACTTTTTTGCTAAACTTAATTTACTCAATTTTTCTTCAGCAAAATAAATATGATAAATAATATAATATTCTAAAGGAGTAAGTATATCTTTAATATCTAACATTAAATCACGATTATTAATCTCATTAATTTTATCATTTATATCATCATTACTAGAAGGTATAACATCTATAAGTTCTCTTTCACCATCACTTAAAATAGTATTTAAACTAACCATTTTCTGTTTAGCAATTTTTTTAATCAATAAAAGAGTTCCAAGTTTTATACCTAAAATTATACATAATGTATCATCATCGTCTACAGGTTTACCAAGTTTTTTACATTCATCTAAGTATTTTATATATTTATTAAAAACACTCATAATATAATCAGAATAGTTCAACTGTTTTTCTTTTTCTTTTATCGCATTTAGCATAGAGAATTCTATACATTTTTCAACGTATGATGTAAAAGTTCCATTACGCCTATCATGATTCCAAATTGCTTTAATAATTCCAATAGTAGCTTCACTTATCAAGTCCATCTCATCTAAATTAAGCAAAGCATAATGTCTTTTAAATCTTTTTGCAATTCTACAAGTCATATCAAGATAACTATAAACTATTTTATTTTGTGCTTCTATATCCACATTTTGCGCATCAATTAAAAGCTTATCTAGAACTTCATAATTAATTTTTTCAAATTCTCCTGCTTCTCTAGAAAAAGACTTAAAAGTATCCGAAATAGCGTTTGCTTTCATAAAAACCCCTCTTCTTTAAATTGCGCTATATAATAGCATATTTCATCCCATTTGTCAAAATCATATATAATAAAAAACAAATAAGCATTTGACAAACAAATATGCGCTTGTTATAATAAACATATTCTTTAGTGTAAAACTAATAAAAAAAGACAAACTAATAAAAAAGGAGTAGTAAAATGGATAAAATTATTGTTAAAGGTGCTCGTGAAAACAATTTAAAAAATGTAAGTATTGAACTACCTAAAAATAAATTAATAGTTATGACAGGTGTATCAGGTTCTGGGAAATCTTCCTTAGCTTTTGATACAATATTCGCTGAAGGTCAAAGAAGATATGTGGAAAGTCTAAGTGCTTATGCTAGACAATTTATTGGTATAAGTGAAAAACCTGATGTTGATTCAATTGAAGGATTAAGCCCTAGTATATCAATTGATCAAAAAACAACCAATAAAAACCCTCGTAGTACAGTTGGAACTATCACTGAAATTTATGATTATTTAAGATTATTATATGCCCGTGTAGGAATACCTTTTTGTCCTACTCATAATATTCCTATAACAAGACAATCTATTGAAGAAATGACTAATAAAGTAATGGAATTAGAAAATGGTACTAAAATAGAGATTTTAGCGCCTGTTGTTCATGGTGAAAAAGGAACACATAAAGATTTATTTGATGATTTAAGAAAATCAGGATATTCCAGAGTAAAAGTAAACGGTGAAATGCGTTCTTTAGATGAAGACATAGTTTTAGAAAAAAACATCAAAGATAATATTGAAGTAATTGTAGACCGTATTGTTATAGATTCTGAGGAAAGAGGCAGAATATTTGAAGCGATTGAAAATAGTACTAAACTCGCTGGTGGTAAAGTTTTAATTCATATAATTGATGGTGAAGAAATACTAATGAGTGAATCATATGCTTGTCCTCATTGTAACTTTTCTATTCCTGAATTAGAACCAAGATTATTTTCATTTAATGCTCCCTATGGTGCATGCCCTGAATGTAAAGGTTTAGGAACTAAATTAAAAATAGGCGAAGCTTTAATAATCCCCGATAAAAATAAAACTATTTTAGAAGGTGGAATTAAAACTCTTAGTCCTGATACTATGGAAATGACCCAATTACTTACAGTATGTGAATATTATAATATTGATTATAATAGACCTTTAAAAGATTTTACCAAAAAAGAATTAGATATAATTCTTTATGGTTCCAAAGACAAAATAGATTTTAAATATATATCTAAAAATGGCAACACTAGATACACTAGTGAATATTATGAAGGAATAATAAATACTAATGAAAGAAGACATTTAGAAACATCATCTTCTTGGCGCAGAGAATGGTTAGAAACATTTATGGTTGAATCTCCATGTCCTGTATGTTCTGGCGCAAGACTTAACCCTTCAGTTCTAGCAGTTAAAATAAATAAAAAGAATATTTTTGAAGTTACTAACTTCAGTATTATCGAATTAAGAGATTTTATTGGCAATTTAAAACTTACTAATGAACAAAAAGAAATAAGTGGTTTAGTTACTAAAGAAATATTAAACAGATTAGACTTTTTAAAAAATGTTGGTTTAGGCTATTTAACTCTATCACGTAGCGCTGGTACTTTATCAGGTGGTGAAGCCCAACGTATAAGGCTTGCTACTCAAATAGGATCTAAATTATCAGGAGTTTTATATGTTTTAGATGAGCCATCGATTGGATTACACCAAAAAGATAATGAAAAATTAATAAAAGCTTTACAAGAAATGCGTGATTTAGGAAATACCCTGATAGTTGTTGAGCATGATACTGATACGATGCTTGCTAGTGACTTTTTAGTAGATATAGGTCCAGGCGCTGGAGAGTTTGGTGGAGAAATCATCGCCGCTGGAACACCTGAGGAAGTAATGAAAAACAAAGATTCTTTAACAGGTAAATATTTAAGTGGTAAAGAAAAAATAGAAGTACCTAAAAAACGTCGTAAAGGAAATGGCAAAAAATTAAAAATAGTTAAAGCTACTGAAAACAATTTAAAAAATATTAATGTAGAAATACCTTTAGGTAAATTCGTATGTGTAACAGGTGTTTCCGGTTCTGGTAAATCTACTTTAATAAATGAAATATTATACAAATCTTTAGCAGTTACAATCAACGGTTCTAAACATGTCCCCGGTAAATGTAAAGAAATCAAAGGTATTGAAGAATTAGATAAAGTTGTTCAAATAACTCAAGATGCTATTGGTAGAACGCCAAGAAGTAATCCCGCAACATATGTTGGCGTATTTGATGATATAAGAGATGTATTCACAAACACCAAAGAAGCCAAAATGCGTGGTTATGATAAAGGAAGATTTTCATTTAATGTCAAAGGTGGAAGATGTGAAGCCTGCTGGGGAGATGGTGTCAAAAAAATAGAAATGCACTTTTTACCTGATGTATATGTTCCTTGTGATGTCTGTGGTGGTAAAAGATATAATAAAGAAACATTAGATATTAAATTTAAAGATAAAAACATCGCTGATATATTAGATATGCGAGTTAGTGAAGCTCTTCCATTTTTTGAAAACATTCCAAAAGTATATAATAAATTAAAAGTAATGGAAAGTGTTGGATTATCCTATATTAAATTAGGTCAATCTGCCCCTACTTTATCTGGTGGTGAAGCAGGAAGAGTTAAATTAGCTAAAGAACTTCAAAAAAAACCTACAGGCAAAAGTATCTTTATTCTTGATGAACCTACAACAGGACTTCATAGTGATGATATCAAAAAGCTTTTATCCATCTTAAATCGTATTGTTGATAATGGTGATACAGTTTTAGTAATAGAACACAATTTAGATGTTATTAAAGTCGCTGATTATCTAATCGATTTAGGTCCCGATGGTGGAAATTTAGGTGGCGAAATTGTTGCTACTGGAACTCCAGAAGAAGTAGCCAAAAATAAAAACTCTCATACTGGAGAATTCTTAGCTAAAATATTAAAATAGAAAAAAGGATTTCATATGTTTAAGAAATTAGTTAATACTATACGATGTTATCAATCTTTGCATATAATAAATAGAAAGAAGGATAACAATGAATATCGAAAATTTAATAGGAAATACACCTATAATTGAAATAAAAGTAAAATACCAAGAAAAAATAGTTAATGTTTATGCTAAATTAGAATATTACAATTATACTGGAAGCATAAAAGATCGTTTAGCTTATTATATAATAAAAGAATCATACAAAGATGGAAGTTTAAAAGAATGTCAACCCATTGTAGAAGCTACTAGTGGAAACACAGGAATATCATTTGCCAGTTTAGGTGCTTATTTTGGTCATGAAGTTCACATATTTATGCCAGATTGGGCTAGCCAAGAACGTGTTGCTATAATGAAACTTTATGGAGCCAAAGTATATTTAGTCTCTAAAGAAGATGGTGGCTTTAAAGAAGCTATAAAAAGAGCAGACAATCTTGCTAAAGAAATAAATGGATTTAGACCTAACCAATTTGATAATATCAAAAATATTGAAGCTCACTATAATACAACTGGATTAGAAATTATAAATAGTATTCCTAAAATAGACAGTTTTGTAAGTGGTATTGGTACAGGTGGCACTTTAATAGGTATCGGAAAAAGAATTAAAGAAACCAACAAAAATGCGAAAGTAATCGCTTTAGAACCTTTACAAATGCCAATAATGAGTCAAAATATCACAACAGGCACTCATCGTATTGAAGGCATAGGTGATGATTTCATCCCAAGCATTGTTGATAAAAATTTAATTGATGAAATAATTACTATTGATGATGAAGATGCAATAAATATGTCTAAAATACTAGCAAAAAATTTTGGTTTAGGTGTAGGAATATCAAGTGGTGCAAATCTTCTAGCCAGTATTTTAACCGCTAAAGATAATGACAATGTAGTTACTATATTCGCAGATGATTTTAAAAAATATTTAACAACAGATTTAATTAAAGAGATAAATAATAATAATAATTTAATATCAAATCAAATAGAAATACTATCTATTAAAGCTCTTGCAAAAACTAAATAATATGTTAATCTGTATACAGATGAAGGAAACTTCATACAATAAAAAAGAGGGACGTATAACTTTTGTGCGTTAAGCGTCTCGCATAAGCGGTCGCGCTTAACTCTTTAGATGCCAATCTAAGTTGTGTTAAGCGTTTTTTTATGCCTATGCTACTTCTTCTTTGGTTTGTCTTCTCTAAGTAAGTATATCAATACTACTAAGATAACTAGATAATCCACCTAGTCCGAGACCTCCCCTTCAAATACCATATTTCATCTGCATCACTCCTTTAATTCTAAAAAGGCCAAAGGAGAACACTTAAGAGTTTCGAATCTCTAATACAATTATACAATATATTTTACTAATTGTAAAAACATTTCCCCATAAATAATCTAAAAATGTTATAATATATATGGTTAATCGAACAAAAGATTTAAAAAATGATAAATCATTATATTAAATCCCTCTAACCTCACG
>CARJCM010000054.1 GCA_948999435.1 uncultured Bacilli bacterium
TAGACAATAATTCCCTTACAGTGTATATCCGCAGGCTTCGGACAAAAATTGAGGTAATAAAAATACTTATATTATTAATGTTAATCGTAAAGATCCTAGCGGTAAACAAGAGAATAAGTCTAATGATAGTTACTTAAATAGTTTAGTAGTTAATGGTGCAACTATTAGTCCTAATTTTGATAAAGATGTAAGTAGTTATACTGTTATTGTTCCTTATGATATGGAAAAACTAGATATTAGTTATGTAACAAGTAATAATAAAGCTAAAGTAGAAATTATTGGTAATGATGAATTACAAGTTGGTACTAATAATGTTCAAGTTAAAGTAACTGCTGAAGATGGTAGTGTTCGTATTTATATGATTAATGCTACTCGTGCAGCATTTAGTGCGAAAAATAATTTGAAAATATTAAGTGCTAATGGATTTACTTTAAATCCTAGTTTTGATAAAGATAGGTTAGAATATAACTTAAAAGTTAAATCTAATACTGATAGTTTAGATTTAACTGCTATCGCTGAAAATGAAAATGCTAAAGTAGAAATTACTGGCAATGGAAACTTTAAAACTGGTAATAATGTTGTTTTAATTAAAGTTACTGATGAAAATGGATTTACAAAATATTATCAAATTAATGTTGATAAACCAGAAGCAGCAGTTATGGGTATGAGCTTAGGTCAATTCTTAATGTTCTTATTATTAGGTCTTGGATTACTTGGAGTTTTAATTCTACTTATTGTTCTTTTAAAGAGAAGAAAAGATAGAGAAGATAAAAAACAAGTTGTTATGCAACCAACTCCACCAACACCAGTTATTGATTTTAAACCAGAATTTAATTTTGGTTCTAGAAATGGTACTGATGATGATGTGGTTTATCCAGGTGGAGTACTAAATCAAGGTAATGGTCAAATCCCTAATACTGAACCTCCTAAAAAATTAATGGAAGCTGATTATGAAGATTTAACAGATGAAGACTTAGAAGAAGTTACTAGAAGTTTTGATTTCTTCGACCAAACTATTACCAAAGATGAACTTATAGCAGCTATCCGTGAAGGTATGGAAACTCATAATACTGATAAACTTAGAATGTTATTAAAACAAGATGAATTAAATCAATTAAAAAAAGAAATAAAAAGGAAAGAAATGGCTAAAAAACAAAATCGGAGTGATAAGTATGACAGATTTTAAAAGAAATATAAAGTTTTTAGCTTTTGCTATCACTTTATTTCTTTTTTCCTATTTAAATGTTTATGCTGCTGGTAGTGCATCTTTAAGTGTTACTGGAACTTCTAGTGTAATAGTAGGTAAGAATGTTGAAATAACAATTAAAGTTAGTAATTTGAGTAATATTCCTAATGGTATATCCGGAGTGCAAGGAATAGTAAATTATGAATCTGAATATTTAGCATTTGAAAAAAGTAGTTCTTTGGCAGTATATAATGTTGTTTATCAAGATAATGTAAAAAAGTTTATTGGATTTGCAGTTGGTAATAATATTAATAGTGATTCAGGATTAATAAAACTTGTTTTTAAGACTAAAAAAGAAGGTAATACACATATTAGTCTTTCAGGAATTAAGCTTGTAGATGGTAACTCGGAAGTGGTTTCCACTAAAGCTTCTTCTTTAAATATCAAAATTAATCCTGTTCCTAGTTCTAATGCTAATCTTTCAAGTTTAAGTGTATCAAATGGTTCTATTAACTTTAATAAAGATATTACTAATTATAGTGTTAAAGTAGGTAGTGATGTTACTAGTATTAATGTTAGTGCTAGTGCTGAGGATAGTGGAGCTAAAATAAGTGGTACTGGTTCTAAATCTTTAAATTATGGTGATAATAAAATAAATGTTGTTGTTACGGCACCTAGTGGTGATAAAAAAACTTATACTATTACAGTAACTAGAGAAGATAATCGAAGTAAGAATAATAATCTATCTAGTATTAAGCTTAGTACTGGTACTCTTAGTCCAAGTTTTAGTAGTGGTAGAACTACTTATAATGTAAGTGTACCTTTTGAAGTATCTAGTATTAAAGTGGAAGCGACTGCAGAAGATTCAAAATCAAAAGTAGTAGTGAGTGGGGGCTCTAGTTTAAAAGCTGGTAAAGTTACTAATGTTACAATTAAAGTAACCGCTGAGAATGGTTCTGTTAAAACTTATACTGTTAAAGTAACAAGAGGTAAAGATCCTAATGCAGCTGAAGAAAAAAATACAAATAATAATTTAGCTAGTTTAACATTAGGACAAGACATTACTTTAAATCCTAAATTTAATAAAAATACAACTAGTTATGAGGTAGAAGTTCCTTATAAAATTAAAAATTTGGAAATAGAAGCAACGCCCGAAGATGAAGCTTTTGCTAAAGTAGATATTACAGGAGCTGATAATCTACAAGTTGGAGAAAATGAGGTTAAGATAGTTGTAACCGCTGAAGATGGTAAAACTAAAGAGTATATTATAAAAGTTACAAGATTAGAGGGAACACCTGAAGAAATTGAAAATGATAAACCAGATGAAGATAAAGATGTTTTTGAAGAAGTTATTCCTCATTTACTTAAAGGTGTAAATATTTCTAATGGAAAATTAACTAGTAAATTTGATAGTAAAAAGTTTGTTTATTATTATAAAAAGAATAAAGGTTTTAAAATAGATGGTATTCCTAATGATGAAGGAGATAAAGTTACAATTTATGAACGAGATGGTGTTATAACTATTGTTGTAGGTGAAAGTTTGGATGAAGCTAATGTTTATACTTTTATTCCAAAAGAAACTAATATTGTAGCAATTATAATTACTGCATGTTCAATTTTATTTATTGGAGGAGGTACTTTCTTAGGTTATAAATGTGGACTTAAGAATATTAATAAATCTAGAAAAAATAAAGGTAAAGAAGTTGAATTACCTGTATTTGGAGAGTAAGTTAAAAAAACTTATTCTTTTTTTTGTAATAAACATGTAAAGAAATAAAAAAACAAATTTTAGTTTTTTGGTGAGAAATATGATATTTTTTAAACAGAATCTCAAAAATTGGTTAAGCAGATTTATGCTTTTTGGCTAAGTAGATTTTGAAAAATCTGTATTTTGACAACCTGGACTAATTATGTTAAGGTGATGAAAAGGAGATATTATTTATGGAAAAGCAGAACTATTATGTAGAGATTGAGAATTGCATTAAAAGAAATGAGATTAATAAAAAAAGAAGAGTATTAGAAGAAAATTACGATACTTTAAGAAATTATTGGGAAATAGGAAAACTTTTAGTTGAAGCTCAAGGTGGAAGTAATAAAGCAAAGTATGGAAACGAATTAATAAAAAAGTGGAGTATTCTATATACTAAAAATTATGGTAAAGGATATAATAAATCTAACTTATTTAAATTTCGTCAATTTTATTTGACTTTTCCAATAATCTCCACAGTGTGGAGACAATTGACTTGGAGTCATTTTAGAGAAGTTTTAATAATTAAAGATGAATGTGAAAGAAATTATTATCTTAATTTATGTGTAGAACGAAATCTGTCTGTTAGAAGATTGCAAGAAGAAATAAAATCTAATTCTTTTGAAAGATTAATAGATAAACATAAACATATAGAGCTAATTACTTTTAAAAAAGAGTATTCCATAACAAGTGATATGAGAAATCCAGTAATTATAAAAGTAGATAAAAATAAAGAAATTAGAAGTGAAAAAGATTTAGAGTTAACAATATTATCAGAAATAGAGTTTATATTAACTCAATTAGGTATTGGTTATACTTTTGTAGGAAAGTCAGTATAAAATAAATAACTATTATATTGATATATTACTTTTTAATATAAAATCTAATTGTTATGTTGTAGTAGAGTTAAAACTAAGAAATTTAAAAGTAGAAGATAAAGCTCAAGTAGAAATGTATATGAAACTAGTTGATGAAAATTTAAAAGAATCTTATCACTCTAAAACAATTGGAATAATAATATCTAAAGAACAAGATAAGTTTGTAGCTAATTTTGTTAGAAGTGATAATTTAATTCCTTTGACTTATGAAATTATAAATAAATAGTTTTGTTATTTTTTAATGCTTAAAATCTTTACTTTTCTTGGTTTTTATTATATGATTATTATGATAAGGGTGAAGGTTATGAAAGATAAGCGTGGGCAAGCATTAGTTGAATATATTCTTATTATAGCTTTAATTAGTGTTATTGCAATTGCGCTAGTTAATTATTTAGGTGGATACTTAAAAGATGCTATAACTAAAACTTCTTGTAGTCTTTCTGATGAAGTATATGTCAAAGGAAAAAAGGCTGGAGAAGGGAAATGTGAACCTAAAGAAGTACAAGAAAATAACTAAACTTATGAGGGGAAGATTAGATGTTGAACAAGAGAGGGCAAGCATTAGTTGAGTTTGTAATTATTTTGCCAATCTTTATTTTGCTTGTTCTAGGATGTATTGACATTGGTAATATAATGTATACAAAAATGAATTTAGAAGAGCAAATAAGTGATGTGGTTGATTATTATAAAAATGGTAAAACTATTGAAGAAATAAAAGATAAGCTAGATATTGAAGTTAATATTAGAAAAAACGCAGAATATACTGATATTTTATTAACTAAAACTATTGATATTATTACACCGGGATTACAATTTGTTTTTGATAATCCTTATAAGATAATAGTAGAAAGAAGTATCTTAAATGAATAAGCATGGACAAACTCTTATCTTATTTGTAATCTTAATTCCTATTATACTACTATTATTAGCATTTGTAGTAGATATAGGACTTGTAATTACTAATAAAATAAAAACAGAAGAAGTTACGAAACAAGTTATAAAAGATGCTTATTTATTAGATGATAATAAAATAATAGAGTTATTGCAAAAAAATAAAATTAATACTAGTAATATAAATATTTACCATGAAGATAATAAACTTAAAATAGTAGTAAAACAAGAAATAAAAAGTATTTTTGGGGGCATTGTAGGAATAAAAAAATATAAAATAAATGTGTCAGTTACAGGAATAATGGAAAATGATAAAGTGAATTTTTTATAGAAGGTGAAATAATGAAGAATAAAGGGCTAACCATTTGTGTTTCAGCGGCTAAAGGTGGTGTAGGTAAAACTATTACTACACTAAACCTTGCAGGTATATTAGAAGTACTTAATAAAAAAGTACTAATCATTGATTTTGATTTATCTGGTGGAGGTATTAGCGCTGCGCTTAATTTAGTATCACAAAAAAGTGTTTATACTTTTGTTGATGATTATAATAATAATCGTTTTGAAGATTTTAAAAATTATGTGGTTTCTTATGATAATTTTATCGATGTTTTAGCAAGTCCTAAAGATCCTAGACAAGCTGGTAAAATTGATCCTAAATATGTGGAAATAATTTTAGAAAAAGCAGTATTTAAATATGATGTTGTTTTAATTGATACTAATCATAATTTGAATGATTTTAATATTTTAACAATGGATTTAGTAGACCAAATATTATTCTTAGTTACTAATGATCCTTTTGATTTAAAAAATATGAGAAGTTTACTCGCTGTTTTTAATGATGTAGGATATAAAAATTATAAAATTATGTTGAATGAAAGTGTTTATCCTTTTAAAAAATATTTTAGTCTTTATGATATTAAAAATATTATAGGAGCTAATATTGATTATGTTTTATCAGCTAGTTTTTATATTAAAAATATCGATACTTTTATTATGAATGGAAAGATTATTACTTTAGAACCTAAAGCTGCCCAAGTTTTTGGAAAAGATTTTACTACTCTTATGCAAGTTATAACGGATATTTATAGTAAGGAGGAAGAAAAATGACATCACTTAGAGATGCTTTTGATATTAAAGTAAAACAAAAAAGACAAGATATCTTAAATGATTATCAAATATTTCCTGATAAAAAATTGTTAGATAATTTAAGAACAGAAATAGTTGAAGCATTAATTGACCATGAAATGCCAAGTGATATGAGAGTGGATGAATGGATAAATGAAGAAATTGATAGAACTATTGAAGGTTATGATTTATCTAATTTAGAAAGAGCTCATTTATTTAATTTAATTGATAATGAAATTAATGGTAATGGTCCTATTTCGGAATTATTAGAAGATGATAATATTACGGAAATAATGGTTAATTCACCTGATGAAATTTATATTGAAATCGATGGAGTTATTTCTCGTGATGATAGTGTTTCATTTATTAATGACGAACATATTATTAGAACTGTTCAAAGACTTATTGGACCACTTTGCAGAACTATTGATACTAATAATCCTATGGTTGACTCAAGACTTCTTGATGGTTCAAGAATTAATGCAGTTATTCCACCTTTATCAACTAAAGGTCCAGTAGTAACTATTAGAAAGTTTAAAGATTCAATGTCAAATATTGATGAGTTAATTAGAATTGGAACTCTTACACCATATATGGCAAGATTTTTAGATGCTGCCGTTAGAGGTAAATGTAATATGATTATTTGTGGTGGAACTGGCTCTGGTAAAACAACACTTTTAAATGTTTTAAGTGGTTTTATTGGAGATAGTGAAAGAATTATTACAATTGAAGATGCTGCTGAACTTAAATTAAATCAAAATCATGTAATATCTTTGGAAACAAGGAATATGAATTATGATTCTGGTAGTGAAGTTACAATTCGCGATTTAGTTATTAATTCACTTCGTATGAGACCTGATAGAATTGTAGTAGGAGAGGTAAGAGGTAAAGAAGCTTTTGATATGTTACAAGCGATGAATACAGGACATGATGGTTCTCTTACAACACTTCATGCGAATGGAGCACTTGATGCACTTAATAGACTTGAAACTATGGTTATTATGGGTGGCTTAGAAATTCCTATTAAAGCCGTAAGAGAATATATTGTTAGTGCTATAGATTTAATTGTTAATATTGAGAGAATGAGTGATGGTAAAAGAAAAGTTACTTCAATATGTGAACTTGATGGTATTGTTGATGGCGAAATTAAATTAAAAGAAATATTTACTTTTAAACAAAGCGGACTTACTGAAAATGGAGAAGTAGATGGAGAATTTACTCTTCATAATGGAATACCTAAAGTTTATAAAAAAATTAAAGCTAGAGGTGCTGATTCAATAGAAGATATATTTGAATCTGTAAATAATAAATCTAAACCTAAAACAACTAAGACAAAAAAGGAAGATATTAAAGAAGAAAAAGAAGAAAGTAAAAAAACAACTCTTTATTTCCAAGGAAAATATGAAGGGTATAAAAGTAAGGAAGAATAAATATTATGGACGGAGTATTATTGTTACAAATTTTTATTGTTTTATTAATAATTGGAGTAATTCTTTATTTACTTCGTCTTTATCATGGGGTTCAATTAGAAAAAAGATTAGCTCCTTTTGCTATAGATTCAGTTAATACTTATGAACCTTCTTTATTTGATACTATTAATAAAGTATTCTGGATTATAATAAAAAAAGTATCTAATATTATTAGAAAATCAGAATTAATTAGTAAATATGGGGAACGTTATAATAAATATATTGTTTATGAAGATAGACTTAAAAAAGAAGGGATAGATTATATTTCCATTAAAATTCTTTTAGGATTATTAGTTTTTGTTCTAGCAAGTTTTTCTTTAGCTTTTCAAGCAATAAAATTAGACTTCATGTTAGTTTTAATTGTTATTATAATTAGTTTCTTTTTGCCAGATGTTTATTTAAGTATAGAAAATGCTCGTAGGCGAAAGAAAATAGAAGATGATTTACTTAAAGCAATAATAATTATGAATAATGCTTTTAATAGTGGTAAGAATATTATGCAAGCTGCCGCTATTGTTAAAGATACTTTAGATGGTCCAATTCAAGATGAGTTTAAAAAAATATATTTAGATATAACTTATGGCTTAGAATTAGATATTGTTTTTAATCGTTTTTATGAAAGAGTTAAACTGGAAGATGCGAAATATATAACAACTTCACTTGCACTTCTTAATAAAACAGGAGGAGATATTGTTAAGGTTTTCTCTTTAATTGAAAAATCTATTTTCCAAAAGAAAAACTTAAAAAATGAACTTCGTAGTTTAACTGCTTCAAGTAGATTTGTATTTAAATTATTAGCAGTTTTACCATTTCTATTTGTGACAATGATATTTATATTAAATCCTAGCTTTTTTAAACCTTTAATTTCATCTTCAATAGGAATAATAGTTTTATTTATAACTTTACTATTATATATTTTGTATATATTTATAATTCGTAAAG
>CARJCM010000055.1 GCA_948999435.1 uncultured Bacilli bacterium
CTCCTGATGCTAGAGGATCAAGAGTTCCAGTATGTCCTACTTTTTTGGTTTTTAATTTTTTACTAATTATATTTACTATATCTCTGGATGTGTATCCAGTTGGTTTATTTATAATTATTATTCCATTCATCGTACTAAGTTTTTTTCTTTAAAACCTAAATCATTTAATAATGGAATTAAAGAAATATCAATGAGGTCACTATCATAATAAAAGTTTTCAACTGGAAATGAATAGTCTTGAGCATTTTTTACTTGATCTAAAAATACTTTTAGTTCATCTAAATTACCTTTCCAGTAAACTATATCTTCTAAAGATGCATCATTGGATGTAAGACAATTGTATCCTAAAAATATAACAGCATACCCCACTAGTTCACCTTTATTATAAAATTTTTGGATATTAAAATATGCTCCTGAATTGTATATATTTAAGTCTCTAATATTTCCGATTGGAGGCGATACTCGATAAACTTTGGCTAATTCTTCTGTAGTTAATTTGCTATTAATTATTTTCATTTTTGTTCTCCTCATGAATTTCTTTAATAATACTTTCAATGCGATTTGCATACTCAATTGAATCGTCAAATATAAATGTAAGTTCAGGAGTATGTCTTAAATCTAACTTTTCGGCGACTAATCCTCTAATAAAAGGAGCTGCTTCATTTACTTCTTTCTCTAAAGTTTTTTTATCCATATCACTTAAAGATGTAAAGTAAACTTTCGCATAACTTAAGTCATTTGATACTTTACATCCAGTTATAGTGATAGTCTTTAAAATTTCGTCCCTTGCTTCTTCAAATAATATACTACTTATTACCCGCATCATATCAGATGAGATTTTGGCTATTTTGTGACTTGGCATTAACGTTTCACCTCAACCATTTCAAAACATTCAATTACATCGCCAATTTTTATATCAGTGTAATTATCTAAAGTAATACCACATTCAAAGCCTTTTTTAACTTCTTTAACGCTATCTTTTTCTCTTTGGATAGATGCTACTCGCCCATCATAGATAATAACACCATCTCTAATAAGTCTTGCGCTAGCATTATTCTTAATAATACCATCAGTTATGTATGTACCAGCGATATTTCCAACTTTAGAGAATTTAAAGATTTTTCTAATCTCGGCACTTCCTAAAATCTTTTCTTCAAATTCTGGATCTAACATACCTTTCATCGCAAGTTCTATTTCTTCAATACATTTATAAATAATTGTATATAATCTAATATCAACACCATATTCTTTAGCTATCTCTTTAGTAGTATTAGTTGGACTAACATTAAACCCAATTATTATAGCATTAGACGCATTTGCTAATACAACATCACTTTCAGTAATAGTTCCAATACCTGAACGGATAACATTTATTTTAACGCCAGCAACATCAATTTTCATTAAACTATTTTTGACTGCTTCTTCGCTACCTCTAACATCAGTTTTTAAAACTATATTAATTTCTTTTTGGCCTTCGTTTATTTTACTAAATAAATCATCTAAAGATATTACATCTTTTTTAAATTTATTTTCTTTGGCATTTATTGCTCTTTTTAGAGCGATTTCTTTTGCCTCTTTTTCAGTTTCAAAAGCCATAAACTTATCACCAGCGCTTGGATTGTCATTTAAACCAGTAATCTCAACAGGTGTTCCTGGGTCAGCACTAGTAATAGATTCTCCTAGATCATTTTTCATAGTTCTTATCTTACCAAATGTTGTGCCAACTACTATTGGATCGCCTAAACGCAAAGTTCCATTTAATATAAGTAAGCTTGCAATTCCACCGACATTTTTATCTTGACGAGATTCAATTACGGAACCAACAGCATATCTACTTGGGTTAGCTTTTAATTCACCCATTTCACTTATAGCTAAAATGGTCTCTAATAATTTTTCTACTCCTTCGCCTGTTTGCGCTGAAATATTGATAAATGGATACTCTCCACCCCATTCTTCTGGTGTAATGTTAAGTTCTGCCATCTCAGTTTTGATTTTTTCAGGATTAGCATCTGGTTTATCTATTTTGTTTACAGCGACAATTATTGGTACTTTTGCACTTAAAGCATGTTCAACTGCTTCTTTAGTTTGTGGCATTACACCATCATCCGCAGCGACAATAATTATAACTATGTCTGTAACACTGGCTCCTCTAGCACGCATTTCGGTGAATGCTGCATGGCCTGGAGTATCGATAAAGGTTATTTTACTACCATTCGTCTTTATTTGATAAGCTCCGATAGCTTGTGTAATTCCTCCAGCTTCACCACTAGCAATATGAGAATCTCTTATATAATCTAAAAGGGTTGTTTTTCCATGGTCAACATGGCCCATTATAGTTACAATCGGAGGTCTTGGCACTAAGTCTTCTTCATTATCAACTATTTCATATTCTTCAAAGTTTGATACATCTTGTGTTTCTTCTCTTTTTAATGTTTTATTATATTCTAAAGCAATTATTTCAGCATTTTCAAAATCTAGGGCTTGATTAACTGATAACATTAAACCTAAGGTCATTAATTTTTTAATAATATCTGTTCCACTAATGTTTAATTCGTCAGCTAGTTCTCCTACTGTCATACCATCTTTAAATACAATAATATTTTCGTCTATTGTATTTTTCATAAGCTTGTCTTTATTCTTATACATTTCTTTACGTAATTTAGAATAATCTTTGGTTTCTACTTGATTTTTCTTTTTTAATTTTTGCTTTTTATCAGTTGTATTTATATTCTTAGTGATATTACTGCTTTCTACTATTTCATCTACAACTTCATCAATCGTATCCTCTTCTTCATAAGAGTCATCTTCTACACCAATTAAATTAATTGCATTATCTAGAGTGATAACATCTAAATCGGTGAGCTCGTCCTCTCCACTTTTTACTTCTATGCCAAGATCATTACATTTTTTTAAAATCTCAGCGACACTTAAATTTACATCACTTGCATATTCTTTTACAGTCATGCTTACTCTCCTTTCTTATTTTTTTTAATTCTTGTTCTTTTTTCTGCCTTATCGTATTCAAAATTATTTGTTTTATTAATACTTTTTTGTATTAAACTAACAATATCTGTGATTGATAGACTCGAACTTTTTGCAACATTCCTTAGCTGTTTCGTATACTTCGCTTGAAATACTAATTTCTAATACTCTTTCTAATATTTTAGTTTTCTCAGCTTTATTTATGACTTCAATATCTTTTTTTAAATAAGCTCCTCTACCGTTAGCTTTACCTGTTATATCTACAATAACATTCCCTTCAGGAGTTCTTACTATACGAAGCAAATCTTTTTTTTCACACTTTTCTTTAGTTACTACGCAAGTTCGCATTGGTATTTTTTTTGTTTTCATTTTAGCCTCCTTGCTTTATATCTTATTTGTTTCCTTCTTCGTTAATCTCTTTCATTGTTTTTATATTTATTTTATATTTTGTTAATCTACTAGCTAATTTGATATTATTTCCACCTTTACCAATAGCTAAGGCAAATTCATCATCAGGCACAACTGCTAAAGCTTCTTTTTTCTTTTCATCTAATATATTTACAATTGCATTTTTAGCTGGTGATAAAGCACTTTTAATATATTCTTCGGGATTTTCACTATATAATACTACATCTACTTTTTCACCATTTAATTCTTTTAAGATACTTGCAATACGTGAACCTCGCTCACCAATACATGTACCAATAGGGTCAATTCTTTCGTTAGTTGTAGATAATGCTACTTTACTTCTAATTCCTGCTTCTCTAACACATGCATGCATAATAAGAGTTCCATCTTGTAATTCTGGTATTTCAAGTTCAAATAATCTTTTTACAAAACCATAATGTTTTCTAGATAAAAGAATTAAAGGTCCTTTAGTACCATTTTCAATTTTGGTAACATATACTCTGATATTAGAACCCATTTTAATTGTTTCGCCTGGAATAATATCATTTTTAGGAAGTATTCCTCTGGTTCTTCCTAAATCAATATAATAATTTTTGTTATCTTCAAGAGCAACTAAACCTAATAACATTTCATCTTGCTTATCTTGGAATTCGTCGATAATACTATTTTTTTCAGCTTCTCTTATTTTTTGAGTTAATACTTGTTTAGCTGTAGAAGCCGCTACACGACCAAAATCTTTAGGTGTAACTTCTGTCTCAATAGTTTCTCCTACTTTAATTCCTGGCACCATTTCTTCTGCTTGCTCTAAAATAATTTGAGCATCTATATTAATTTCAGGTGCTATTTTTACAACATTTCCTTCTTCATCAGTAGACTCGCTACCAAAGTCTACATCATCAACTACTACTAAATAAGAAAATACTTTGATTTCGCCTGTTTCACGATTAATATCAACTCTAACATTTGTCTTAGAATCAAAATTCTTTTTGTATGCTGTTGCTAAGGCTTGCTCCATTCCCTCAAATACAACTTCTTCACTTATTCCTTTTTCTTTTACTATTGCTTTTACTGCTTTAATGAATTCTTCACTATTCATTATCTTCACCTCTTTCTTTGGATACGACATCTAAGATGTATGAATCTTCTGTAAAATCATACTCATCTACAATTGGATTAATGATGTTTGTAGCATCAACGATTGTATCTAAATCAATACCTCCAACTTTATCTAATACTATTGATAAAACATTGTAATTTCCACTGTTTTTTTCATATGTAACACTATCAACAATAATACTCTCTTTTTCTAGAACTTCTCTAATCTTTTTCTCTAGTTCTTCTAAACTTTTTTTCATAACTCACCCTATTCTAATGTATAAATAAAAGTGGGAAAATTCTTGCCCACTTAAATCTGTCAAATTTATTATATCATAAAATAACTTATTGTCAAAGTTTATTTTGTTCTTTATTTTAAAAAGTTTGTTACTAATTCTATTATTATATTTTTCTCTTTAGGATTACTCTCAGCGATTAAAAGCGTTACTGCTACTAAAGTGTTATTATCTATTATTTGTTTTTCATTTTTGTATAAAATGTTATAAAATTGTAAAAAGTATATGAATAAAGTAGCGGCAATTCTCTTATTGCCATCGATAAATACATGATTTTTAACAACCATATAAAGAAAGTTAGCTGCTTTTTCTTCTAACGTGGGATAAACATCTTTATTATCAAAAGATTGATAAATATTAGCTATAACTGATTTTAGTCCTTTATCTCTTTCTAAAGCAAATATATCACTTTCTTCATTAAATCTTAAAGTTTCTATGATATTAATACAATCTTCATATGTTATTTTTTTATCACTTGTTGTACCTTCTATTTTTTTAAATGCTTTATGGTCATAATCATCAAGCAAATCTAGGGCATTTGTGTACTCAGTTATAACTCTTAGTATTTCTTTACTATCATGTTCACTGGTATTTTCATACCCTCGACTTGCTATATCTAATAATTTAACAGTTTTTTCCAAATATTCTAATCTTTTATTATTTACAGCATAGCCTTTAATCATATAATCTTTTAATATCTTATTAGCCCATTTCCTAAAAATAATACCATTCTTGGATTTTACACGATAGCCAACACTTATAATCATATCAAGATTGTAGTAATCTAACTCTCTAGTTTGTGTTTTATTGGATAGTGCTCCATGTAAAGTGGTGTGTGCAAATTTTGCACATACCTCTTTTTTATCTAATTCATTTTCTTTAAAAATATTATTAATATGTCTTGTTATTACAGTTCTATCTCTACCAAATAATTCTGCCATTTGCTCTAGTGATAACCATACTGTTTCTTCTTTCATATTTACTTCTAATTTTACATTTTGATTTTCAAATAATATAATTTCATTTTTCATTTTCTACCTTCTTTCTAATTTTTATTATTTGTTATTTTGTTTTATAGCTTTTTTAAAACTATTTTTTCTTTAATGGAACTATTTTTAAAGTGTATCCAAGGGGCTCTAATAATTTAATCATTGTTCCTATAGTTGGTGATGTTAAACATCTTTCAACACGATTAACTGTTGCTCTAATCATATTGCTTTGTTCTGCTAGTTCTTTTTGGGTGATATGTTGATTTTTTCTTAAAAGTATAAATTCTTCAATTAACCTATCTTCTAGTTCAATAATTAGTTTTTCTTTTGCTATTAATTCTTGTTCATTCATATTTATCTACCTCAAGATAAGTGTAATATATATATTACTCAAAATAAAAAGAAAATTTAGATATTTAAATAAATCAATGTACTAAAAAAAGCTTAATAGAATTAACTACTAAACTTTATCTTCTAGCCTTTCTATTTAATGCTAGCCATTCATTCTCTGCTACTTTATACTCTTCTTTACTTCGAGCATTATTAATCTTTCTCCAAACATCATTTACTTCATTAATTTTCTTTTTTAATGTTTCCATCTTAAGTTCAATTGTAGCTGGAGAATAATCTTCTTCAACTTCTTTTCTTGGATGTGTTAAGATATTTAATCTTCCAGTATCATTGGATAATACCCACTCTATTAACTCTTTTAAGTTTAAATTAAACATAGGTAATACTCTTTTGTAAAGTTCTGCTATTTCATCTGTTGTTACTGATTTTAAATCTCTATTTGTACTTATACTAGTTTCATGATAAAGAGAATAATATAAAACTAACGATAAAACTATATCATAATCTTCTTCAGCATATTCCCACTCTGCTAGTGTTTCTTTTAATTTAGCTTTGTTGTTTAAAGTTTTATCGTAATTAAATAATGGTCTATCATATAATTCAATATTTTTAGTTATTTTTAATTTACCATTTTTATCAATTTTAAATTCGAGTGTATAACATAGTTTATCTTGGGAATAAAATCTTATATTACAGTTACCATACTTTTCTAAATATTTAAATAAAAGTGTTAAATGATAATATTTACTATCATGTTCAATCTCTCTTCTCTCATAATCTTTTTTAACATCCACAATCTTTTTAGCTTGCATTATAGTTTTAATATCGATGGTAGTTAAAGAAATACTTTGATGTCTTAAATATTCTAAATACATATCATCTAAAACTTCCATAATATCAATATCTAAGTCGGGAATTATTACATCAACTTTGTTTTCATCTTCATCTTCTTCATAATCTTCTTCATAATAATCTATTTCATCTTCTAAATTGGAAGCTGCATATGAAATCCATAAAGCAAATTGACGAAAGTTTTCTTTACCAACAAGTTCTATAACTACATTTGGCTCAATTAGAAATTTTATAAATAAATTGCCAAAATATGATTTTATTTTTTGATATACTTCACTTTCTAATAATCTTTCATACTTTTTTTCGCTTTTAGATAAATACTTATTATCAAATATAAATATACCATTTTCATGAAGATTATGAGCTAAAATTATAGAAATATAATCAGTAATATGTGTATTTAATTTTTTTCCTAAATTAATAGAACCATGCCATAAATCTATATCTTCCTTTTTTATAGAATCTATAACATAATTTAATATTGCCCATAAAAATTCACCATCTGGTGATAAATCTCTAGGATAAATTGGAAGTGATATAACACCTTTATCTTTATTTTCATATATTCTTAATGAACAATTCTTATATTCAAAACTTTCTATATTTGTTGGCTCACCATAAACACCAATCAAATAATGATAAAGACTAATTGGATGTGTTTCATTTAAAATTATTTTTAATGATATTTTTAATATATTTTCGTGCCAAGGATTTAAAAGATTTTCTGAAGTAGATATCAAAAATGCTTCTTTACTTTTGTCAAACAACTTTTTACTTGAAGCGCTTAAAAGTTCGTACTTGCTTTCTATATAATCAATTAGTTCTTTTATAGACATTTTGTCAAATAATAGAGGATTATAATTTAATAATTTTTCTAAAAAATATTCTAACATTTTTTGTTCATTCTTATCCAAATCATCATTTTTTAAAGCTATACTTAAATCTCTTTTAGTTACAAAATAAACTATATCTAAACTATTTATTTTAGATATAATTACTTCTCTATATTCTTCTCCTAAAAATTTACACAATACTTCAATTAAATCTTTTTTAAATTTTTCATATCTAGCATTATAATACTTTGTTATTTCTTTTTCGATACTCATTAAATTACCACCTTTTTTGTGATGCATATTATAGCATAAAGTACTGATAGTGTAAAATAATTTGGGGGAAGACATAAAAAAAGAAATCATTACGTGTTA
>CARJCM010000056.1 GCA_948999435.1 uncultured Bacilli bacterium
TTTCTTGACTAATTTTATAAGACCCCTTACTTTCCTTTGGAACAGTATAATTAGTCATTATTTCGGTCATGCCTTCATTTAAAGCAGTATAATTGTCATAAAATTCAATAGTTGTATTTTCAATTTTTATATGTAAATGCTGATATGTATGAGCTAATTCGTGACACAAAGTTGTTTTAGTATAGTTAGATTGTAAAGTTATTTCTTTATTTAACCAGTTAAAATAAGCATCTGCACCTGGCATTTTTTTGCTGTCCTCTTTGAATTCTTCAGGAGTTAAAATTCTTACTTTTAAATCTTTTACATTTTCATAAAATTTCCGATAGTTTGCTTCAGGATGCATTTTATAAAACGTTTCAAATTGTTCTTTTGCTACTTCTTTAATATCTTTAGGTAAATTATTGTTATTTTCAATAGCTTCTAATACTAACTCTTTAGTTAAATTAATTTTTCCTAAATGTTCTTCTAGTTCTTGTTGATTTTTAGGTCTTACATATTTATATTCTTCATTGCTGATAGTTTCACTTATAACTATACTATCATTTGTAATTTCTAAATTTTGATTAGCAGCTAGAGCGTTTGGCATACTATTTAATATAGTTATTACTGTTAATAAACTTAACACGCCATTTTTAACTACTTTTACACATTCTTTGAAACGAAATTTTTGAATATTATAACATATATATGGTTCTTGATTATTGAACATATTATGTAAGGATACAAAGTCTTCTAGTATAGGATATTCATATTCACCTTGATTATTTATTTCTAAAAATGTTTGACGATTATTTTCATCGATAAATATCATAAACTTTTTATTGTTGTATTTTATTGGAAATAATTTTTTGTATGTCATTTTTTTACTCCTCTTTTTATTTTACTATTTCTGTTGAATACCAGTAATATCCATTTACTCCTTTTTTAAAGATATGTTTGTATTTTGTAAATTTATTTTTATTTTCTTTTAAAATTTGTTGTAAGTTAACATTTTTATTATCAATATTTATACTATAACCACTATCTATGTCTTCTAATGCTTGTATATTTTCAATATCATATTCTGAAGTACTTTTAGCCACATACTCATAAATATTTAGTTCTTTATCTGTTGCATTATATTTATCTATTAAATGTACAATACTTATGTCATCATTGCCACCACTATATTGAATAAAATTATCATTGTAGTAATAATAAAGTAAGCCTCCAATAGTTATAGCTTTATCACTTGGTTTTGTATTTTGAAATCCAGTTAACTCTTTATTGTACATCTTTTTTGATTTGGAATTTATGTAGTTTAAAGAAATATAACTCTCTGTTGTTAAAAAAGTATCTAAAGCATCTTTTTCTTCAGGACAATAATCAATAAAATAAGTTGAATCTTCATTACAGATAATTTCAAAGTTATGCTTTATTGTTTTGTTATTCTTGAAATTATAGTTTTCTTTATTAATAATATTAGTTACTAAATGTTCTAATAGTAAATATTTATCTATATTTTGAATGTTCGAATATCCTTTTTTATATACTCCTCCTGATATATCAATAGGAATATAATTTAAATATTCTTCTAGTTCTTTTTCATTTAATGTTATTACTTCTTCTTTGTTATTTTGATTACTATTATTCTCTTCATTATTATTTTGATGATTGCTATTGTTTTTATTTTCTTTTATTTCTGACTTATTATCTTTATTATTAACAAACATATAGGTTATTGTTCCTGTTAAGGCACAAGCTAGTATAGTTATTATTATATAAATCATTGTATTTTTTTTCATTATTTTCTCCTACTTTTTATTTAGATTACTTCTGTTGAATACCAGTAATATCCATTAGTTCCTTTTTTGAATGTATGTTTATATTTTGTGAAAACATAATTATTTAAATCTATAAATTTTTTTGTTATTAACCCATCTTTTATATCATTATTATCTATATATATTATACTTTTGTTGAGAACTTCTTTATTGTTTTTCAAATCAAATGTATTTTTATATATCTTTATTGGCGTTTTATTATCAATTTGTTTGACATCTTTATCATAATCAGCAAATCTTGTAAATAGAGCTTCTTCCTCAATTATAATGTAATCGTTTATTTTCTCACCTTTTATTTTTTTATTTATTTTATTATAAACGCTAGAACCCGCTCCCCAATGTTCAGCATAATAAGGTTTTTGATAAAATAATCCTCCACCTGGAATGGATAATACTTTAATATCAATGCTTTTTTTATTATACATATTTAATAGATTTTTATTTATGTCTGCTTCTTTATAATATTGGGCTAATTTGCATGGTTTAAAGTCACATATTTCTAAATTATTTAATATAGGTATATCCTCTTCTTTAGAAAAAATATATTCATCAGTTTTTCTATACGCTTTATATAATAAAATTTCATTATTTATGTTGTCAATAGTATTTTTTTTACCATTATATGCATCTTCATATTGCTCGGATTCTTCATCAACTGGCAATACTGCATCTAAAAACGGTATATAACTTAAATATAACTCCAATTCTTTTTCATCTAAAGCTATATCTTGATTATTATTCTCCTCATTATTATTTGTTTTATTATCATTTTCTTTTATTTCTCTCTTATCATTATTTTTCATTATGATATAAGTTGTACCTGCTGATATAATACCTATTAAAATTACTGCTAAAATAATATAAATGTATTTCTCTATCTTTTTCATAAACTTCTCTCCTATTATATTCATTATAACATTTTTTTCTATTATATCAATATCATTTTTATACAATAATATCGATTTTTAATTATGCGTATAAATTTTTTTCTCTAAAATAAAAAGAAGATTTAATCTCTTCCCTTAACATTGTGATATATTTCTGTTACATCTTCTATTTCATCTAATAATTTATATAATTTATCAAATACTTCTAAATCTTCAGTGTTTAATTCGACTTCATCTTTAGCATACATTCCTATTTCATCTAATTCATATTCAGTAGGCCCATTAATACTTTCAATAATGTCTTTGGCTTTATTAGAATCATTAGGATGCAAACTAATAGTCAATTCTCCTTCTATATTCTCAAATTCAGTTGGTTCGATACCAGCATCTAATAATCTTTCAAATATTTCTTCTTCTTTATCTGTTTTAAAAGTTATTATAGCTAAATAATCATAATTATATGATACTGAATTATTTACACCTAAACTCTTATTTACTTTATTGAAAGCTGCACGTACCATTCCTACAGTACGATTAACGTTGTCTGTTAAAGTCTTAATTATTAAAGTAGATGCACCTGGACCAAATCCTTCATATACTACTTCATGGTAGTCTTCGCCACCTACACCTTTAGCTTTATCAATAGCACGATTAATAATATCACTTGGTACTTGAGCTTTTTTAGCTTTCTCTACCATTCTTTTTAATATAACATTACTCTCTATTTCTGGTACACCTTTTTTAGCTGCTAAATATATCTCTTTAGCAAATGTTGAATATGTCTTTGCTTTTATAGCTCCAGTTTTTTGAATACTTGCTTTTCGAACTTCATAGGCTCTTCCCATTTGAAATCACTCCTTTGTTTTTATCTTTTAAATTATATTCCTTAAATGTATTTTTGTCTAGTTTATTTAAATAAAATACTTTAATCTATTTACATAATCATATATAAAATGATTTTTGTGTTTTATCTTTCTTAACTTTCGAAGCATTTTAGTTGGCTTATATATTTCATAATAATTAATATGTTCATGTTCCATTACATATTCGAAAGATCTTATAGTAGCTTCTTTAATATTCCTTGCTTTAAAAAAGCTCTTAATTCTTCTTTGTAATTTCTTAGGTACTTTACGATTTAAAAATTCATAGTACTTTTCACTTTTAACTTTAAAAACATATTTTTCACCATCTAAATGTTTTATTACTCTTATTGCATCATAATAACCCATTTTAATGTTTTCTTCAATCCGATTATGATCTAAATCAAGCACTCCACCTAAGCCTCTTTTAGATTCTATAACTATAACATTTTTCGTTTTATCATATTTTCTAGTTATTCCTATACCATGGATTTTAACTAAATAAACTGTATCATAACCTTTTTCTAACATCATATTAACTGGGCCTAAATCTCTAAAACCACCATCTAAATAATAGTGATTATCAATTAATGGTTCCATTTTAAATAATGGCAAGCTAGAACTAGCGATAACATAATCCTTGATTTTTTCTTTATCCATATCGCTCTTCCATAAGTATATTGGTTTAAAATCTTTAAGTCTAACTGTTACAAGCCCAAAATCAATATCACTATTAAATAATGCATCAACATCTAAATATTTATCTATAACTTGTTTTAATCCTTCTAATTCTATTCCTTTTTGTAACATTATACGAAATGCTTCTTTAGCAAAAACTTCAGCATTACTTAACTTTATTTTTTTATTTACTGAAGCATCTATAAACTTCTTAGAAAAACCAAAAACTTCACCCATATTAAGACTTCGCCATACACTAGCTAGAGTTTCTCCTTTTCCAGTTGCGATAAGTGAAGCATTTAACGAACCTATACTTGTTCCACATACACCATTTATTTTAATGCCACATTCATGCATCGCTGCATAAACTCCTGCTTGATAAGAACCTCTTACTCCCCCACCTTCAAGCGCTAGTCCTATCATACTCTTTACTCCTTAAAAAGAATATAAATGGTTTAGCAAAAATCCTAGCTAAAACTCTATTTTTAGATGTTCTTTTTAAACGCATATAATACGATGATAAAGAATCACTTCGATAATCGATGATTTCATTTAATTTATCACTATCTTCATATACACCTACATAAAAGTTTTTATCTATAAATATTCTCGTTAATAAATATTTGAAACTAAAACCATATATTTCTAATACATTGGCAAGAATTTCACGATAACTGGCAGTGAGTTGTTTGCCACCTCCAGCATTCCATACTTTTTTGTTTAACTCTTCTGTATTATTTAAAGTGTTAGCAAAAAGATAAGCTGCATCATTGTCTGTTAAAGCTTCTACCACTCTATTTTTCTTAACATTGTACATAAAAGCTCCAGATGCTGGATTACATAAAATTAATGGTAAACGAATAATGGTATAGTTTCTTATTCTTTTTTCAATTAATTCTTCTGTTTTTAATTTTGTATTACTATAATAATCATTTTCCGTTAAATTAGCCTTAGATTTAATACTTGATTTTTCGGTTTCGCCATATATAGTACTAGAAGATGCATATACTAAAAAACATTCGGGATTGTAAAAATTAATCGCTTTAATTATATTCTCTGTGCCTAAATATTCAATGTTCTCACTTAAACCTTTTTTTATATCGGCGATGGGAGGTAAGACACTTGCTAAATGTATAATATAATCTTGATCCTTAACTAAAGCTTCAATTAAAACTTTATCATTAATATCTCCATATATAATATTTATTCGACGACGATATTTTTTGAGCTTTTTATAATTACTTTTGTTTCTTAAATCAAGCGCTGTTATTTCATATTTTCCTTCACTTAAAAGGTATTTAATAGTTTTGATACCTATAACACCTGCGGCACCAGTGACTAAAACTCTTTTCATTTTTTTCACTTCCTTTTTTATTATTATAGTGATTTTAAAATTGCTTCAAATGAAGTGTATCCACTTTCAGAATTAATGTGGCCTCCACCTTTTATGACATATTCTTTATTAGAAATACTACTAGCAAATTCCTTTTCTACTTCATATTTAACATAAGGGTCATTGTCTGAATAATAACATATTATATTATCACAATAATTTTTTATATCTGTATAATTATCGATATACATAGGTCCATTAACTGTATCAAAATCTCTATTAATACCAAAATAATTATTAAATCCACAAACAAAAATTAGTTTCTTTACTTTTATTTTATTAGTTATTAAATATTTACAAATAAAGATAGGAGCTATACTATGAGCGATAATTGTTGTAAATTCATTAATAGCTATCTTATTTAATACTTCTGACCATGAATCAAAATTTTGTTTATCTATTCCTACTGGCATTTGAGGTACTAAAACTTTTTTATTATCTTTTTCTAATTGCTCTTTTAACCACGGAAACCAATTCCCTTCACTAGAACCAAAACTACCGTGTATAATTAAATAATTTTCCATTTATTCTCTCCTTTAATTTATTTTACTAATTCAACATTTCTTTTTTATGAATTTTTTATTATTACTTTCTAGTAATATTTTTATCTGTGAAATAGCTATTTTATTTAATTTCTCAAGTCTTTCTGACTGACTTAGCCCATCGTTAATAAACACTGAATTTAAATTTTCTAAATTTGCCAAGCATATAAGTTCATCAATAGAAGCATAATCTCTTATATTACCATTTTTATCAGGATTGTCTTCACGCCATTTCTTTGCTGTTATTCCAAATAATGCCATATTAAGAACATCTGCTTCTTCTGCATAGATATAATTTATTTGTTCTCTTGTAAGCTCTTTAGGAATTAAATTGCGTTTAATTGCGTTCGTGTGAATTTTATAATTAATCTTAGATAATTCTCGTTTAGCATTCCACCCTAATTGCTTTTGCTCTTCAAATTTTAATCTTTCAAATTCTTTAATAAGTAAAAGTTTAAATTTTGGACTAATCCACATTCCAAATTCAAAGGCAATATCTTTGTGTGCATAGGTTCCACCATACCTACCAGCTTTTGAAACAATTCCAATTGCATTAGTTTTAGAAGACCATTCTTTTACACTTATCTTATAACTATTTAGACCAGCTTGACTTTTAATTGTGGCGAATTCGCCATAATTAAAATTTGGATTGTGAAGTTCTTCCCATATACCTAGAAATTCTATTGTATTTCTATTTCTAAGCCAATCAGATACAAAAAACTCACCATCTTTGGATTTTAACATATCAGTAATCGAAATATAGTCTTCATTATTAATTTTTACATAGTTTATTACTTGATTATCTACCTTTAATTCTAACATCTTTAAACCTCCCTTGTTAATCAATATTTCACATTTGTTCTCTTTTTTTATATTAATAATGATATGCCTAAAATTATTAAACCTACTATTAATCCGATGATTGTTTCTTTCTTTTTGATACTATGAATCATTTCAGGTAATAATTCAAATATTTCGATATATATTAACATTCCTAATGTTATACAAGTAATAATTGCTAATAATAAATTACTTATTTCTCCTACTATTAAGAATATTATGCCACCTATTAAACTTGATAATGTAAGTATACTTATTAATCCTTTATTTTTATTTAAACTTAATGAACTAAATATATGAGTTCCAAGAGGTATATTATGGAGTGCTACTGATATACAAATCATTATTCCTAATTTAAAATCATTTAGAGACAATCCAAATATGGCAAAACCTTCTAGTACATTATGTAATATTAAACTAATAACAGTTAATGTTCCAATATGTTTTTCATGAGAAATATGTTCTTTAATGTTTTTTTCTTCTTCATGATGCTCGTGATGATGGTCGGGAATGAAAAAATCTAAAATCTTTAAAATTAATATTCCTAAAATAATAAATGATATTATCATAAATATTCTACTACTTGTTTTGTAAGCTTCCAATAGCTCTAGACTTTCAGGGATTAAGTCTGTAAATATTAAATTAAGCATGATTATAAATGCTAAAGCTATACTAAAATGATTTAAAACTTCTTTGTTTTTAAATTTTTTAGATATTAAACCTCCTAATAAGAAAAATAACCCCGCTATTAATGTTAAGATAACACTATATAATTTATTCATTTAGAATATTCACCTATTCCTTTTCATTATAATTATACCTTTATTTCTAAAGAAACGCAAATAAAAACTATGTTTACTTTAATAAACATAGTCTTGGTATGGAAAGTAGATATATATTTTATACCTACTTGATTATTTTATCATATAATTTTAAAATATACAATATACTTGATTAATATTTTTTAATATTTGCCAATTTTCAAATGAATTTCAGTTTTTAATAAATTAACTGAAATAAGTC
>CARJCM010000057.1 GCA_948999435.1 uncultured Bacilli bacterium
GCAAGTTCATCTATCTTTTGTTTTTGGTCTCACCAACACTACTTGACATTGAACCGTTATATTCTTAAAGTACGTTCTTTAACTAAAGGTTTATAATCTCCATCTATTCTATTTTTATAAAATCTTTTATTTGTTCTAATTTCTGATACTAATTTTTTTATTGATGGAATTTTTGAAGTTCTTTCAACTTCTAAAAGATATCTGTCTCCTTGTTCATATTCTCCTAAAGCATAACATTCTTTGGCTAGAACTAAAAATATTTTATTAGTTTCTTCAATATCTATACATAATGCCTCACATGCTTCCTTAGCACTCATACCTTGGAAATTCATAAGAACAATAACTTCTTTTAATCTTGTTGAACCATAATCATCGTTTAAATCACTATATAATCCATTTGTATAACTTTGATTAATTTTAGGAGTTGGCTCATCTTTTGGTTTTTCTACACTTTTTACTTTTCTAGGTTTAAGCAATGGATTATAGTTTTCATTAACTTTACTTTGGTATAATAATCTATATTGTTTTAAACTTTCTTGGAATGCTATAACTTGTTTACTTTTATATAGATTATTCTCTACTTGTTTATTATATTCATCACCTAAAGCAAAACATTTTCTTGCATAACAATCTCGTGCTAGTAATAAAGCTATCATGTTTCTTTCACCTTGTTTAATTTCTAATTGCTCACATGCTTCTTCTAAAGCTTGCCCTTGATTTATTAAATCTGCGACTTCCTTTACTCTTGTTCCAAAATAATCATTTAAATCCGTATTATTTATTCCATATTTATCTTCTTTTTTAATACTTGCTCTTAATTTACTTCTTAATTCATTTATTAACTTCGTATAATTATGTTTTATTAAAGGATTTAATTCAGATATTCCTGTTGCTATAGTTAAATATTTTATGGCTTCAGGTAAATTATTTAAGTTCATATATGCTATACCTATGTTAGCATATACCCTTGTTAAAGTATTTTTAAGAGGCAATAGTTCTTTATACACTTCAATTGCTTTTTCCCAATTGCCATTTTGGAAAGCTTCATCACCTTTTTTCATAATTTCACTTGCACAATTGACATATTTTATTGTTTTTATAACTACTAAACCTGCTATACCTATTTTAAAAGCATAAGCTTGGTATCTATATTCTTTATTAAATATTTCTATATCTAATTTAGCACTATCATTTTCATTTAGTATTATTAAACTATCTTCTTGTAATCTATTATATAGAGATTTCATAAAATCTTTAATTTCAGGAGATATTTCTTTTTTCTCTATAATAGATGTTGATTTTTCAGGAGCAATAATAACTGACTCTTCTACCTTAGGTTCTATGATAGCTGTTTTATTTTCATTTTTCCTAGTAATTAATCCTTGGGTAATATTAGTAACTAACCCTAATTTTTCAAGTTCTTTTATAATATCAAAGATAACTTCAGCTTTTTCAGTGTTATTATTTTTAAAACTTATCTCATATTCTTTAACAATTTCTTTGATATTGAAGGTAATTATATTTCCTTTTAATTGTAAAAGTAAGTTAATAATAAACTCGTAATTTCCACTTTTTCTTATAAAGCTTAGTTTGATTAATAATACCATTAATCTTTCATATTCTAGCTTATTTATACTAGTTAAATATTCTTTTAAATATTTTAATATTGTAGGAATTTCTCGTTTTTCTAAACTATCCTTAATGTATAAAAGTATTTCATCATATGTATTATTTGTATTTACTTCTTCTCCATTATTATTTGATACTTGCTCTAAAGTTTGGAGTTTTTTAATTTCATTTATAATAGCTTTTAATATTAATGTTAAAGAATTATCATCATCTTTGAGACCTTTTTTAGCATTATAGTCTTGACTCATAGAAAGAGCTAGAGCATAATTTTTATATATTATAGTATCTTCTAAGTCTTTTGATATGGAAGGTACTATTTCTGGTATTTTATCTGTAGCTCTTATTTCTAATATATTTTGGGCAATTAATAAAATATTTTGAAGATTGGAATTACTTTTATATTTTTTGGCACTTAATAATTTTATAATGCTTTCATATTGCTCATTTTTTATTAATTCATTTAGTTTTATATATAATTGTTTTAATTCTTTATCTATTTTTTGAATTAAAAATTTTAATATATCATTTTCTGTTCGATTATTATCTTCATTATTTTTGAACAATAACATCCTAGCTAAAAAATAATTTCTATTAAAAATCGCTTCTCTTATTCTATTTTGATATTCTTTATCTTTTACTCTTTCATCAGTAGGTTTTATTTCTAAATCATTAGGCTCTAAAATGTTTAGGTAATTATAATAATTATCGGGAAGCGTAATTAAAGCACTTAGTAATACTAAATAGGTGTTATAATCTACATGAAAATACGTCTTAGATAGCCTACTTATCATTTCTAAAACTTTTAAAGCTTCTTCATATCTTTCACTTTTTAAGTAGTTTAAGAAACATTCCATTAAATATTCTGTACTTATTACAACGTAATGACCTCTTTTAATTCTTTTTATTGTTCCTTCTTTAATTAGTTTTGTTATATCATTTTTTGTGAATCCTAAATATTTTAATGCTTTAGTTGTAATTGTATTATTTCCTTTTTCATAAATTTGTTTTAACTTTTCTTCTGTTATCATAAACCCTCTATTTTCTAATGTATACTTTAGTCATTATAGTTCTACATATTTTTATTTTACTATATTTATTTTAAGAAAGCTAGAAAAAACATACCTTTTTAGTATGTTTAATTGTTTTCTAAATTTTTTAGTTTTTCTTCTTCTTCCTCTAGTTTTGCTTTTTCTTGTTCTACTAAATTTATTGGCGCTTTACTTACAAAGTTATCATTTGATAACAACCCTTTTCTTTTAGCAATAGATGCTTTTAAGCTTTCTATTTCTTTTTCTTTTAATTTCTTATCTTCTTCTGTAAGTTCTTTTTCATAATAAATTGTAATATCAAATCTTTTATTTTTAATATTATAATCCACTTTTTCTAACTTTTCTTCTGTAATATTTGTTATTTTTAAAATCTTCTTTATTAGCTCATAATCTTCATTATTATTAAATTTAACTATCACACTTTTATCCATATGATTTTCTTGATAAGTTTTTCGATACATACTTATAAGTTCAATAATATCATTTACTTTTTCTTCGGTATCTTCATATATTTCTTTTTTGTTATATTCTGGATATTTGCTTACCATTATATTTTCTTCAACATTTGGAATCATAGAATATATTTCATCTGTTACATATGGCATAAATGGGTGTAACATTTTTAATATACTTTTTAAGACTTTTGTTAACACTTTCTTTGTTGTTATACTTTCCATATTAAATTTAGCAAATTCAATATAATTATCACAAAAATCATTATAGATAAAATTATATATTTCTGTTCCTGCATTATTAAGTTCAAATTTATCCATCCATTTTGTAACACTTAATATAGTTTTATTACATTTAGTTAATATCCATTTATCTGTATCACTTGGATTTTCATAGTTTTCATCTAAAGAAGATATTCCTTCCAAATTCATTAAGACAAAACGTGATGCATTCCATAATTTATTAATAAAATTCCAGGTTGATTTTAATGATTCTTCATCAAATCTTAAGTCTAAACCATTTGATACCGATGTTGTTAAATAATATCTTAAGGCATCGGTACCATATTTTTCAATCATATCCATTGGGTCAATGCCATTACCAAGACTCTTAGACATCTTTCGTCCTTCTTTATCTCTTATAAGACCATGAATTAAACAATATTCAAATGGTCTTTTATCCATAAATTCTAAGCCTTGAAAAGTCATTCTATTAACCCAAAATGGAATAATATCATATCCTGTTACTAAAACATTATTAGGATAATATTTTTCTAAATCACTTGTTTTATCTGGCCAACCTAATGTTGAAAATGGCCATAAAGCGGATGAGAACCATGTATCTAATACATCTTCATCTTGAACCCATCCTTCTTCTTTTGGTGCTTCAATTCCAACATATACTTCATTATCTTTATACCAAGCGGGTATTCTATGTCCCCACCATAATTGTCTTGAAATACACCAATCGTATGTTATTTCCATCCAATGATTCATTATTTTTTCAAATCTTTTAGGTACAAAATTTACTTTTTCATCTTTAATTTTTTGAGTTGATAATACTCTATCTGCTAGTGGTCGCATTTTTACAAACCATTGCTTTGATAAATATGGTTCTATTAAAGCCCCGCTTCTTTCACTAAATGGTGCATTGTGCGTAATATTTTCAATACTTAATAATAAACCTTGTTCTTTTAAATCTTTTATTAACTTTTCGCGACATTCAAATCTATCAAGTCCAACATAAGAAGTAGCATTTTCATTCATAGTTCCATTAGGGTTAATACATACTACTCTTTCTAAATTGTGTCTTAAACCTACTTCAAAGTCATTTGGGTCATGAGCTGGTGTTATTTTAACACAACCAGTTCCTTTTTTCATATCAGCATGTTCATCACCTACTACTGGTATAGGTTTATTTACAATTGGTAAGATTACATTTTTTCCTATATATTTATTATATCTTTCATCATTTGGATTAACAGCTATAGCAGTATCACCAAATAAGGTCTCAGGTCTAGTTGTTGCTACATCTAAATATTCTTCACTATCCTCTAATTGGTATTTTAAATGATAAAATGCGCCTGGAATATCTTTATATATAACTTCTTCGTTAGATAAAGCAGTCATTGCCTCTGGGTCCCAATTTATAATTCTTTCTCCTTGATATATTAAACCTTTATTATATAAGTCAACAAATACTTTTCGTACAGCTTTAGATAACCCCTCATCTAATGTAAATCTTTCCTTACTATAACATAAAGATAAACCTAACTTAGCCCATTGTCTATGAATATTTTCGGCATATTCATCTTTCCAAGCCCAAGCATGTTTTAACCATTCTTCTCGTGATAAACTTCTAGGATTTATTCCTAATTCTTCTTTTAATTTTTTATCAACTTTACTTTGAGTTGCTATACCAGCGTGGTCCATTCCAGGTATCCATACAGCATCATATCCTTGCATTCTTTTATAACGAATTAAAATATCTTGAATTGATGTATCCCAAGCATGTCCTATATGTAATTTTCCCGTTACATTTGGCGGTGGTATTACAATACAAAATGGTTCTTTAGCAGTTTTACTTGCTTCAAAATAACCATTGTTCTTCCAGTTTTCATATTTTCCTTCTTCTACTAATTTATGATTATATTTCGTTTCTAACATTTAAATTCCTTCTTTCTAAAACAAAAAAAGATAGTACCAAAGGGTGCTTTTGGGCACGGTACCACCTTTTATTTAACTTATTTTTGTAACGCATAGTATGCGGTCTATTCTACTTTTTTCAAATAGACAACTTGCAAGCTACCTTCAGAAGTTTTCTTACTTAAGTTCCACCTATCTTAAGCTCTCTATTAAGACTTTTTACTTCTTACTCCTCTTGGTCTTCGTTTTTATAAATATATTCTAGCAAATTTTTTTTATTTTGGCAAGATTATTATTCATTTCCTTCTGGTGCTGTACTAGTAGTGTTATCACCCGTTAGTGGCACATTAATAGTACTTCCTGTTGATTTTATTTTTATTATGTAATTACTTGTACTTTTACTTACTTCAAAAGCATTACTATAATCGGTTGTATCACCAATGTCTATTGGATTTCTTAATTTAAAACTAGTATCATTATATTTTTTTATATCTAATTTTTTATCTTTATTTATAACTACATAATAATCATCTTTTAATTCTATATATAAGAATTCTTCTTTACTGATTTCCGTTCTATCAAAACCATACACTTTGTTATCTTCAGTCTTTAAATATTTACCACTATAGTCAACTATCTTACTACCAAACTCTTCACTTTCTTTATTACCTGTATTGTTAATTAGTAAATAAGTATTACCACTAGTTTCCGCCATAAAGTAGTCTTTTAATTTAGAAATATTTTTATAGTTAAATGGTATAACACTTTTTACATCATCTTCTACTTTTATAACTCCATATTTATTACTCTTATTTTCAGCGATAACATATAAATTATTGTTTGATATAAAAGTTATCTTATTTTCTTTTACTTCTACTCCTAAATCAACATTAGCATATCTACTTAAGGTCTTATTATTCTTTAAATCGTATAACATTATTGTTTTGTTATTCTTATCTAAAGAATCAATTATAAATACATATCTTTCATTAATTATTGGTAACCATCCTGTATTATCTTTTGTACTAGCAATATAACAAGTATTTAAAGCATTAGTATCACTTTCAATAGTATTTTTATTAGTACAACTATAGGTTCCTAATAATGTTTTTTTATTCTCTTCTTTATAAAAATATAATTTTCCATCAATATAATTTAAATTAGCAAATTTACTACTTAATTTTCCTTCATTAATTGAAAGACTAATATTTTTTTCTTTGTCATTTTTATTTACATAGGTAATATCGATATTGTTTTCAATAATATTTATCTTGTATGAATATTTGTTATTTGTTAAAACTTTTTCTTCATTATAAGTATTTAATTCGTTATAATAACTATTAAATAATTCTATTCCTTCTTCGTTATACTTATTATTATTATAATCTCTAATGTATAATTTGTTATCTTTTACTAAACCAACATAATCATCTAATAAACTAATATAATCATATGTTCCTTCAATTACTTGTTTTGATTTGTAATCATATAAAGCTTCACCATTATTATCTATAACTATATAATTATTATTATAATTTTTTATTGGATAAGAAAGGCCTTTGCTTTCTAATTTACCATCCTTGCTATATATAAAGTATTTATTGTTAGTTTTAGCAACTACTTTACTATCACTATTAATCATTCCTAAATAATCATAAGATATTTTTATTTTTTCAATTGGTCCTTCATTAGTTATTTCTAAAGCTCCATACTTATTACTGCTATCTTTTACAATAACATAATTGGAATCTTTAAATCCTTTTACTAAACTATAAATTCCTTCTTCTTTTTCTTCTTTAATATTATATAAGATTATAGAACTGGAAGATTCACTATTATTGTCTTTTATAAAGACATAGTTATCATTATATATGTGACTTCTTCTTTCAATGGTACTTTCATCTTCATATAAATACTTTGGTCCATTAAATTCATCTTCACTGCTAAAATATGCCACTAAACATAAATTTTCATCTTTGTTTTTACATTCATATATTCCAAGTTCATTTTTATCCTTATCTATTAATATTAAACTTCCATCTTTATATATATAGTTTTCTTCTTCTAATTCTACGATAGGTTCATTAGGTTTATTTGGTTCATCAATAGTTTTTTTATCATCTTTTTTTAATACTAACATTAAGGTAAAAGTAATAATAACTATTAATATTAAAACAATTAATGATATAGTAAGAATTTTTTGCTTTTTAGTTAATTCATTCCATTTTTCTTTGATGCTCTTTTTCTCTTTTTTTTCTTTTTTACTTTTCTTACTACTCTTTTCTTCTTTTTCTTTAATATTTTTATTTATAATACTAGCTTCTTTATCAGTTAAACCTAAAGTAAATTCATCTGTTACTGTATCTTTACTAATTCCTTCTATTTCAATATTTTCTATTGGTGTAGGTACATCTTCGTCAATTTCAAATAACTCTTTAGTTTTTTCTAAATCATCATACTTCATTTTCTTGACACTCCTTTATGATAATTAAAGTATATCATAATTTTATGTCTCTTGCTATATTTTTAAATAATATTTTACATAAGACAAAAGAACAAAAGATTTAAAAAATGATAAATCATTATATTAAACCCCTCTAACCTCACGATTAGTTTTTTTC
>CARJCM010000058.1 GCA_948999435.1 uncultured Bacilli bacterium
AAGTTCATCTATCTTTTGTTTTTGGTCTCACCAACACTACTTGACATTGAACCCACTTAATTTATCCAAAACGACCGCCGCCGCCGCCTCCACCGAAGCCACCACCACTAGAGAAGCCTCCTCCAAAGCCTCCTCCACTTGATGAACTAGAGTGTGTATTAGCATAATTCGCTGATTGCCTACTATAAGCACTATTTATAGCATTATTAATACTAGAATTAATTGTACTACCTAAATTTATATAAACATAAGATGGATAATAATCATAACCAAGTGTATCTACATTCATTTCACTAATTCTAACATTCATATTTTTCTGAACCTTATCAGCTAAACCAAAAATAGTCGCATAAACTAGATATCTTTCCCAAAGTACTATTTCTGGTAATTCTTTTAATTCAAAACTACCAAAGTCATTTAAAAAATTTTTAAAAGCCTTCCACTTATCATAATGTAGAGAGCCTTTTAAAGTTTTCTTATCAATTAAGATTGTATACATAAAGAAGAAAACTGCAAAGAAAAGTAATAAATAAGTTGGAATAAAATCAACACCTCTACTAATGCCAAGAACAAATACTATAATTGTTAAAAGTAATATAATTATACCATATATAATTGGAACATTACTTCTCTCATAAAAGTTTTCACTTTTCCCTACCTCAATAACTTTATTCTTCCATTTAGTATAACTATTAATAAATGTAGAACAAGTTTTAGTACCATTCGCATATTTTTTCAAATCAAGAGTTGAAAAACAATTTTTACCTTCACCATTTTTTCTATCTTTACCTACTCTATCAAACAAGAAATCAACTAAAATATTTTCGCTTTCATCCAAATTATCTTTATTTTCTAAAGTAAATTCATAATCCTTCTTTTTAGTTTCACTAGAAATTTCATTTACTGATAAATTCTTTTTATAAATTAAATTCATAATTGAAGCACTCATAGCATTTGGCGTTATTTGTTTTTTCATTAAATAATCAATAACTTCTACATTATAATCATCAATAAACTCACGATTATACTTAGAATAATAACCTGATTTAGGATTCTTACCATATTTATAATAAATATAAATACCAAGTCCTAAAATAGCAATATATATTAAAATAGTTCCATAAATAACAATATTACGGATTAAAATAAGTTCTTTTCTTAAATTATTAGCAACATCTGCCCTATTTGTTTCTACTTTTATTATTTCATCTAATGCTTTAACATTACTCTTTTTATTAATTAAAGAAGCATTAACTAGTGATTTATCAAAAGTAGTTCTAATATCTACAGATTCCCCTTTAAAAACCTTTTCAATACTAGCTTCAAGTCCTTTATTTTCTATAAATCTAATTTCTCCAGCCAAATTACCATGCGCCCATATTCTAAAGTTATTACTATCATCTTCTTTAGGTAAATGCACTCTAATATTTATATTATATAAATTCTCTTCAAACCCATCTGGCACAAAAGTCCAATAAAGTTCCGCAATATCATTATGTAACACTACAGCATCTTTAATAGTATATTCAATTAAAAAAGCCGTTGTATTATTCATTGTCCTGTAATAAGTTCTATATCTTTTACCACCATTAATAGAAGAAATAGTATATTTAGCTCTATCACCATTAGTCGCATAACTAACTAAATTAAAAATATCAAAATCATTATCATTAAAAGTATCAAATGAAATATTATTAACACTTTTAGCTTTAATAATGACATCAGTTATATCAGTAGCATTATAAATCGTGTTATTAAGAAAACTATTACCATCACGCAATTTTGTATTTTTATACACTAAATCTCTTTCATACCAATTATAATTACCTTTAGCAACAATTAATTCTTTTACTTTTAAATCTCCATTTTCTAGAATATAAGCATCAACCAAAAAATCTTCTACTTTAACTTCAATATCTGAAGCATTAACTACAAAAGGAGATATTAAAAAAAGAAATAAACCTAAAACATATTTTTTCAAAAAGTACCCACTCCTCCAAAAAAAGACTTAACAACGTAAGTCTTAAAATTTAACTTGAACATTTTCTCTTTCAGTTTCTTGAGCTTCAAAGAAAGTTTCTTTTTTAAAATGAAACATATTTGCAATAATATTAGATGGAACCATCTCAACTTTATTATTATATTGCAATACAATATCATTATAAAATTGTCTAGACATTGCAATTTTATTTTCAGTTTCATTAAGTTGATTTTGTAAATCATTAAAATTAGTATTAGCTTTTAAATCAGGATAACTTTCTGATAAAGCAAATAATTTACTAACTGCTTTAGTTAACTCCCCATCCGCTTTCATTTGATCTTCTGGAAGTGTTGCAGACATATAAGTATTACGTGCCTTTATAACATTTTCTAAAGTTTCAGACTCATGTTTAGTATATCCTTTAACAGTTTCCACTAAATTAGGAATTAAATCAAATCTTCTTTTTAATTGTACATCAATTTGACTCCAAGCATCTTTGACTCTATTTCTTAGAGTTACGAGTGTATTATAAGTAGCAACTACCCATAAAACTAATATAACAACTATTACTAAAATAACTATTAACCATACTGGCATATATATTCCTCCTCTTAAAATTATTCTATCATAAAATATGCTAAAAAAGTAGTATTTATTATTATATTTACTTTATTTTACAAAACTTATATTTATCTCTTTTAATTTTTCATCTAATATAGAATATAAATATAATTTAATTTCTTTATTACTAATACTACTTACATAATCATAATAAACTTTTAATTGTTTAATATAAGCATCATCTTCTATATTTTTAAGTTTATAATCAATAATAATTATTTTATTATCATATTCAAGCATTAAGTCTATTATTCCGTGATATTCACATACATCTTTAGTAAAATAAAACTCTAATTCTTGATAAATAACTGCTTTATCAAAATCAAATTTAGTTTTTAAAGTATTAATATATTTATTATCACTATCTTCTTTAAAATTAATTAATTCTAACTCTTCATGAATTTTCGTACCATATTCTAAAGTTTTAGCATCACTTCTTTTTAAAACTTCTAATATCTTTTTAGAAGCATGTTTCCTATCTTCTAATTCTACTTCAATATTTAATGGTTTAAATTCTATTTTCTTTCTCTCCTCTTTTTCTTCATTAAAGATAACTTGATTATTACTAAACTCATAATCTTTAGTTAAATCTAAAATATCCAAAGAAATAGGTTTAATATATTTATTTAAATTAATTGCAATAGAAGAAATAAAATCATAAAAAGAGCGATATTTACTAGCCACTATATCATTTACAACTATATTTTGTTTTAATGGCTTTTTAAATTCTGGTATTATCATAATCATTTTTTCTTTAGCTCTTGTTAAAGCTACATAAAAAAGTCTTATTTTCTCTGATATTTCTTCTGTCTCATAATTATTCTTTATTAAAGTTTTGATAAAAGTAGTCCCAATACCTTCTTTAAAATAAGGTGTTAAAATTCCATATTTATTATCATACAAAAATTTTTCTTTTATTTCTCCTAAATTAAAATTCTTTTTAAATCCTGCAAAATAACAAATAGGAAATTCTAGCCCTTTAGATTTATGAATATTCATTATTTTTACTGAATTACTACTATTCTTATCTTGTTTCTGTCTTATTTCTTTTCTATTATCTACCATTTTTTCCAAATATTCTTTAAAATCTATTATGGAAAATCCTAAATCTTCTGCCATATTAGCTAAATCAATTAAATAATGAAGACGTTTGATACTATTTGAAATATTTCCGACTTTAATTAAACATTCATAAAATTTAAAATTTTCGATTATTTCTTCTAGTAATATCCCTGCTGTTTTATTATCTAAATCTCTAGCTATTTTATCACATTTTTTATAAATAATAGAATCATAAAAAGTATTTTTATCTATATAATTTAATATTTCTGCATCAGATAAACACCCAATAAAACTTCTAGCTATACTAGTAAAATAGTAACGCATTTTTGTATCAAACTCTTTATTTTTTATAGCAAGTATTAAACTAACAATATTTTTAATAACTAAAATATCATTTTCATTTACTAAATTACTATCTTTATAAACATCCATAGGAATGCCAAAATATTCAAATATCTTTTTATAAGTTGGCATATCCGTACCTCTATCTAAAATAATACAAAAGTCACTAAACAAAATATCTCTTTTTTTGCCTATTTCAAAATCATAAACCTGATATTTATTTTGAATTTTATTTTTGATATCTTTAACTATTGTAAAAGCTTCAACTTCTACATTACTAAAATTAGAATCTTTATTATCATATTTAAGTATTTCTAAATCATTAGAATAATTAGTTTTACCTTCATTGATGTAAGCTAAATTTCCATAAACCATTTCATGATTATTTTTATAATCTACCCCACCATATTTTTCTGTCATAATTAAACTAAATATTTCGTTAATATTACTAAGAACTTCACTTCTTGATCTAAAGTTTTTAAGTAAATCTATTTTTTCCCCATTTATATGTTTAGCATAATTATCATACTTTTCTTTAAAAATATTAGGATTAGCATTTCTAAATCTATAAATAGATTGCTTAATATCTCCCACCATATAAACATTATTATTTTCTATTTTTGAAATAAATGTTTCTTGTAAATCATTAGTATCTTGATATTCATCAATCATTATCTCATTATAAGTATTTTTTATTTCTTCTCTAATAATCTCATTATCACTAACTATTTTTATTGCCATTTTAGCTATATCACTAAATTCAAAAGCTTCTTTTTCATATTTAAAACTATCCAATCTCTTACCAAATTCCAAAATAATTTCAATAATTATACTCACATAATCTTTAGTTAATATTATTTGACTTTTTAATTCCTCTTCACTATATAAAGTAAGATTTTGAATAATTGTAACTAAGTTTTTGATATTTTCTTTTAGTTCCAAAGCCTCTTCTGGAATACCTCTAAATTGAACTCTCGGCAAATCTTTTATTTTATATAAATCATTATAATTATTTGGTTTAAAAAATATTGAATAAGCATCACTTACTTTAACATATAATTTTTCTTCTAAATATTCCCCTATTTCATAAATATTATTTTCTAATTCTTCACATAGATTTTTTAAATATAAAAAATATTCTTTAAATAATTTATCTATATTACTTTCATTATAAAAACCTTCTATGTAAGAATTTAAGAAATCATTTTTATCATATTTCAAATCTAATGCTTTATTTATACTTAAAATAACATCTTTAATCTGTTCATCATCGCGAACTGTAAAATCTCCGACTAATTTCAAGAATCTAGCATCTTTTTTAGCATAATATTCACTCATTATTTCATCTAATATTCTTAACTTTTCTAAATCCAGTATTGAAGAATCAATAATTGAAATATTCTTACCTATTCCTAGAAGATAATGATATTTTTTTACGATTCCAAGAGCATAAGCATCAAAAGTTGTAATATTAGCAACATCAATATATTCTAGTTGGCTAGTTAAATTTGCTTTTTTAATTTTCTTTCTTATTCTATTTTTCATTTCTCCAGCCGCTTCATTAGTAAAAGTTAGAATTAAAATATTTCTTATATCAACACCACTTTTAAGCTTACGAAGAACTCTTTCTGAAAGTACAGCTGTTTTACCTGAACCAGCTCCTGCCGAAACTATAATATTTGTTCCTTCTTTATTAATCGCTTCTGTCTGTTCCGTCGTAAAATTCATCATCTTCACCTCCTAATATAACTTCATCTTTTTTAGTCATAAAGCATATATCTTTAAAATTACAATATTCGCAAGATCTATTCTTACCTTTTAATACTTTAGGATTAATTACAAAATTTCCATCTAAAATATTATTAGTACATTCATTTATTTTATCTTCTACAATAGTAGTAAGTTTATCCATTTCACTATTATCTAAAACTTTAGCAGTATTATAAAAATTACCATCATTCTTAAATCTCAAGCCTTTAATCATTTTACTATCAGTATAATTTTTATCTAAAAGCTCTAATATTGTCGCTGAAGAATTACTATATCCTTGTAACCTTAAGTTTTCTTCTTTTAATTCTTTTAAACTTTTACTTTTATCTATATTAGGAACACTACTTATAATTTTTTCAATATAAAAACCTGCAATAACAGCATCTTTAAATCTATCTGATTTTTTAAGTAGATACAAATATATTGGAAGTTGCATATCAAGACCATATTTTAGATTATCTAAAGCAATAGATGTATTACCTGTTTTATAATCTACAACCGCGAGTATTTCCTTTTCATCCTTTGTAGTATACATTACTTTATCAATTTTACCACTCATAGTCACATTGGATTTATCATTATCTAAGTAAACATTTAGATTGCATTCAAACAAATAATTATTTAAACTAGAATTATTTTCTTGTTCTTTTAAATAATTTAAAATAAATGTTAATTCATCATTTAATTTATCTAAATAAAAATATTCTTTAGATTTTAATTCATAACCTTCCATCTTAACAAAATTCATTATTTCTACTGCTATATTAATATCTTTTTTTAAACCTAGTTCTAAAATATGATGTGCAATATTACCAAGTTGCATTTTAAAGCTATCTTGAAAAGAATTTATTTTAAGAATTTTACTTAAATAATATTTAAAAGCACATTCATTATACATTTCTAAATTAGTATAAGATAATATTAATTCATTCCCTATTCTTGATTTTAATAATTCTTCATTTATACCTGAAAATTTATTGTCATAGCTTAAATAGTTTAAATTAAGTTTACTATTTTTATATAAATTCAAATTATCACTAACGATATTAAACTTATATAAATCATCTAAATCACTAGCATATTGTAGTTTAGTATTAAGTAGAGAAAAAGATACACTTGCATCATTTTCTATTTCCTTTACTTCTAGATTCATTTCTTCTATTAAAAGAGATGGAAAAATAGTCTTATCATCACTTTTACTACAAGTTATAACTAAATTTTTAATAGAGCCTAGTTTTTCTATAACTTTATTTTTTTCTAATCTATTTTTTTCAACACTAGTATCTAAACCTAAAGTATTTAACTCATTATCACTTAAATATGCATCATCTTTAAAATTTTTTGGATAGTTACCAATATGAAAGCCCAATAAGAAAACATAATCTGAACTATCAAAATAGTCATTTAAATTACAAACCTGAACGGCATTTTTATAATTATTAGTTTTAATTTTAGTATTCTTTAAATCATGAATAATAAAATCTTTTCTTTTCTCTTCCACTAAAACTGATTTGTTTACTATTTCTATTAAATCATTAATATTAGAATAATCCTTTAATCTCTCTATATTATCTTTTATAGTATAATTATCATAATACTCTAAAAAATCTTGAGCTACCAAAGTACTATAAAAGCTATGATTACTTTTTATATTAATAGGAATTTTAAATACTGAACTATAATATTTTAGATAATTAGTATAATTCTCAGGTAAAATAATTTTTATTTTATTTAAAAGTACCCCATCTAAATAAAGTTTACTAATTCTATTAATAACATATAGTATTTCTTCTTTTAAATTAGAAAGTTCAAATACTAAAGGTTTATATTTTTTATTTTCACTAATATACTCCTTAACATTAGAAAGCCCATTTAATATTATTTTTTGTTCTTTACTTAAATAATTAAAATCATACAAGATTATTTCTTTACCATTTAAATAATCTTTAAAACTTTTATCATATATTAATAAATTTTTATCATCCAGTTCTTTTTTTAATTCACTTTGTGTTCTCCCAGATGCGGGTGGGCAAATATGCCATGCGGGAACTGGATGA
>CARJCM010000059.1 GCA_948999435.1 uncultured Bacilli bacterium
CATTAAATATTCAGGATAATAGCAATTTAGATGTAATTTTTAAAGGTTATATAAAAGAAAAAACTAAAGGAAATGAACTTGTAGAAGATTTAAAGGGATTACTTGTGAGAAATAATGATACTATTAAAATAAGTCCTATTATGATTGTTGATACTAATGAAGTATTAGCTAATCATTTAGTTACTATTGGCAATTTTAATACAGAAGAATTATTTTATTTAGAATCTTTAGGATTAAGTGAAAAAATGGCTAAAGATATGCTAATAGAAAGTTTTATGAAACAAAATATGAGTGAAGTAGAATTAGAATTTTTAAAATTGGGAGGTGATAAAGATGAATAGAGAGGATTTTCCTTTACTTAAACAAGATATAATATATCTTGATAATAGTGCAACTAGTTTAAAGCCTCAATGTGTAATTGATGCGATGAATGATTATTATGCTAATTATTCTGCTAATGCCCATAGAGGTGATTATGATTTATCTTTTAAGGTTGATCAAGCATATGAAAATACTAGGGAATTAGTTAAAGATTTTATTAATGCAAAATATTTAGAAGAAATAGTATTTACGGCAGGAGCAACCGAAGGTTTAAATTGGATAGTTAAAGGATTTTTTGAGAATTATTTAGAAAATGGTGATGAAGTATTAATTACAACTAGTGAACATGCCTCTAATGTTTTACCTTGGTTTAATTTAGTAAAAAAATTAGGTATCGTAGTAAATTATATTCCACTTGATGATAATCATTATGTAACTATTGAAAATGTTAAAAAAGCTATAACACCTAATACTAAAGTTATTAGTTTAGCTGGAGTAACTAATGTTATAGGAGATGCTAGACCTATTAAAGAAATTGTAAAATATGCTCATGATAATAATATATTTGTTGTGTTAGATGGAGCCCAAATGGTGCCACATGTAAAAACTGATGTTCAAGATTTAGATGTTGATTTTTTAGCTTTCTCAGGACATAAAATGTGTGGACCAACAGGTGTAGGGGTATTATACGGAAAAAGAGAATTGTTGGAACACTTAGAACCAATTAATTTAGGTGGAGGGATGAATGAATCTTTTGATAATCCTGATGAAACATATTATAAACCTTTACCTACTAGATTAGAAGCGGGAACACAAAATATTGCAGGAGTTATAGGACTTGGAGCAGCTATAGAATATATTAATAGTGTGGGTTATGAAAAAATTGAAGAACAAGAAAAGAAATTAAGAAAGTATTTAATTGATAAATTAATCCCAATATCTCATATTGATATTATAAATATTGAAAGTGATAGTGGAATTGTGGCTTTTAATGTTGATAAGATATTTAGTCAGGATGTAGCATATTTTTTAAATAAATATAATATATGTGTTAGAGCAGGTAATCATTGTGCAAAAATATTAAAATCAAGTGTAGGCGTTACTAATACAGTAAGAGTAAGTTTGTATTTTTATAATACTTATGAAGAAATTGATAGTTTAGTGGAACTTTTAAGTGATTATGATAAAATAGTAAAAGAGATGATATAAATGGATCAAGAAACAAAAAGAGAAATTATAATGGAAAATTATATGCATCCGGTAAATAGAAGAAGAAGCGATGATAGTTATCATAAAACTAATACTGCTAATTCTTCATGTATAGATAATATTGATATATATGTTAAATTTAAAAATGAAGTTATAGATGATATAACTTTTGAGGGTGAAGCTTGTGCGATTTCAATATCTGCTACTTCAATTATGATTAATAATTTGATAGGAAAAACTAAGGATGAAGCTTTAAAATATATTAAAGAATTTTATAATATGACAGATGGTAAAGAATATGATGGAGAACTTTTACAAGAAGGAATAGTTTACGAAGATATTTATAAACAAGGTAATAGAAAAACGTGTGCTACTCTACCATTTAGAGGAATAGAAAAAGCTATTTTAGAAAGTTTGAAATAGCTTTTTATGTGTTTTAATTTGAGCTATAGATGGAGAAGTAGTTAAAACTTGATTTTTTAACTTGTATGTATTATAATATTTAATGTTTTTAAGGGGGAGAAATATTATGACATATGTCGAATTAAAAGAATTATTAGCTGAAAACATTAAAAAGAATATAGAAAAATTAACAAATAAATTAAATGCAATACATAACGGAGCACTTATAAGCGATGATATTAGATATTCAAACTTTGATAGATTTTGTGAAATAGCAAGTGAAGGATTAGACTTAATTGATTTGAAATTTAAAATTAAGGAATATGAAGCTTTACTTTTATCCATTGATAGTGATTTTAATAAACCAGTATATAATTTGCCAATAGTGATGTTTGATATTATTCGTAATGCTACAAACGAAGATGCTGTTGAAATTTTTATTCGTTTAATTAGAGCTAAATCTAAAACTAATGCTATAGAATTCATTGATAATCCAGTAATTAATGAATATGAAAAAAGATTATATGGATATTTTAAGAAAAAAGATTGGAAGCAATTTAAAATTGTTTATGATGAATATATATCTTATTTTTTGCATTCTGAAAATATAGAGGAGTTTTTTATAGCAAGAGGTTTTAGCTTGTCAAAATTGCAATATATGTTTGGTTGCTTTGGAAATTTACTCATTAGCGAATATTTATTTAAAGATGTTAAAATAAATGAATCAGTAATAGAAATCATTAGAAATGGTTTAAATGATTCTATTGAAAATAATAATAACATTATTGCAGACTTGCAAGAAATATTCGGTTTAGTACAAAGACTGACTTTTGGTGTTTCTTATTATCTTAAAGAGGAACTTAATAAAAGGTATAATCTTGATTTGAGTGTGAATGATGGTAAAAAAGATGTGTTAAGAAAAATAGAAGATTTAATTATGAGTCTTAAGAATACTAATGTGTGGATTTTAGAATTATTGGATGGACTTACAAATAATGGTTTTAAAGTTGTTAATCCTATAATTGCTGGATTTGCTTATACTTTTATGGGAAGTGAACTTGATATTCAAAAGGTTCTTTTATCAGGGATTAAATTTAATTCGCTAGTTAGAGACGAACCTACAGATAAAGGTGATTTATTCTCTTATAATCTTGAAGTTCAAATGGGTGACTTAATTTCTAATGATTTGAAAATTAGTATTGATGATTTAGATGAGTTTTTAGCTTTATATAAGTCATATTTAGAAGGTTACATTACAAATAATGAATTAGCGACTAAAAATGAAAGATTAGTATCAGATGCTGAAGTTTCGGTGCCAATTTTATTAGATAATATGAGAAACTATATACTTAGTGTAAACGCTAAAGCAGCTAAGAAAACAGAAACTAAAAGAGTTCAAGTTGTTGAAACTAATGATCCACTAATGGAGTATATAAGTGGTGGAAAAGTTGTAAAAGTTTGTGATTTAAATTCATTTAAAAAATTGCTTGAGACTACTAGTTTGTCAGATGATAGAAAAACTGAGTATTACAGACAAATGAGTAATGCTATAAGTAGAGAAATAACGCAAGAAAAAGAAACACTATTAAATTCTATTTTAGAAAGTGATAAAGAATATTATGATGTTGCTAAAGCAAGTAATAGACCAGAAGCTTTACAAATAATAAATGAGATAAATGCTTTAATAGATTTAATTTATGAATCAACTTTAGATGATGAAAAAGAGGAATTTAGATTAGAAATAGATGCTAATATTACTTATTTAAAAGAAATGTTTAAAAAGATAAATCAAAAAGATGGGAATACATATGATAATATCTTATATTATGGATATTATGAGGACTATGAGTTAACTCCATATGTAATGCTACATATTAGTAATTTTGAAAAAGTTGGTAAAAAGCAAGCTTACGCTGCTTTGAAGAAAATAATTGATGGTAATATAGCTAATGATTTACCTGTTAAAGGTGATTTACCAGTTAGAGTGTGGTATAAGGGAAAAGATGTTAAAGTATTCTATACTAAAGTTGGTAGTTATACATTAATTATAGGTGGTTTTAGTGGAAATAGTGCTTTTAATGAAGTTAAGAATTTTGTAAATTCTAAAGCGTTCCTTACTTATTTAAAAGAATTAACAGAATTAGTTAAAACTAATAAAGTTCCTAGTAATTCAGAAATAACTTCTGATATTTTAAGACAAATTAATGAAAAAGGTCAAACAAGAAATTAAAATAGTTTGATATTAATGGTTTTTAGTGTAAAATATATTTAGTGGTGAAGGTTATGAAAGATTTATTTTTAGAATGTGAAAGCGCTTATCAAAGTTTTAAGCAAAAAAGTGATTTATATAATAAATTATCTCTATTTCAATTTGATATATTAGATGATATCTATAAAAATATTTTAATATTAGAACAAGGTGTAGATTCGTTTTGTACTGATTATATAGATTTTAGAGATTATACTTTATTGGTTGGGAATGAGCATAAAAGTAAAGTCAAAAGATTTGTGCAATACTTAGAGCAATTAAAAAAGGAATTAGATACAGAATTTGCTTGTTATAGAGATAAAGTTAATACTCTCTTATCTTATAGTGTAATTTCTTTTTCAGAACTTTTAGAATTATTTAGTTTGTTTAATATTAACTATGTTGATATAATGTTTCCTGATGGTATATATAATGATACAAATAAAATTAAAGTTACTATATTAGAGGGCGGTATACCAGTTATTTATGAATTTATAGATTTTATGAATTTAATTGATATTGAAGAGGGCGAGATTAGATTTAATTCTGATTTAGAGTATTTATTTGGTTCGGATTTTATTATGTTTTATGTTAATTATAAATGTAATAATCCTAATTGTGATATTAGTGGTATTTGTATAGAATATAAAAATACTTGTTTAAATCGTTAATTTATGATATATTATAAAAGTAAAACTTATAAGAGATAAGTATTATATGGTTGTTTTTAAAAGAGAGTTTATGGTTGGTGAAAATAAATTAATGACATATAAGAAATCTACTCTTTAGTGGAACTAATCATTCCCGTTTCATTCGCGTTAAGAATTAGAGTAATATAAAGGATGGTACCGCAGAATTTGCTCCTTGCAAGTTTTGGGTTTTTTATTTTTTAAAGGAGGATAATATGGATAGCTATCTAAATATGGCTAAGATTCTACATTTACAAAATTTAGATGAGTTAGCAAAAGCTAATATGTTAGTTTTAATTGTGTTTAATGATAAAAAAGATAAAGCTGGTGAGCCTTATATAAGACATTTAAATAAAGTCTCGGAAAGTTTTAGGGATGACAAAGGTAAATGTGTGGCTTTACTTCATGATATTGTCGAAAATACCAGTTTTATATTTGATGATTTAATTGCTTTAGGTTTTAGTAAAGAAGTAATTGATGCATTAAGACTTTTAACTAATGACTTAGGAGATTATGATAAATACATTGATAGATTAATTAAAAGTGATAATATTTTGGCTAAAAAAGTAAAAATAGCAGATTTGCTGGATAATATGAATTTGAATAGATTTGAAGAATTAGATAAAACTAATTTTGATAGAATTAGAAATAAATATGTTAAAACTTATATAAAATTAATTGATGATTTAGAGGGAAGGATTTTAAAATGATAGATATTAAATTAATTAGAGAAAATAAAGAATTAGTAAAGGAAAATATTAAAAAGAAATTTCAAGATGAGAAACTTTCTTTAGTAGATGAAGTTTATGAGCTTGATATTAAATTTAGAGAAGCAAAAGCAGAAGCGGATAATATTAGAGCTGATAAAAATAAAAAAAGTAGTGAAATAGGTTCATTAATGCGTGATAAAAAATTGGAAGAAGCAAATACTATTAAAGCTGAAATAGCTAATATGGATGCTAAGATTATTGAACTTGAAAAATTAGAAGAAACTTTAAGTGAAGAAATAAAGAAGAAAATGATGGCTATTCCACAAATTATTGATGAAAGTGTGCCTATTGGTAAAGATGATAATGAAAATGTAGAAATAGAAAAATTTGGGGAGCCTATTGTGCCAAATCATGAAATTCCATATCACGCAGAAATATGTGAGAAATTAAATGGCTTGGATAAAGAAAGCGCTGGTAGAACTAGTGGCAATGGCTTTTATTATTTAATGGGAGATATTGCTAGACTTCATAGTGCAATGCTTAGTTATGCAAGAGATTTTATGATAAATAAAGGCTTTATTTATTGTGTACCACCTTTTATGATTAGAAGTGATGTTGTAACAGGTGTTATGTCTTTTGCAGAAATGGATGCGATGATGTATAAAATTGAAGGAGAAGATTTATTCTTAATTGGAACAAGTGAACATTCTATGATAGGAAAATTTAAAGATCAAATTATTAAAGAAACAGAACTTCCTATAACTTTAACTTCTTATTCTCCTTGTTTTAGAAAAGAAGTTGGAGCACATGGACTTGAAGAACGTGGACTATATAGAGTTCATCAATTTGAAAAACAAGAAATGGTTGTATTATGTAAGTCAGAAGAAGGAATGAATTGGTATAATAAAATGTGGCAATTTACAGTAGATTTCTTTAGAAGCTTAGATATACCTGTTCGTACTTTAGAATGCTGTAGTGGTGATCTTGCAGATTTAAAAGTTAAATCTTGCGATGTGGAAGCTTGGAGTCCGCGTCAACAAAAATATTTTGAAGTTGGATCTTGCTCAATACTTGGTGAAGCACAAGCTAGACGTTTAGGTATTAGAGCTAAAGGTGAAAAAGGAAACTACTATGTAACAACTTTAAATAATACAGTTTTAGCAACACCTCGTGGATTAATTGCTTTCTTAGAAAATAATTATCAAGAGGATGGTAGTGTTTTAATACCAGAAGCTTTAAGACCTTATATGGGTGGAGAGACAAAAATTTTACCAAAGAAAAACTAAAAGTTTTCTTTTTTTCTTTATTAAGGTATAATTAAAGAGGTGAATAAAATGGAAGTAATATTAAATGGACAACAAATTAATGTAATAGTAAGTCATAAAAAAATAAAAAATATTTATTTTCGTTTTGATGATTCAGGAAATTTATGCGTAAGTGCTAGCAAATGGATAACTAATAAAGAAATATCAAAATTAATAGAAAAAAACAAGAAGTCTTTAGAAAAAATGATGAATAAAGTAGAAAAGAAAAAAGAGAGAGCTAATGAATTTAGATATTTAGGCAATTCATATGAGTTGATATATGATGATAATCAGAAAGAAGTAGAATTTCAAGAAGGCAAACTTATAGCTAAAAATGAAGAAATGATAAATAAATTTTTAAAATTAAAAGTAAAAGAAATATTTACTCATGAAGTAAATAAAATGAAAGATATTATTGCTACGCCTGAATTTACTTTAAAGTTTAGAAAAATGAAAACTAGATGGGGTGTGTGTAATTATAAATTATGCACTATAACTTTAAATACTGAATTAATAAGATATTCAAGAGATGAAATTAGATATGTTATCGTACATGAAATGTGTCATTTTTATCATCATGATCATAGCAAAAATTTTTGGAATATGGTAGAATATTATTATCCTAATTATAAGAATGCAAGAAAGGAACTTAGAGACTAATGAAAATTGAATCTTTACAAAATCCTAAAGTTAAAGAATGGATAAAATTAAAAGAGAAAAAGCATCGCGATATAAATAATTTATTTTTAATAGAAGGAGACCATCTTCTTAATGAAGCGATGATTAAAGGGGTAGTGAGAGAAATTATTTCAACAGATACATTATTTGATTTTGATGGAATTCCTTTTTATGAAGTAAATGATAGTATTATGAAAAAACTGTCTAATCAAGTTAGTGGAACTAATGTT
>CARJCM010000060.1 GCA_948999435.1 uncultured Bacilli bacterium
TTCCCGAATATCATAAACATACTCTGCGTCCCGTCTTGCAGAATCATTTGTTACGAACCTTAATTAATTGTTTCTTCTTTTTTCATACTTTTATTTTGTAAATCTTTGCCATATAAACATCCACAATAATCTTGTCGATATAAATCATACTCTCGAGCAAACTCTATACTTTTTTTATAACCATCATTTTTTTTAAAATCCCCATAAATATATTTAATATTTAGTTTATTAGCTATATCTTCACCTATTTTATTTATAACTTGACTATTTTTATGAGGACTAACAGTTAAAGTTGTTCCAAAGTAATCAAAATTATTTTCTAAAGCTTTTTTAGCTGTATTTTCTAATCTTAAATAAAAGCAATTAGAACATCTAGCCCCACCTTCTTTTATTTGTTCAATATTATCAACTAGATTTTTATAAGTATTATTATCATAATCACAATCTATAAACTCTATTTTATTCTGATTATTTTCATTAAACTTTTGAATAAATTTTATTTGTTCATTTTTTCTTTTTAAATACTCCTCAAATGGTTCAATATTAGGATTATAATAATAAATAGTAATTATAAAATAATCTTTTAAAAAATCTATTACTTGTGTTGAGCAAGGACCACAACAACTATGAAGTAATAGTTTTGGTTTACCATCAAATGTTTTTACTAAATCTAATAATCTATTTTGATAATTAATCTTCTCTTCCATCATTATCACTATCCCCTGCATTTTCATCATCTTTTTTTTCATCATCATCTACATCAGTATCTTGATTTTCAAATTGTGTAAAAAGACTATTATTACTATTATAACTATCTAAATATAAAGTACCTCTGGCATCTCCAATTGTTCCCATTACTTGTTTATAATCATTTAATCTTTTCATATTAAGCGTATTAACATAAACAATATTTGAATCATTCATTCTAAGTAAAAAACGATTAGAATCAATAACAATATCTCCTGCGATATCAGGATTATATTCAATTTCATTAATCATTCCTATTATATCTGTTTCAATATTGCAAAACGATTTAATAAACGTCTCTAATAAATCACTAGGAACTCGGTTAACTAAAGTAGGAATTCCAAGATATTTACTACTAGAAGAAACTTCTTTTTTATTACTAAGTACTACTTTTTCAACTGTTCTATTATAAAATAAAGGTTTAGCTTCTTCAATTGTAATAATTACTTTACCCCAAATACTTTTTTTAACTTTAACATCATTAACTAAGTCCAAAGTTCTAATTTTATCTTCCATCTTCTTAGAGCTTATTTTAAATATTCCTGGATAATTTTTAATCCCAGCAACTTCAATAATTTCATTATCTTTTAAAAGCTTCGTATTTTTAATATAAATATTTTTTATTGGCATCGAAATAATTGCATAACAAAGCATTACTATTAAATAAAGTATTAATAGTAATAAAATAAGTCTTTTAACATTTAGTTTCTTCTTTTTTTTCTTTTGTACAGCCATTATTCTTCGCACCTTTTTTATTCTTATTTCCAATCAATTATTTCTTGTTCTAAAACTAAATCTATTTTAAATTCTTTTTTAACTTCATCTTTAATTAATTTTATCAAATTTTTTATATCATTACTAGTAGCATTACCAGTATTTACAATAAAATTGGCATGTTTATTAGATACCTCTGCTCCCCCAACTTTTTTTCCCTTAAGACCAACTGCTTCAATAAGTCTTCCTGCAAAATCCCCCTCTGGATTACGAAAGACACTACCTGCTGATGGCATATCTAGTGGTTGACTAGACTTTCTTCTTTCACATCTATCTTTTATAATCTCTTTAGAATATTCCACATCACCATCATCTAACAAAAAAGTTGCTTCTAAAACAATGAAACCTAAATCTTTAATATTAGTATGACGATAACTATAAACAATATTTTCTTTAAGTATTTCTTCCACTTCTAAATTTTTATTTAATACTTTAATACTAACTAAATTATCAAACATTTCAGAATTATAAGCTCCAGCATTATTAACAACTGAACCACCAATGGTCCCAGGTATATTAATTGCCCATTCTAAACCTGTTAAGTTTTCGTTTATGGTATTTATAGCGAGACTCCCCATCATTGCCCCTGCTCCAACACTTACAATATTTTTAGATATATTAACATAATTAAGACCACTAAGTTTAATAATAACCCCTTTAAAATAATTATCTAAAATAACATTAGAGCCATTACCCAATATCATATAAGAGATATTATTATTTTTTAGGTATGCTAATAAATCCATTAACCCTTGAATAGAAAGAACATCCACTAAATAATCACATTTTGCCTCTATTTTATAAGTATTATAATTTTTTAAATTAACATCTTTTATAATACTTATATCTTTAATGTTTTCCATATAAAATCTCCTTAATCTCACTTACGATTAACAGACTACTATCCGTACGTCCCAAACTTTTTAAATTATTTTTCATAATTTGATATTTCTTTTCATCATTAAAAACATCTTTAACCATATTAAATAATTTATCTCCTGTAAGTTCTTCTTCTAAAATCATCATTCCTGCATTTTTATCAACTACTTCTTTAGCATTATAATATTGATGATTATTAGCAACATAAGGACTTGGAATAAATATTGCTGGTACATTTAAAGCTAAAATCTCACTCATTGTACTAGCACCTGCTCTTGTAACCATTAAATCTGTATTTTTAATTAAACCTGCCAAATTATCTAAATAAGGCAAAACTTTAACATTACTAGGTAAAGTAATATTTTTAACAAATTCTTCATAATATTTTTTACCTGTAATATATAAAACTTGATAATCACTTTTACGCGATAATAATAAAAATTCTTTTAATTTATCATTCATTGAACTACTACCAAGAGAACCAGAAACAATTAAAACTAATTTCTTTTTATTATCTAAACCAACATCACTTTTTTTAATTTCTTTAGTTAAGAGCGAAGCTTCCCCACAAGGATTACCTGAATAAATAACTTTTTTAGCTTTTTTAAAACTATCTTTTGTAGATTCAAAAGAAACTGCTACTAAATCAATATCTTTACTAAGAGCTTTATTTGTTTTACCAACAATACTATTTTGTTCATGTAAAAATGTTTTAATTTTAAGTTTTTTAGCTGCTTTTAAAACAGGATAAGTAACATACCCTCCAAACCCCATAACTAAATCCGGCTTAAAATCTTTTATTAATTTAAGACATTTATTATAACTATTACTAATACAAAAAACATTTTTAATATCTTTTAAAATATTTTTACTAAAACCATATATTTCTATACCTTCATAAGGAATACCTCTATTAGGAACAATTTCACTTTCCATTCTATTTTTAGTTCCAATATATAATACTTCCAAATCTTGATATTCTTTTTTTAGTTTATCTACTACGGCCAAAGCTGGATAAATGTGTCCTCCTGTACCACCGGCACTAACAACTATTCGCATAAACTCGACCTCCTATCTAATTATACTAGTAATTTAAGAAAAAAACTATATAAAAATTAGTTTTCTTCCATATTTAAATTTATAAAAAGAAAATTTGACATAAATACATTTTTTTGATAATATATCTATAGAAACAAGTGGAAGAAAGGCAGCAAGATTTTAGTACTAAACTACTAACGTCCCTGCTTTACGCCACTTGTTTTTTCTTTTTCAATACTATTCTTTGTATTCGATATTGATTTTGATTACAATCTAAAGTTCTTACATCAAAATTAATAAGATATTCTTCATTATCAATATAAAGCCTATTTATATAGTAGTTCCAATAAATAATACCATTTCTCTTTTTTTTCTAAAGCCTGATTAACCAATAAAGCTGTTTCTATAATACTTCCTAAATTTGCAAAAATGATAAAATTTTCTTTTACCAATTCACGTTGGTATTTATTATTATATATTTTTTGAACACTTTCATAAATACCATTTTTAGTAACAGATATATTATTTCCATTGTTTATAAATGTATTTTTATCGTGACATTCATTAAATATCTTATATGCTAAACGTTTTAAATATTCAACTTTTAAATTTTTAAAATCCAAATTCAATATATCATTTAAACTATTCAATTTTAAAATACACTTATTATTTTCAAAAAATCTATCTGCATTATCAAATATTTCCTCAACATTTTTATATTTATTTAATAACTCTTTATCTATAGGAATATTCCCTTTACTTTTTTCTTTTGTAATCATTATTTTGCTCCTTTCAAGTTATATTTTCATAAAAAATACTAGAAAATAATCTTATCATAGCACAAAGTTACGTCGAGATTTGTCGCATTTTGTAAAAACAATAATTTTTATCTATTACCAAAACCACCCTTTTAAAACATCAAAAATACCAGATAAACCTTTAGTCATAAAATCGCTTATCCCATTAGATATTTTATTACCAACCTTTGTTACCCCATTAGAATAATCAGTTTTTTCTTCTTTTAAATAATCTTTAACATCAATCACTTGACCTTGGGCTAAATCACTTTCAAATCTCTCCATTGCTTCTTTAGTAAGAACTGCTCTATTATGTGATTTAGTTTCATAATAACCACTTTCATAAGCAATAATAAGAGCTATATATATGAATAATAAGATATATAAAGTTCTAAAAAAATATTTAGTTTTTTTATTTTTTTTCATAAGCTTCCTCCTTTATATAATCTGCAAGTATACTCGCAAATATTTTTAAACTTCTATTTACTTCATCAATAGTATTTTCTTTACCACCAATAAAGATTCTTAAAGCTTTAGTTGAAAAGTCTTGATTATAAACCCCATGATAACCATTACCACCCCGCATACTAATACCTCTAGAAATATTTTTATTAATACTTACTAATTTATCATTTAAAATACTAGCAAATCTTTTATTTTCTTCATAAGCTTCATAATCAGTACCCACAATAAATAATATTTTAGCAAAACTACCTTTATCACTTACATAAGTAGTAACATCTCTTTTATCTTCACTAATACCAATATCAAAAAAATATTCTAAAGACTGATTATTATTTTTAGCTTTTTCCATTAATATTCTAGAACCTTTATAACTAAGAGTATATTCTATATTATTATCTTTTAAAGTTTTAGCAACACTTTCTTTTTCAACCAAAGAATAAACATTTAACTTTTTCAAATATTCTTGAAGTATCAAATTACCCTGCGTTACCACAGGATTAATACTATAAGAACTATAATAAGGATTAACATATTTATCAGTTTGAAAAGTATTATATAAATATATAATAGGTTCTTCTACTTCCCCATTTACTTTAGTATCATTAAAAGGTAACCCAAATACATTTTCATAAAATAAATTATTATTAGATTTAAAGAGATTACCAAAGCTATTACTATATATAGAATTAGATAGTTTATCTTTATCAATAGAATTTAAGAATATATTAACTCCTACATTAATAATTATCATAAAAGTTATAATTAAGAATGTCAAAAAATATAATATTTTATATCTAGGAACTTTTATTTTTTTTCTTGTAATAAATCTTTTCATATAATTCACCACTACTATTATACAAAATAAAAAGTAAAAAAATTGTCAAAAAAAAACAACTTAATCAAAATAAGCTGTTTATCCTAAAAATCCCACATTCTGTCTAAAATATCAAGTATATTATTTAGATAATCCACTTTCAAGCTCTCTTTCTACTAATTCTTTTAAGTTTACTCTATATCTTTTTAACATAAGTGAAGGGGCAAGATTAAAGAGAGGATTTAATTTACCATCAATTATTGCAGGGATATTATTACTTTTCATATAATGATATAATGCTTTAATTTGAATTGGTGATAAATTAAGACAAGATGCGGTTATATATTTTTCTAGTTTTAATTTCTCTATAGTTTCAATAATTTTTTCTATTTTAGTTATTGATTTATTCCAAATACTTTTAGTTAATAATTTCCTATATAAATTATTTTCCCATATTTTAGATTCTATTATTGCTTTTATATTTTCTGGATTAGAATTCCAAATATTTGATGTTAAAAGTGGCATAAACACTTCTTTTTGCTCTTTTGTTAAATTGGAGAATATATCAAATATGGCTCTTACATTTTTAGGATTAGATTTCCAAATAGTTGATTTTAAAAGATGCTTAAATAATGATTCTTGCTCTTTTGTTAAATTAGAGAATATATCAAATATAGCTTTAACATTTTCTGGATTGGAATTCCAAATAGTTGATTTTAAAAGAGGCTTAAATAACGCTTCTTGTTCTTTTGTTAAATTGGAAAATATATCAAATATGGCACTTACATTTTTTGGATTAGATTTCCAAATGTTTGATGTTAAAAGAGGCTTAAATAATGATTCTTGTTCTTCTCTCAAATTAGAGAATATATCAAATATGGCTCTTACATTTTCTGGATTGGAATTCCAAATAGTTGATGTTAGAAGAGGCTTAAATAATGATTCTTGTTCTTCTCTCAAATTAGAGAATATATCAAATATGGCTCTTACATTTTCTAGATTAGAATGCCAAATATTTGATGTTAGAAGAGGCATAAATAATTTTTTTTGCTCTTCTGGTAAGTTTAAAAATAAATTTAATATTGCTACTACTTCACTATATTTTCTTTGATATAATTGTTTACATTTTAAATGCTCTAAACCTTTATCTTTTAAAAATTTATCTATTAATTCATATTCATAGGTTTTTATATAAATCAACTCCTTTTTGCGCTATATTATATAACAATATAAAAAGAAAAGCAACTTAATCAATTAAGCAGCTTTTCTATTATTATTTTGTTTTTTTAAATCTCTACAAGCTTTACATCTCTTTGGTTCTGTTAAACCATGCTCTTGATAAAATTCTTGTTCTTTTGCTGTAAAATCAAATTCTTTACCACAATCTTTACAAACTATTTTTTTGTCTGACATTAAACTATCCTCCTTTAGGACTTAAAACTTTACACATATATATCCCAAAAGAAATATAAGAATAATAATCCTATTACTATAATACCGCTTTCTTTATAAAAAAGCAATCTTTTAATAAATTTAACCTACCACAAATTTATTTATCAAAGTATAGAAAACACTCTATATTTTCACGGTCAATATTACTTAATTCTAATCCCCATCACGTCCTGGAATATTATCGCCTTTTACATAATTTCCTTCATCATTTTTTATGTATACTGCTAAAGCTTTATTATCAGAAGTATTATTATATTCTTTATCTTTAGAAAAATAACTAATACATAATCCTGATACTAATACTAATCCACTTAAACATATTATTTTCTTTTTCATTTATATACCTCTTTTTAAATGTTTACTAATAAAAACTTTTGGCCTTAGTATTCTGCAAACATTACTTACCAAAAGTTTCATAGTTAAACCAAAACTTTAAATACAAGTAAAGTACCTTCCAAAACTAAGAGTCATTTTGAACCACTCTACACTCTCTTGAAAGTGTTTCACTTCCATACGTATCTCTATGAGACTACGTATGGATTTGATTGTGTTCCTGTTCCTCCTGTTGCGAAGAGCGTATCAGCCTTCAGATTTATTACTGGGCGCAAACCACGAGTAGTGTTGTTCACGTTGGTGTAGTCGAGGTGGCCATTCACATTCACATAGAACACGATAGCGTGAGCGCCATTCCAGATAATCGGAGACATAGTCCAGTAGTTCTGTCCGTTGTACAAGTAGTATGATGTGTTATTTTCGTTCTTTCCTCCTGCAAACTCTACTTCATCTGCTGTGATTAATCCTA
>CARJCM010000061.1 GCA_948999435.1 uncultured Bacilli bacterium
AAATAAATATTAAAATTAATATAATAGAAGATTATATAGAATTAAAAGTAAAAGAAAAGATTACAAATGAAGGTTATGAAAATATAAATAAAATTAATTATGAAGAAATAGCACGAGAAGCTCTAGGAATGCTAGAGATAGAAAATAACATTAAAGATATAACCAGTGATAATATGAGTTATACTATGATTGAGTATTATACATTAATTGCAATGGCGGCATTATACGGTGGAATCCTTGGAATGGTCTCTTTAAATAAATGTTTAGCTAATATGGGTAGTATAGGAAAAAGAGTATCCATTAGTCCTACCAAAAAAGGAACAATAATATTAAGTAGTGCTGTGTCTTCTTATATCGCTCAAATTATAGGAATTGCTTTATTATTTTTATATACGATATTTATTTTAAAAGTAGATTATGGAACTAATTTAGCATTAGTTATTCTTCTAGCTTTAGTAGGTTCTTTAACTGGTTTATCGCTTGGTATAGCAACATCTAGTATTTTAAAAACTAATGAAAATACAAAATTAGGAATAATTATAGCTATCACTATGGCGGGATGTTTTTTATCAGGAATGATGGGAATATCCATGAAATATGTAATAGACAAAAATGTTCCAATCATAAATATGCTTAATCCTGCAGCTTTAATAACAGATGGTTTTTATTCATTATATAGATATGACACTTTAAATAGATATTGGATTAATATAATAAGTTTATTAATTATAACAAGCATACTAATATTAATTTCTATAAAAGCTTTAAGGAGGAATAAATATGATAGTATTTAAAACATTTTTACGTATTGTAAAAAAATGTATCTTTCCTATAATTTTATATACTGCAATATTAGTATTATTTAGTAGTATTAATATAAGTACAGAAGATAATAATATGAATTTTACAGCTTCCAAACCTGACATATATATAATTAATAATGATAAATATGAAGGGATAACCAAAAGTTTAATAGATTATATGAGTGCTAATAGTAATATAATAGAATTAAAAGATACCAAAGAAGCTATAGATGATGCTATATTTTATCGTGATGTTAATTTTATTATGGAAATACCAGCTAATTTTAATGAAGAATACTTAAAAGGTCAAGAACTAGAGATTAAGATTGAAACTACTGGTGATTATCCATCAGTCCAAGCTAAAAACTTACTTAATAGATATTTAAGTACAGCTCGTATTTATCAACACTTAAGTTTAAATGAAGAAGACTTAATAAAAAAAGTTAATGCCACTTTAGAGAATAAAGTTAATGTTGAAATCACATCTAGTTTAGATACAAGTGTTTTAAATAAAGCTACAACATATTATAACTTTTTAAACTATGCCTTTTTAGCAGGTTCAATCTATGTTATATGTTTAGTTTTATCAAGCTTTAAAAATACAAATATTAAAAAAAGAACTTTAATAAGTAGTATGAAAATAAATAGATTTAATCGTAATTTATTATTATCTAATAGTTTAGTTGCTTTTATTTTATGGTTAATCTATGTTATATTAAGTTTTATTTTAGTAGGCGAGAGTATGTTTAGTATGCATGGCCTAATATATATAATTAATTCATTTATTTTTGCAATTTGTACTTTATGTATAGCATTTTTACTTGGTAATTCTATTAAGAATAAAGACGCTATAAATGGTATAATAAATTGTTTAGCTCTAGGTTCAAGTTTTCTATGTGGCGCTTTTGTTCCTATGGAATATTTACCTAAAAGTGTTTTAAATATGGCTCATATCTTACCTTCATATTATTATATAAAAAACAACAATTTAATTAGTACATTAGAAACTATAAATTTAATAAGTTTAAAACCAATTATATTAAATATGGTAATACTATTAATGTTTGTAATTATTTTTATAGTTATTACAAACGTTATAACAAGAAGATCAAGAAAAATAGCTTAGCAAATATTATAAAACCAATTAATGATATAAAAGAACAGGGCACATTATGCGTTTGACATAAAAATGCAATTGTGTTAGAATAACTCACGATGAAAGAAGGAATTGCGATGACTGATGAAAAGCTTTCTATGCTTATGAATTATTTAAATCAAGTGTGTGATACTGAAGGAAAATCAATTTCACATCTTTTACAATTAATGAAAATTCTAATAGTTTCTTTAAAACAACTAGGAACACCTCTTGAAGAGATAAAAAATGTTCTTCTAATGTATAGTTCAGAAACAGCAAAAAGTAAAGAAGAGAATATATTTTTTGAAAGGTTAATGGAATTAATTGAAAGTATTTATACTTCTTCTAGTGTTGAACAAAGAGATGATGGAAAAGCACTTATAACATTATCAACTCTACCAACAATAAATCTTATAATTTCACTTTGGCAAGCAATAATGTTAAGAATAGGGTTAGAATATGAAAAACAAAAACTTGCATTTATTGGCAAAGATAGAAAAGATTATCAAGAACAAGAAGCATTAGATGAAGCTAATGATAATTATAAGCGCTCATTATATAGAACAAATCAAAGAGCTAGATATTAAATAGTTAGTTTATGCTAACTATTTTTTTCATTTACAAAGAATTTTTTTGACTAGTAAAAATTTAAATAGTATAATTTTATTAAATACATATATATTAAGAAAGTTTTTAAAGAAAGGGGAAAATAAAAATGAATAAGAAGTATTTAATAATTACTATAATTTGTTTTGTAATATCATTAATCTCAGGAATACTTTCTAATGATATTATAATTGGTGGAGCTAATCTTTTTACAGCACTTTTATGCGCTTACTTTTCTTGTGAAGGAAAACGAACCAGTTATATATTAGGTTTAATTAATTATTTATTAATTGGTTACGTTTCATTAATTAATCATTTATATGGTTTATTTATATTCGGTGTTATAATATGTCCAATATTCCAAATTCAAGGATATATAAGTTGGAGTAAAAATCTAAATGAAGACAAAACAGTAAAAGTAAGAGAATTCACCTTAAAAAATTCAATAATTATTACAATATCTTGTTTAATAGGAAGCACAATACTAAGTTATATATTATCATTAATACCTAACGAAAGAATTGCTTTTTTAGATGCGCTTAGTAATATAATAAACTTATGTGGAGTTGTTTTAGCAATACTTCGTTTTAAAGAATGTTGGTGGATATGGCTTTTTAACAATATTATAGATTTAAGCATTTGGATAATAACATTTATTGCTAAAGGTGAAGGTTCAACTATGATGTTATTAGTATCCATCGGATATTTACTAATAAATATATATGGAATAATTAAATGGAATATAGAAGCTAAAAAAATAAGAGAGTAAAAAAACAAGGAATTAATCTTGTCTTTTTTTAAACATCTACGTTTATAACTCCTTCAATTTCAGGTACTTGGTCTTTTAAATAAGCTTCAATACCAAAGCTTATAGTTTCATCTTGAAAACCACAATGAGCACAAGCACCAGTAAGTTTAATATAAACATACTTTTCTTCATACTTAATAAATTCTATATCACCGCCATCACCATTTAAAAAAGGGCGTAGGTCATCTAATAATTCTTTTATTTTTAATTCTGGGTTTATATTTTTATCATTCATTTTAATTCACCAAACATATTATAGATTAAAAAAAAATACTTGTAAAGTAAATAGTGTGATATAATCTTTATAGGTGGTATTAATGTTAAAAAAAGATGAAATAATTAAATGTATAGTCACAGGTTTTAAAGATTATGGAATATTTGTAAAAGTTAATAATGAATATAATGGTTTAATTCATATATCAGAAATATCAGGTTCATTTGTTAGAAATGTAAGTGATTATGTTGAAGTAGGCGAAGAGATATATGCTAAAGTTATTGAAATAGATGAAGAAAATAAACATATAAAATTAACGATTAAAGATATGAATTATAAAGTAGATGGTAATAATATAAAAGAAATAGATAAGAATGGTTTCATGCCTTTAAAACAGAACTTAAATATTTGGATTAATGAAAAAATAAAAGAAATTCAAAAGTTTTAGTTAAAAATAACTAAATTTTAATAAAAAAGTCTTGCAAATATAAAAAAAACATATTATACTTAAATAGTCTTATTAATTAAGACAAGTGCCTGCCCAAGTGGCGGAATAGGTAGACGCACAGGACTTAGGGCCTCTTATTCTTTAAAGAGGAAGGCCTTGAGCACCAGATTTAGAAATAAGCTGAGTGAATTTGCTCAAATTCGGGGAAACCTTCCAGATAACGCTGATGGCAATCCCGAGCCAAGCCTAATAATAATTAGGAAGGTGTAGAGACTTTATGGGCAATACCTAAGTCATTGATATGGTAAAGAGAAAGTCCAGACTACAAACAAAATTGTTTGGTAACGAAAGTTATAGTAGTAAGAAAATCCTGCGAGTGTTAAAGCTCGTGCCGGTTCAAGTCCGGCCTTGGGCACCAATTTTTTGAATATAGCCTCTATTTTTTAGAGGTTTTTAATTGTTAATAAATATAAATTGACAAACATATATTCATGCTTTATAATGAAATATATCATATAGGGGGAATAATGAAATTAAAATATAAACTAGAAGACATTAAGGAAATTGTAGAAAGTTCAATAAGTAAAAGGAAATGTTTAATGAAAATGAACTTAAAGCCATATGGAGGAAATTACAGAGTTTTGGATAAATATATAAATCTTTATAAAATAAACACAAAACACTTTTTAGGACAAGGATGGAATAAAACTAACTCTCCAGCAGATATAAAACCTATTGAAAAATACTTTTTAAATGAAATTCCAATCAGTAGCTATAAATTAAAAAGAAGAATTCTAAAAGAAAAAATAAAGGAATATAAATGTGAGGAATGTAATTTAACAATATGGAATAACAAACAGATACCTTTAGAATTACATCATATAAATGGCAATAATAAAGATAATAGCCTAGATAATTTAAAACTATTGTGTCCAAATTGCCATGCATTAACGGACAATTATCGAAATAGAAATAATAAAGGAGAAATAATTTGAAAATAAAAGTAAATAATGTAAATATTTTCTATAAAGTTTATGGTGAGGGAAAGCCAATAATATTACTTCATGGAAATAGTGAGACTCATAAGATATTTACAAAATTAATAAATAAATTAAAAGAAGATTATCAAGTTTACGCCATAGATAGTAGATGTCATGGTGAAAGTGAAAATACTAAATATATATCATATGATTTAATGAGTACAGATGTAATAGAATTTATTAAAAAATTAAAAATAAATAAGCCCATATTATATGGTTTTAGTGATGGAGGCATAACAGGCATAAATGTAGCTATTAAAGAACCTAATATTTTATCCAAATTAATTATTAGTGGAGCCAACCTAAATCCATCAGGATTAAAAAAATCCTTTATAAATATAACAAAGATAGGATTTTTTATAACAAGAAGTAAAAGATTTAAAATGATATTAGACGAACCCAATATAACTAAAGAAGATTTAGAAAAAATTAATATCCCCACTATTATATTAGTTGGCGAAAAAGATATTGTAAAAATAGAGCATACCAAATATATAAAAGAAAATATAAAGAATAGTATTTTAAAAGTTATACCTAAAGAAAATCATGGGAGTTATATAGTAAATAGTGATAAAATATATGAAATTCTAAAAGAATATTTATAACTAAAAGAATGTCAAAAATTAGACATTTTTTTCATATTTTCTAAAATTACACTTTTCTATATTTAAAAATGATTTATAATGAAGTAGGAGTGAAGTGAAATGAAGTATAAGAAGAAGCATAAAATAAGATTAACTAAAACTGGTAAAATATTATTTAGTATAATAATTTTTATATTTTTATCTATTATTTTATTTACCAATTCCAATAAAGAAACATTTTATTTAAAAGAAGAAAATGATTTATATGTTATGGAAATAAAATATCCAAGAATAAATAATAAAATGCTTTTAGCAGATGCCACAGACTATATAAATAATAAAAAAGATGAATTTAAAGAAAATATGCAAGATTTAGATTATAAACCTAGTAGTAAATATGATTTTAAAACAACATATGAAGTTAGTGAAAATAATAATATGGTAGGAATTCATTTAACAATTTATGAATATACAGGTGGCGCTCATTATATGAGAGAAGATAAATCATTTTATTATGATAAAAATAAAAGAAAAGAAGTGAGTATCCAAGATTTTTTAGAAAATGAAGAAAGTTTAAATAGAATTACATCTTTAGCATATTATTATGTTATGAAATATAGTAAAGATAATAATTTAGATTTTGATGAAGATTGGGTAAAAGAAGGCTTATCAAATGGAGTTAATAGTTTAGAACATTTTAGATTTATTGATAAAGGTTTAGAATTTATATTTCCACCATATCAAGTAGCGTATTATGCTGCTGGAGAAATAAAAATAGTTATACCATATGAAGAATTAGCAGGAGTCTTAAAAAAAGAATATTTAAGAGAAGAACAAGTTGATAATAAAGTAAAAAAGAGAAATTTAAAAGAATTTAGTGATAAAAAACTTTTAGCCTTTACTTTTGATGATGGACCAAGTTATATTGCAACTAATAAATTACTTGATAACTTAGATAAGTATAATGCAAGAGTAACATTTTTTGTTTTAGGAAGTAGAGTAGAAGACTATAAAGATACATTAAAAAGAGCTCATGATATGGGAAATACAATAGGAAGTCATACTTATAGTCATTCAAATTTAGTAAAATTAAATGATTATGATATTATAAATGAAATAAAAAAGACAAATGACAATATAAAAAATATAATAGGAGAGAATCCAATTTATCTAAGACCACCATATGGTAATACTAATAAAAATATCAAAAAATTATCCAATATGAATACTATAATGTGGGATTTAGATACAGAAGATTGGAAATATAAAGATAAAGAAAAAATAGCTAAGTATATAATTGATAATGCTCATGATGGTGGAATTGTTTTACTACATGATTTATATGAGACTTCAATAGATGGAGCGTTACTTGCCATGGAAGAATTATCTAAAGAAGGTTATGCTTTTGTTACCATTGAAGAAATGATAAAATTAAAAAATATAGAATTAGACAAAGAAAAAAGTTATTATTATTTTTAAAAATAGTACATAATAATAGTAATAGAGCCAAAAAATGTTATAATTTTATTGACATCTGTTTTTAAATTATGTTATAATTCAATTGTTGACAAGAAAAAAGGCTATGGAGGAATACCCAAGTCTGGTTGAAGGGACCGGTCTTGAAAACCGGGAGGCCGCGCAAGCGACGCAGGGGTTCGAATCCCTTTTCCTCCGCCACTTAATTGTTTAACAATAGATTACATCGCGGGATGGAGCAGTCTGGTAGCTCGTCGGGCTCATAACCCGAAGGTCGTTGGTTCAAATCCTTCTCCCGCAACCAATTGTGGTTCGTTAGTCTAGAGGCCTATGACGTCTGCCTGTCACGCAGAAGATCACGGGTTCGAATCCCGTACGAACCGCCATTTTTTTGGCTCCATAGCTCAGTCGGTAGAGCAGAGGACTGAAAATCCTTGTGTCGCTGGTTCAATT
>CARJCM010000062.1 GCA_948999435.1 uncultured Bacilli bacterium
TTAAGTTTTAATTTTTCTGATTTCTTATCGCCATGTAATAAATCTATTAATTTACATTTGCTTACACTTATAGTATTAAAAATCATTACAAATAGATACATCACACTAAAATAAATGATAGTTTTTATACAAGCAGAGCTAGAAAAAACAAATGTAAATTTAGTTAAATCTGCTTCAAACATATTTACAACAATAATACTCATAAGCTGAGAAAGAATCGTTCCTAGTCCTAAGCCTACAACAAGTGATAGAATTCCTATAAATAAAGTTTCAAAGAATAATATCATTGATATTTTCCTTTTACTCATTCCAAGCGTTAAGTAAATTCCAAATTCTTTATTTCTTCTTTTCATTAAAAATCTTGAAGCATATATTATTAAAAATCCTAATATAAATGATACAAATACACTAACTGCTCCTAGCATATTCATCATAAGTTTAATTAACTCTTGTGTACTCTCTGATACATCCATCATTGCGGTTTGAGTATCTAGAGCATTAAATACATAAAAAATTGATATACCAAGAATTAATGTAAAAAAGTAGATGGTATAGTCTTTTATACTTTTCTTGATATTTTTTAAAGATAACTTAGAGAGCATCAGATAAATCTCCACCTAAGAGAGTTACTACATCAATAATCTTATCAAAAAATTCTTTTCTGGAATCATTTCCTTTATTAATTTCTTTAAAAATTTTACCATCCTTGATAAAGACCACTCTTCTAGCATAGGAAGCTGTAAAAGCATCATGAGTTACCATTAGAATTGTAGCGCCAAGTTCATCTAAATAATTGAATTTCTCTAGTAACATTTTAGCAGACTTAGAATCCAAAGCTCCTGTTGGTTCATCAGCGAGTACTAACTTCGGGTTTGTAATAATTGCTCTTGCACTTGCTACTCTTTGCTTTTGTCCTCCACTCATTTGATACGGATATTTAGACAAAATAGATTCTATATCAAGTTCTTCAGCAACTTTCTTAATTCGCATATCTATTTCTTTGGCACTTACATTTTGAATTGATAAAGCAAGAGCAATATTCTCATAAGCTGTTAAGGTATCTAATAAATTAAAGTCTTGAAAGATAAATCCTAGTTCTTCTCTCCTAAATTTATTAAGGTCATTTCCTTTTAATTTTGTGATGTCTGTCCCACCTACATAGATATGTCCACTTGTTACATGATCTATTGTTGACACAACATTTAGCAGTGTTGTTTTTCCACTTCCACTAGCTCCCATAATAGCAACAAATTCACCTTTTTCTACATCTAGTGACAAATTATCAATAGCCTTAGTTAAAGAGGAACGACTACCATAATACTTTTCAATATTCTCCACTTTTAAAATATTCTCCATATATTTTTTTCTCCTTTCATATATAATATTAAATCAAAAATATTGTTTTGTCGTTCGTTTAATCTTACAAAACATTACAATTTCGTAAGATTACTTAGCTATCTCATAAAAATCGTTTTTAGCAAATGTGATATAAACTCTAGTATATTTATTAGCTGATGATTCAATTTTAATAGTATGACCTAATCTTTCACACATATTTTTTGCAATATATAAACCCATTCCAGTTGACTTACTTCTAACACGACCATTTTCTCCTGTAAAACTTTTATCAAAAACTTGCTTTATGTCTGATTCCTTAATTCCAATACCATTATCCTCTATTATAAGAATTACTTTTGTTTTTTCGTCTCTTATTGATATCTTTATATATGAGTTTTTTATATTTCTTTTATATTTTATAGAATTATTTACTATTTGTCCTAAAATAAATTCTAACCATTTGGAATCACTAAAAACTAAAGCATTTGTTTTCTCTACAATAAATTCAATGTTATTATCAAGTAAATCATCCATATTTTTAAGACCTATATTTTTTATTATACTTCCAAGATTTATTTCTTTTATTAGATAGTCTTTTTCTGCATTTTCACTTCTAACATAATAAAGTACTTGTTCTACATAGTCCTCTAATTTTTTTATTTGAGCTTTTATTTTTGGATTTATTTCATTTTTATGATTATTAATCGTTAAAATAAGTGAAGCAAGAGGTACTTTGACTTCATGAATCCACATTTCTACATATTCTTTAAAGTCTCTTTTACTTTTATCTATTTTATTTACATTTTCTAAAAAAGATTTGTTAATTTCATAAAGAGCTTGATAAAGAAGTTTGCCTTCATAAAACTCAGGATTTTCTAAAGTCTCTAAAACTAAATATGCTTTATCTAATCCTTCAATATTATATAAAAGTTCACTATAAAACTTTTTCTTTCTAAAATAGTCTATGAATAAAATTGTTAAATTACATATCAAAAATATAACTAATACAGGAATAATAATTTCTATATTTACTTTAAATGCCATTAACATTAGATAAATAATTATTATAGTTATGAATGTTGTAACAATATCATATACTTTGTCTTTTAAATAAGCATTCATTTTCATGACAAAATATACCCCATTCCTTTGCGAGTATCTATTGCATTATCATAACCAATACTTTTTAATTTTGTTCTTAATCTACTGATGTTAACTGTTAGAGCATTATCATTTATAAATTCCTCATTATTCCATAACTAAGTCATTAACTCATCACGAGTAACAATTCTATTTTGGTGATTAACTAAATAACTAAATATTATCATTTCATTTTTAGTTAAAATAATTTCTTCATTACCTTTTTTTATTATTCCTTTTGAAATATTTATAGTTAAATCTTTGAATATCAGCGTGTCTGAATTATTATTTAATCTTTTTAAAACTGCTCCAATTCTCAATAATAAAATATTAGGATTATATGGTTTGGTTATATAATCATCAGCTCCATATGTAATAGATAACGCTTCATCAATATCAGAATTTCTACTTGTTACCATAATTACAGGAATATTTGATGATTCTCTTAAATTTTTAAGTAATATTTCCCCATTCATATATGGTATATTTATATCAAGCAAAATTAAGTCTGGCTTTATATCCAATATTTCATTTAATGGATTTTTAAAATCATTCAAAATGATACTACTATAGTTGTTGCTATCTAACAAATTTTTAAGTTCATTAGAAATAAGTTCATCATCTTCAATAATAAGTATTTTTTGCATATAATCACCACATTTCTTTATTATATATTATACCACGTATAAGCTCATTATATATTACAATTTCGTAACATAAAAAAAGCAAATCAATATGTTCTGCTTTATAAATTTACCATAATAAGTTTATTGCACAGGCAATAGCTATACCTATTAAAATTATTATCCATCCTATTGTTTTTTTATGCTCTTTAACCCATTTTGACATATTTAGCACTCCTATCTGTTCAATAAATTAATATTTTTTTAATTATATCAAATTCTCATAATAAAATAAAGTTTTTAAAATAACTTTTTATAAATTAGATAGGATGAAAATATTATAAAAATTGATAATATCTAAAATTGCAATTTAGCATTATCCTAACCAACTATTATAAAATGCTATAACTCCTAAAATTGCTCCTATAACCATTGCTAATAATGTTGTAACTATCAGTATTGGATTTTACTTAAATAATTTTACTAATTGTTTTAAATCTTTCATTTAATATTTCCTCCACTTAATAAATTGTAATTTATGATTTAGCGTTTGTTTATTTTGTCAATTATATATCCCATAAATGCTCCTACCAAAATAGTAGTAAGCAAAGTCCATATTCCACCAAATATTGTACTAGCAAAAGTATATATTAATGATGGTAGCGATACTAATAAAGATACTATTATACCCTTTATAACAGAGTTTATTTTAAAATTTACTGAACTAATTAGTACACCAATTACTATCCAAGTAATAAATGTTGATATAAAGACTGTAATTTCCAAATCTTTTGCAAAAAGTAGAAATATGCAATTAAATATTCCTACTATAATTCCAGCTATAATCCCACTAATATATTTTTTCATACTTAACACACTCCTAAATTAACTTGTAATTTTTGGATAATTATTTATCTGTATTATTTTTATCTTCTTTTTTATCTAAATGAGTAGTTGCTAAACATAGGAATGAAAAGCCTAAACATAGGAACATTGTTCCTGTTCCAATATTCTTATCTATGAAATTTAATATTGAACCAATAAAATATATTATTGAAGCAGTTAGAAATCCTATAAAACTTATTTTTTCTTTTTTCTCTTTTTTCATATTGACCTCTTCGACAAATTACTATTTGTACAACACTTTGATAATCTAATTATACACCTTTTTAAAGTTTTTTAATAGTTATAAAGCACAAAAAAGTAGGCTATGGAAAATTCCATAGCCAATAGTATTTTCATAATTCTAAACCATCATTGTATTTATTAAATTGCTAAAGTACTTTAACCTAAATGGTGCAAGAGAAGAGACTCGAACTCTCACTAAGATTATCTTAACTACCCCCTCAAAGTAGCGTGTCTACCAATTCCACCACTCTTGCATACTTAAATTATAAAATAATTATTAAAAAAAAGAAAGTGTTAAATTTAAACTTTCTAATTCTAAACTTTACAATTAATATTTAATTGTTATTGTTAGCTCTTATTCTTTCTTGAGGTCTTGTTGGTTCTAAAGCTATTTTATTTAATTCTTCATATAAATCTTTAAACATTCTAATAAATCCACCTCTAAGATTAGCATCACTATAACAATAAATTGCATGATTATAATCATTTTCTTGAATTTTCTTTATTTCAAGTCTTATTTCATCTCTATCAAATTTTATACTTAGTACTGCTCCATTGCCACTATCACTAAATAATATTATTCTTTTTTCTTCAGTATTAAATATTATATCAGATGATTTATATTCACCATGTAATATATTATTGCCAAACATATTACTGATAAAATTTTCAAATAAATAATAAGTTTTTAATCCTTGTTGATCCATAAGACCACTAAAAGGAATAACAAATACTCTTTCTGAATCACTATTTCTAGGTATTTCAATACTATAACAGTCTATACTTCTTTTAATAATAATCATTTGTGCACTATTAGTTGTTAATGCTACGCCTTCTTCAAAATATTTTGCGATATTCATAAAGCATCTCCTTTTTTCATTGATTATACAACTTAATATTTAGAAAGTCAAATAAATTACTTATTTTCCTCCTGTTATAGTTTTTAAATTTCTTTTTAAATAATCCAAGAAACTAGCTTTTTTGATATCTTCTTTTATAATAACATCTTCCTCAGCGATAATATTTCCTTCATTATCAATAATTTCTGCTGTACCAACAATTGTGTCTTTTTTTATTGGAGCTTTTATAGTATCTACTTTAATATTAAAACTATATTCTTTAGGATTTTCTGTTACTCCTAAAAGAACACTGGCATTATCTTTTAAATATACTTTTACTTTGTCTTTCTTTCCGCCTTCAATATTAACTTCTCCTAGTTCTTTATTACTTTCATAAATCACATGATTTTTATAGGAATTAAAACCATATGTTAAAAGAGTTGCTGTATCTTTACTACGAGCATCACCACTACTAGATTTCATTACAACACTAATTAATCTTAAATCATTTTTCTTAGCTGTTGCTGTTAAACAATATCCGGCTTCAGTTGTATATCCTGTTTTTAACCCATCTACGCCATCATAAAATCTAACTAATCTGTTAGTGTTTACTAACCATACTTGAGAACCATCTGGTTTAGTTAAATAATCTTCATATATAGATGTAAACTTTAATATATCTTTATGTTTTAATAATTCCCTAGCTAGCTTAGACATATCTCTAGCACTAGAATAATGATTTTCGGCATCTAAACCATGAGGATTAGCAAACTTGGTATTAGCAAGTCCTAATTCCTTAGCTTTCTCATTCATTAAATTTACAAAAGATTCTACACTTCCACTTATTTTTTCAGCCATAGCGACAACTGCATCATTGGCACTTGATACTGAAATACATTTAAGCAAAGCTTCTACTTTATACTCCTCGCCCTCTTGTAAAAAAACTTGAGAGCCTCCCATACCACTAGCATTTTTACTTATTATTACTTTGTCATCATATTTTAAAGCGCCACTTTCAATTTTTTCCATGATTAATAACATTGACATTATTTTGGTCATACTAGCCATAGGAAGCTTGGCATCTGGATTTTTTTCATATAATATTTTGCCACTTGCTTCATCAATTAATATCGCTGATTCACTGTCTAAATTAAGTGAGTCCTCTGCCTTTACAATTGGCATAAATAACATAAATATAAATATTGTAATTATAATTTTTTTCAAAAAACATACACCTCTAATAAAGTGTACGTTTATCGACATTTTTTATGTTAAATATTTTTAATCTAATTTAATTCTAAAACTTTTAAAATCATCACAAGTAATATCTATCTCATTATTATTATCTTTAAAAGTTATTTTATTTGTACCATTTAGAAATTTTAATTCTTTTATTTCAAAAAAGGGAATTTCTAATACTACTTCTAATTCTTTTGGAATATCTATTAATCTGGAACTTAAAAAGGCATTCATTAATAACTCTTTACTTACATCTTTTAGCAATATTATTCTTTCATTAGTTAATACAATACTTAATTTAAAATTGTTGGCATTAGACATCACAGTAACATCATTAAATTTAGCTAAAATTTCTTCTTGTTCTTTTAATATAAATTCTTTCATAAACTCTACTCTCCTTTTATTAGTATATCAAATTACAATCATTTTTAAAATATGTTATAATAATCTTGGTGAAAAAATATGGATGTTAATTCTTTAGTAAATATTTTAAACAATAGTGGCATTGCTGTTATTCCAACAGATACTGTTTATGGTTTGGTTGGAGATGCCACTAATGAGAATGTAATAAAAAGAGTTTTTATAATAAAAAAAAGAGAAAATTCTAAACCACTTTTGATTTTAATATCTAACTTTGATATGCTTAAAAAATATGTAAAAAACATTTCTTCTTTGGAACTTGGAATAATAAATAAATTTTGGCCTGGTCCTTTAACAATAATTTTTCAAAATAAAAAGAATTTGAGTGATGTATTGACTGCTAATAAAAGTGAAATAGCAATAAGAATGCCTAATGATGAAAGATTATTAGATTTAATAAATAAACTTGATAAACCAATAATTGCTACTAGTGCTAATATTGCTCACAAAAAAACTATTACTTCAATTGATTTATTAGAAGATAAAATCAAAAATAATGTGGATTATATTTATGATGGTGGTTTCTTAGAAGATAACCCATCAACAATTATTAAAGTAATTGATAATAAAGTTATTATAGTTAGAGATGGAATAATATCTAAAGATATTAAGAATTATTTTGACTTAAACTAAATTTGTTCCAATATTATCTTATACTTAACTTTTTAATCTTTTGCTTTAAATTAAGCGATGAAAAAAAGCTTAGTAAATACTAGGCTTTTTGGTTATCTAAACTGGTGGCTCCAGCGGGAATTGAACCAGCGACACAAGGATTTTCAGTCCTCTGCTCTACCGACTGAGCTATG
>CARJCM010000063.1 GCA_948999435.1 uncultured Bacilli bacterium
ATCAGAACTACACTTTTTATTATACTATTAAATATGAAAAAGTCTAGAAAAAGCGTTCGACAAATTCCGACATATTCTGCATCTATTACTTATTTAAACTGCACTTATTATTGTTATGCTATTTTATCTTTTCAACTATTTCCTTGAATTTCATACTATTACTTGCTTTTATTAAATAATTATCTCCTGGCTTTTTAATGCTATTTATTAATTCTATAGCTCCACTTTTATCATTAAAATGATAGTTATTTTCTTTTTTAAATCCTAATACGATTGCTTCTTCATTAATGTATTTTGCAAAATCTCCGATGGTTATTAAAATATCTATATTATTTTTAATAATTAAATTTCCAATGCTACGATGTATTTTCTCACTAAAATCTCCTAGCTCTTTTATATCACCCAGAACTGCAATTTTACGACCTCTAAAAGTACTTAGTACTTCTAAAGCATAATATACTGAGTCATAACTGGCATTATATGTATCATTTATTATAGCTATATCATTATTATTTATAAGCTCCATACGATCAGGCTCTAAAGGGATGCTTTTTAGTTTTTCTATTATATCTTCAGCTTTAACTTCAAAATGTTTTCCTATAGCATAAGCGATAATTGAATTATAAATAAAATGCTTTCCTATGACATTTATATCAATTTGGTTGTTTTCAATGCTAAAATGACTACCATTTTTATCATATTTTAAGTCTCGACCTTGAAATTCACTTTCGTTATCTATACCATAAGTAAATGTAGGTATTTTATTTTCTTTATTGCTATACCATTTATTTAATAAATCATTATCATTATTGATGAATAATACATCTTGTAAGCCTTCAAGTAATTCTAGTTTGGCTTTTAAGATGTTCTCTCGACTTCCTAAATTACCGATATGGGCTGTACCAATATTAATAATTACTCCAATATTTGGTTTTAAAAAATTGGTTAATTTACTGATTTCACCAGCTTGACTCATTCCTAATTCGATTACTGCGATTTCTTCGTCACTTACTTTTAATATAGTTAGTGCTAAGCCAATAAGTGTATTTAAATTGCCACTCGTTTTTAAAACTTTATATTTGCTTGATAAAACATCAGAGATAATATTTTTAGTGCTAGTCTTGCCAACGCTGCCTGTAACGGCGATGATTGGTATATTTAACTTCTCTCTTATTGGCTTTGCTAAACCTACTAAAAATTCTTCGATGTTGTCTACTATAATAAGATTCTTATCCTTATATTTATCTTTTAAATCTTTAGCTATATCAATCTTTTTAGATAATATACATGTCTTGGCTCCTTTCCTGTAAGCTTCTTCAAAATAATCATTGCCATCAAAATTGTCACCTTTTATGCCAATGAAAACATCTCCATCTTTTACAATTCTGGAATCTTTGCTAAAATTATTAAAATCTACTAAATCATTTTCGCTTCCAAATATTAATCTAGCATTACTTTTCCCAATCATTTCTTTTATCTTAATCATTATAATCATTCCTTTGTTAAATTATATCATTTAATTTAATTTTTATATATGAAAATGAGTTTTTTAGGCATTTACTAGACAAAAAAAGAAGAATCAATCTTCCATATTATCAAGAGCATACTTAATAGCCTCTATTACAAACTTAGTAAATGTTACATCTCCTTTTACTTTATTTATTTCATTAAATAGTTCTTTACTAAATCTTATATTGCGAAAGATATATTCTTCATTTTCATTTTCTATCTTAAACTTATTCATATATCCCATTGATACTATTGCACAACATATGGCGAATTTATAGTACCATTTCCTCCTGCTTGAAACTGGGTATCAGCTTTCAGATTTATTACTGGGCGCAAACCACGAGTAGTATCATTCACGAGGTAGGAGCTGAGGTAGCCATACATATTCACACAGAACACGTTAACATAGTCACCCGAAGTAGACGGAGTCATGGTCCAGTAGTGCTGTCCGTTGTATAGATAGTATGAATTATTATCTGCTTTCTTTCCTCCTGCATACATTACCTCATCTGCTGTGATTAACCCTACCTTTAATGTATATACATCTCCTGAATTACAACTTAATGTTGGTGCATAATCTGTATACAACCTCTTGTTACCTGCATAATTAAAGAAACTTCCATTTATCGTCCATGTATATCCTGATGCTGCATTCCTATCGTTACAATACTTTCCATCCGCTACCTTCGCTGAATATGTTGTATTATTTCCTATATTACTATTATACCAACTCTCTAATTGTGTCTTAGCATTTGACGCTGTTCCACCTAAGGTTCTTTGACTTGTTCCTGTATATGTCCATCCTGCATAATTTGATTTATTATTTGATGTATTATATTGAATGTTTGTCTTGGCTATACTTTCTGCTGTTCTTGTTCCATTTGCATGGCATGTTGCTCCGTCATATATTAATCTAATACTCTCATCTCCATTGATTCTTACTATTCTCCAACAGAATCCCGCAAACTTTACATAGTTGTTTGTTACTGCTCCTCTCCAGTAATAGCTATACCCTCCATATACTGGATCGCTTACCTTATATACTCCCTCATCAGAGGTCGCTATATTACTGAATGTTGGTGCCCCTGTCTTAGGATTTACTGCTGCAATTAGCTCTGTTACATTTGTTATTGGTGGTACATATTTATCAAAATATAAATAACATTTATCTGTTGCTGCTAAGTTGCTAAATATATGCTCGCCATTACTATTTGTATATAGTCTTATATTGGTATCTTTATTTTTATTATCTAATGTACAATAGCTCTTTTCTTCATTTATTACATATCCACTTGCGGGCATTCTATTCTCTATTTCTTTATAGTTGCTTCCATCTTCACTTTGATACATTGCCATTATTTTAAAATCATATGCTTTATAATTTATTGTTCCTCTTACTAATGGTATATCTTGTGTTAACTTATATTTTGCCCTAGTTGTAGTTATAGTTATCGCAGATATTACACATACTAATATCAAACCTCCTATTAGTATTTTCTTTTTATGACTTTTTCTTATTCTTTCAAATTGCATTATTTATCCCCTTCCTTAAGTTCTAAATAACGAGCGCTCAATTATATTAGAAATTTATCATTTATATTAAAATTATAATATTTCATATAATAAAAGTCAAGAAAAATATTTCTATTTTGGCAATGCAATTGCTATTTTAATTACTAATTGAGAAACTTAATGTGGTGATAAAAATGAATTATAGTTCAAAAATGAAGAAAACAAGACTAGAAAATGGGCATCTTCAAAAAAATATTGCTGAATATTTAGAGATATCTCCCTTTACATATAGTCATTATGAAACCAAAGATAATATAATTCCTATTAATCATTTAATCAAGTTTTGTGATTTTTATAATGTTTCTCTAGATTATATATTTGATTTTAATAACGTAAAACAATACGATAATTCTATAAATGAGGTTAATTCTATCTTGGCAGGCAAAAGATTAAAGGAATTTAGAAAAGATAACAAATTAACACAAAATAAGCTTGCAGAATTGTTAAATACAAATCAATCAGTTGTAGCCAATTATGAACGTGGTAGAAATATAATTGCTACTCCATTTCTTTATGAAATATGCTCTAAATATAATATTAGTGCTGATTATCTTCTTGGTAAAATAGATAGTCCTAAATATCTTAATAATGAAAAAATCTAGATAATTGATATCTAGGTTTTTATTTAGAATAATTCATCATATATTTCTAAAAAGTTTTTAATTAATTTAATTTCTAAATTCTCTTTTATTTCTTCAGGTATTTCTTCTAAATCTAATTCGTTAGATAATGGTATGTATATTGTTTTAATATTATTTTTATAAGCTCCGATGATTTTTTCTTTAATACCACCAACTTTTAAAATATCACCGTTTAAAGATATTTCACCTGTAAAGGCTATATTATTTGATATCTTCTTACAAGTTATAAGACTTAAAATGCTAGTAATGATAGCAACGCCTGAACTTGGGCCATCTTTTTTAATAGCTCCCTCTAAAAAGTGGATATGTAAATCTTTGATGTTGAAGAAGAAGTCATCTATTTTGAATTTCTTTAAATTTGATTTGATATAACTTAATGCAACTTTTGCAGATTCTTCCATAGTTTGACCTAACATTCCTGTGATTGCGAAATTTCCTTTTCCTTCAAATATGCAAGTTTCAATTGGCATTACAACACCACCAAAAGGGGTAACCCCCAGACCATTTACTCTACCTATATACTCATGCTTTTTATTTTCAAGTTTTAAATATTTTGGGATTCCTAAATAATCTTTAAGTCTTACTTTACTTATTTTGGTTCGATCATTAACACGTCCTAAAACTACTAATTTACGGATAATTTTTTCTAATGAACGATATAGTTCTCTTACTCCCGCTTCTTTAGTATAAGCTTCTATTAAAAAGGCTAACATATCGTCACTCATAGTGATGATTTTATTGTCAATTTTGTTATCATCTAAAATCTTAGGAATTAAATAACGATTGGCTATATCTATTTTTTCTAAATCAGTATAACTTGATAATTCTATTATCTCTAAGCGATCTTTTAATGCTGAGGGGATTCCTTCAATATTATTTGCAGTTAAAATAAAGAATACTTTGGATAAATCAAATGCTTCTTCAATGTAATTATCAATAAATTCGCTGTTTTGCTCTCTATCTAATATATCTAATAAAACTCCAGTAGGATCATCTTTATGATTTATAGTTATTTTATCTATTTCATCAATTAAGAATACGGGGTTTTTGCTTTCGCATTTTCTTAATCCTTGAATAATCTTTCCTGGCATAGAGCCCATATAAGTTCTTCTGTGCCCGATTAACTCTGATGAATCATTTAAACCGCCAACACTAATTTTGTAAAATTTACGATTTAAACTGCTAGCTATACTTCTAGCTATGCTGGTTTTCCCTACACCTGGAGGACCTACTAAACATATTATTGGACTTTTAATATCAGGGTTGTTGTTTTTTAAAGCGACATATTCTAGAATTCTTTCTTTTACTTCTTTTAATCCATAATGATTTTTGTCTAATTTTTCTTTTATGTCTTCAATATTATTGTTTTCGAAATTACTTTTGTTCCAAGGTAAATTTAAAATCCAATCTAAGTAATTTTTTATCATAGCATTCTCAGGGGAGATATCACTTGTGTAACTTAATTTTTTAATTTCAGTTGAAATTTTATTATGAGTAGATTTACCTAGATTTAATTTATCTAATTTAGTGGTATATTCATTGCCATTACTCCCATCTAAGCCTAATTCTTTTTCAATAATATGTATTTTTTCTTTTAAAATAAACTCTTTTTGGTTTTGTTCTAATGTTTCAGATAATTCTGCTTCAATCTCTTCTTCTAATTTTAAAACTTCTAATTCTATTTTAATGTCTTTTAATAAGCTTTTGGCACGATATAAAGCATTTATCTCTTCAATATATTCTAATTTCTTATTAAATGATATAGGTAAAAAGGCACATATTGCATCCGTTAGTCTATCTAGGTTATCGATGGTTTTAATATGATTTATGATACTATTAGAAACATGATTAGATGCTGAGACATAATCAGTGACTAATTCAATTAATTTTTGGATATTAGCTTTTTTCTCAACTTCATCAAAGTCTGGCAAATCTATTTTGGCAACCGCAACTTCTAATATATCGCTGTTTTCGTTATTATTAGAAAATTCGAGAATCTTTACTCTTTCAATTCCTTTTATAGTTACTCTAACATTGCCATTGGGTAATTCAATTCGACTTTTTATTTTGCCTATGACACCAACTTCAGGAAGATCGCTGACTTCTGGGGTTTCCTCAACTAAATTTTTAGGTGTAATTACTAGTAGATGACGATTGTATTCAGCGTTTGCTAATGACGTTACACTCTTACTTAGTTCATTGTTTAATTCTATTTTTACTTCTTGATTAGGAAGTAAGATTAATCCTTTTAAGAGCATTACTGGAAATTTTTGTTGCATATTTTAATCTTCCTCCCATTTCTTTAACATTGCATTTTATTATATAAATAAAGATACAATTTGTCTACCTTATTTGATAACTTTTTTAATCTTTTTAACTGCCAAATTTTTACTTTTATTTTTTGCTTTTTTCTTCTTTAAAAGCTCTTGTAAATTTAGGCCAAATTCCTACCTTGTTATGAGTATGTTCTGGTAATTGATATATATCATGCCCTGGATATTCATTACCTTCAACTAAGACTGGTCCTTTATTGCTAAAACATACATCCCAACCAATGTAGCGCATTTCTGGGATCTCGTAACTGGCTTTTTTAACTAAATCTAAAGCTTTTTCCCAATCTGGGAATTTAAATCCTTTGATTTTATTGTTAGTTGCTGGATGTAGCTCATATAGATTTTTGTTTTTATCAATAGCTTTATCAATTACTATTCCTGTTTCTTCATCAACGGGGGCAACCATACCACCGCTATTGAAATTATCTACATATTTACCATTTCCGATTCGAAAATAAGCGCATATAACATGAGGAGTATTATTATCGTCTAAAATGGTGACAATTCGCACAGTATTAATTGAGCCATCATATATTTTATTTACTTCATTACACTGGATAATTAACTCTTCAAGTTCATAGTTCATACCATCACTTGTTAAATAATCGATTATTTCATCTGAATTCTTATAATCATTTATATCAATTTTTTCAATGCCTTTGCCACAAGTTCCAGAAATAGGTTTGGCCATAAATATTTTATGCTTCTTCATAAATTTTTTTAAGTCATCTTTGGATGCTGTGTTAACTTCGATAAAATCTCTTTTAACATATTCTTTAAAATTAGTGTTAAACTCTACTTTGTTACGAAATATATGATTATATTCTTGATTGTTGTATTTTTTTACTAAATCATTATTTCTGCCTCTTGTAATATAAGTATCTCTTTCCTTATCACTCAAATTGTACATTTCAAATAAATCGTAATCGGAATACCCCGCGCCATATTTAACGGCACACTTGCGCATATCGTTAAAGATATATATTCTTCCTTTACCTGTTTTTTTATGTATGGAATTAATCTTTTTAATCATATTTCCATAATCCATTTTGCTTAGTCTTTTAATTAAATATTTTATACTTGCCATATTATCAACTCTTTCTTATTCATTATATCAAAAAAAATCTAAAACAAAAAGAAAAAGCTGTAAAAATTATTTACAACTTTATTTATTACTACAAAAACTTTCATTAAACTCTAAATTTTCGTCACCTATATAAATATCGGTATTTGTTTTACTAGCTTTTGCTCTATGACATTCAATTAAAGTCATATTTTTGCTTTTATATATTTTAGTGCCGCCATCATTGAGTTCATTTACTTCTTTTAAATTTGTTTTTATAGCTTTGATTTTGTCTTCAAAACTGTTACTTGCTTGATTGAAATAATAACTTAGTGTTTGTGGTTTTTATACAAGTTTTAATTCATTTAAAAAAACGAAATATAATTTTCTATTATTAT
>CARJCM010000064.1 GCA_948999435.1 uncultured Bacilli bacterium
CTTTGAAACTTCTATAAAAGATTTCAACACATTTTGATTTAAATAATTAGTATTTAAAAACTCTTTAAGAAAAGCTTTAGTTTCTTCATTAAATGAAGAATCTTCAAAAGAAACAAGTACATCATCTACTGTTACACGACTCTCTACTTCTTTTTGTTTTTCCTCTTCTTTTAATTTCTTTTCTATAAGCTTATTTAACTCATCAGTTGCCATTCTTCCTGAAGTATTAAAACAAACACCAAAAGAACTTTCAAATACTCTTTTAAAATTAGGAGCCTCTATATTTTGTGACTTTTCTCCACAAGAACTTAATGTTACTGTAAGTACTGAAGCCATAGCAAGAGCTTTTAATCTAGTTAATGTATATTTTTCCATAAAAACACCCCTTCAATAAAACGCATAATATTTTAGCACTTTTTTTAATAAAAGTCAAAAAAAGAATGTTAGTTCATAACTCTTTTAAACATTCTTTCTAAATCATAAATACTAAATTTAATAATTGTTGGTCTTCCATGCGGACAATTATAAGGATTATCGCATAATACTAGTTCATTTAATAATTCTTCTTGAGCTTCATGGCTAATTCTCATATTAGCTTTTATACTCATTTTACAAGCTAAAGTAATAGCAATACTTTCATTAAATTTAACAGGATCAAAACTACTTTTATTAAGAATTACTAAATCAATAATCTTTCTTACACTTTCTTCTTCATGATTTTCGAGTATCCAAGTTGGATGCCCTTCTATTTTAAAAGTATTAACTCCAAACTCTTCTATTATAAACCCCATATTTATTAAAACATCCAAATTATCTTTTAAAATAACAAAATCACTAGTTGAAAGTTCAACTGTAATAGGAATTAAAAGTCTTGTTGTTGTAATCTCTCTTTCTCTAAGCGCCCTCATATACCTTTCATAATTAACCCGTTCCTGAGCAGCATGTTGGTCTATTAAATAAACACCTTCATCATTCTCTGCTATAATATAAGTGCCTAAAGCGATACCCACAGGATATAAAACGAGAGATTTCATTTCTTTATTAATAATTAATTCATCATTAGTTTTAAGTTCTAAAGATTTTTCTTTATCATTACTTTCATTTTGATTAACTTCTATTTTAAAATCCAGTTCTGTTTGCACATTTTCTTTTTCTTGAGTCTTAGCCATCGTTGATACTATATCAGCAATAACACTATCTTTAATAATACTAACACTATCACTCTTTAAGGCATTAGGAATAAGTAAATTTTGATATAAAGTGTCTTTCAAAGTATTATATATTAAATCATATAAATCATTCATTTTAGATAATTTAATATCTTGTTTAGTCGGATGAATATTAACATCTACTAAAGTAGGATCTGTATTAATTTTTAATACAACAACTGGATATTTACCTTCTGGTTTATAAGTGTAATATGCATCATTAATAGCTCTATTAATTTCTAAATTACGAACTACTCGATCATTTACAAAAGTATTCATATCATTACGATTAGACTTTAATATTTCTGGTTTACAAATATAACCATATATATCAAAATCATTGTTGCTTGCCTTAAATTCTAACATTTTATTAGACACATTAAGTCCATATATCTCATGAATAGTTTTAAGTAAATTATCACTACCACTAGTTTTAAGCATTACTTTTTCATTATTAGTTAAAGTAAACTTAATCTTAGGATGAGCCAAAGCTAGTTTTTCAATTAAATTAACTGAATTATAAAGTTCGGTATTTTCTGCTTTTAAATATTTTAAACGTGCTGGCGTATTATAAAAAAGGTTCTGGACAGATATACTAGTTCCAATTCTTAAATCTCCCGCATTTTCTTCTAATACTTCTCCACCTTTAATATGAATATAACTAGAAGTATCTCCGTTACTAGTAATAAGTTCTACTTCTGAGACACTTGCAATCGAAGGAAGTGCTTCACCACGAAAGCCCATTGTATTAATAAAGAATAAATCATCATCACGAATAAGTTTACTAGTCGCATGTCTACCAAATGCTAATTTAGCATCCTTGCTATCCATACCTTCCCCATTATCAATAACTTGAACTTTATCTAAGCCACCTTTAATTAAATTAATTGTAATATTATCAGCATGAGCATCTATACTATTTTCTACTAATTCTTTAACAATACTAGAGCATCTCTCAACTACCTCACCTGCTGCTATTTTATTAGCTAAGTTTTCACTCATTACTTGAATTTTACTCATATTCTTCACCACTAATAGAATCTCTTACTTCTATATTTCTATTATTAATTATTAACTCTCCTGCTTCTTTAACATTAATAAATCCAACACCAGGGATTACAACATCTATATTAGAACCAACTTCCATTTTTTCGCCAACAATTTCTTTATATCCTCTTTTAATATCATTTATATTAAAGTAACAAGTAATACTAGTAGGATTTAAAAAAGTTATTTTATAGTCTAAAAACATTAATGTTGTTATCTTTTTTAAATTAAAAGTAATTGGTTTAATTTCCTTTTTTAAAAGTTTTAAATTCATATTAGGAATTAATAAACCTGGAGTATCATATATCTTATAATTATCTATATGTATTGGAATAAAATCTAAAGTTGTATTAGGTTTATCACTAACAAGTATTTCTTTATTTATATTATGTAGTGCTAAAAGTTTATTAATAAAAGTTGACTTACCTGCATTAGTAATACCCATTATATAAGCCATATTAATATTTATATTATCTAAATAATTTAAAATACTATTAACCCCATAACCTGTTTTAGTACTAAGAAATAATATATCATCATTTATATTATAAACATCTTCCAACCATTTTTTTATTTTATTAAATTTCATATCTTTTCTTAAAATATCGATTTTACTTATTACTAAAACTTTTTTTAAGTTAATTTTTTTAAATAAATTAATAGTATAATTATTAATATTAAGATAATCCACAAAAAAGAAAGCAACACCCTTACCTTTATTCACCTTATTAAATATATCTTCCATATTTATCTTTTCATCTATATTTTTTTCCCCATAGTTTTTAAGTCTAAAACAACGCATACAATATTCTTTATCTATATTAGGAGTATAACCTTTTTCATTCTTATTAGAATTTTGTAAAATAAGGCCACAACCAATACATTTCTTATCCATAAATTATAGACTCCTTTCCGAAGGAAAAATTGTATAATCATCATAAATAGAGCCATCTTTCATATCTGTAAAATCGGTTACACAATCAGTAAAATTTGCTCCACAGATATTAACATTTTGAAAAGAAGCTCCAATAAATTGCATCCCCATAAAGTTTCCACCCCTCAAATCTTTGTTATAAACTTTCTGCGGATCTATTTTAGCATTTGAATAAGAAAAATCAACTCCATTAACTGCAACATTAGTAAAATCAATTACACTTAAATCAAAAAATCTCAATACTCCATATAAATCAGGGTTAATTATCCAATGATTATCTTTCTCTAATAAAAGCATATTTCTATCAATTATATATCTATCAAAAGTAGTTTCATCAATTGCATTTATTAAAGATTGTTTTAAGCTTAATAATGTATTTAGTTGTGCCATAGTTTTTTGAATTGCTTGATTAACAAGGTATAATTTATTACTTTCCTCTTCAGCCTTTTTTGATGAACTTACAATATTTTCTTTTACTAGAGATATCTGCTTTTTCTCTAAAAAACCTTCTATAAAATGAGGATTTTTTATAGCTTCATTTTTAAATTCCTCATAGGATAAAATATCAGAACAAGAGATTCCTGGTTTCACATCAACATTTGTTATAGAAATATCGCCAATATCAATTATTTCCTCACCAACAATAATAAACTTTTTATTATCAATACCTAATACATTTCCGCTGAAGAAAACCTTCTTTGGAGCAGTATCAGTAATTTTAAAATATTTTTCATCACTTTTATTAAAAAAATAACAGCCACTTTTATCTACACATAAAATAAAACTTCCTAAGTCATAAAGTGGTTTATATTTTACAGAAAAGCCGTCCTGTAATTGATATTTAAATAATTTTTTTTCATAAATTAACTCTATAGGAACAACGATATTATTGAGTGGTCTTCTTTGACCTGTTTCATCAATATAACCAATATCTTTAATCAATAATTCATCGCTACCATAAATATTATATTTTCTACTATGTTCATAATCGTCAATGTACAAACACAAACCCTCACTAAACTCATCTAGCCAAATACTATTCGATTCGAATATTATTCTATTAGAGCTATCAATAATTCTATTTGTATCTTTATTATTTTCACAAGTAAAATTCCTATGCTTTTTTATCTTCTCTTCAAATCTTTCTGAAGAAATTTCACTAACTTTACCATTTTTTTTATTTATTTGATAATAATATAATATATATCTATCTCGCTTAGATGGAACACTAACATAAATGTATTCACTATCTGCATCATAATAAGTATTACCATCTTTTATATCATTGTCATATTTGATTACAAATCTACCTGTTGTGTCTATAAATCCACTATTTTGAAATTTTCTAGCATAAGCTATTCCACCTTTAAAAGCATCTAAGTAATTATATCCTTTATCTACAACCTTAAAGTCACTATTATAAAAAGCCCATTCTAATTTTGCTTCATAACCACATGAATCCATTGCAACTGCACCATAGCCTTCTGAAAAAGGTTTAGCCTTTGTAAAACCTTTGTGGTTTGGAAATATCTTGCCAGATTCTGAAACATAATAATATAAATAACCTTCTCTATATGACCATTTTCTTTTTAAAATCGCAACCCCATTGCTAAAACCGCTTTCATACTCATAACTACTATCTAATTTAAATACAACTTCATTATCTTTATTAATAAATCCTTTAATCAATTGACCATTTTCTTTTTTTTCAAAATAGGCTAGACCCTCGCTAAAAGGTGATAAAAAGTGATATTCACAAGGAATAACCTCATTAAAGTCTTTACTAATCGCCCCATAACCTTCTGCACTCTCAACAATTGCTAAACCATCGCTAAAACTTTCAGCACTTTTATAAATACTTCTTAAATTAAAATATTTACTTAAATATCTACGATATTCCAATTCCATATTAATCATAATAATGCCCCTTTACTAAAATATTTTTCTTTTTTAAACTTCTTTTAATAAACCCTTCCAAGAATCTATTAATTTTAGTTCCAAATTTTTCATATTCTCCAATTGGATTAATAAGTATTGAAGTTATTCCCATTCTATTAGCACCCAATATATCAGTTAAAAGTTGATCTCCAATCGCTGCTATTTCATAATCTTTAAAATTATATAATTTCATAATTTTTACATATTTCTTTTTAAAAGGTTTGTGACTAGAACAAGCTACATCTATATTTAACCCTTCTTTAAAAGGTATCAATCTTTTTTTATTACTATTAGATATAATTATAACTTTAAAATCCCGTTCTAAATAAGCAAAAAACTCTTTTATTTTTTTATTAGGTTTATCACTTTTAACAGGTACTATAGTATTATCTAAATCAAATAAAAGACATTTAATTCCCTTTTTCTTAAGTAAATCATAATTAATATCATATATATTTTTTTGATACATATCAGGTATAAATTTTTCCATAGCTTCTCTCCTCTTAACAATTATAACAATAAATTAAAAAAGAGACTAGTCATAATCTCAAATTTTATTTTAAAGCTCCTAAAACATTACTAATTAAATCAATATTATCAATCGCATCACTTATTTTATCAGTAGTTCTAAGTTTATATTTAACTTTCATATCATCTTTAAATCTTTTTATATTAGTAGGATTTCTATTTAAATCTTTAATCCAATAAGAATTAATTTTTAATAAATCCCACATTTTTTTATCTTTCTTTATTTCTAATAAAGCCCTCATCTGCATAATTAATCCTCAAAAAATTTATTAATAGGCCTTGGTGTTACAGGTGTTTTTATTTCACCTACACTAGCTCCTTTACCCGTTAATTCTTGAACTAAACCTAAAGCCTTTTGTGCAGTATTAATATGTTTTTGTACACTTTCCATATCAATATTTTTAACTATATCCGAAATTCCACTAAAAGAAGTATTAGAAGTAGACGTACTTTTATTAAAGTAAGTATTCCAAGCTCTATCATCTTCCCCATATATATCATATATTTCATATAACTTTTGCCATGAAGCTTCACCAGACTTAACACTACTAATAAGTTCAGGATGAGTTTTAGCAAACAATTTAAAAGAATCTTTTTTATCCATATATATCACCACTAAATTATATGAAACAAAAACAAAACTAAAACAAAAAAAGAGAGAAACTCTCTATAGTATTATAATATTTGCCTATAACTAGAAAAGAAGCATTATAGGCAAGATGCTATTAATCAAGCTTCTCCTTTACATTTACTTAATGTAACTTTTGACATTAAGACACAACATACATATCAAGTCAAAAGTTACATATTTCCATCAATTTTCTTTAATACAAGTAAAGTGCCAATCAAAAACGAAGAGTCATTTTGAACCACTCTACACTCTCTTGTTAGTGTTTCACTTCCATACGTATCTCTATGAGACTACGTATGGATTTGATTGTGTTCCTGTTCCTCCTGTTGCGAACAATGTATCAGCTTTCAGATTTATTACTGGGCGCAAACCAATAGTAGCGAGGTGCACGCCGGCGTAGCTGAGGTAGCCACCCGAATTCACAAAGAACACGCGAGCATAAGTGCCATTCCAGTTTCTCGGAGACATGGTCCAGTAGTGCTGTCCGTTGTATAGATAGTATGATGTATTATT
>CARJCM010000065.1 GCA_948999435.1 uncultured Bacilli bacterium
ATTAAAGGTAGGATTAATAACAGCAGATGAAGTAGAGTTTGCAGGAGGAAAGAACACAAATAATACATCATACTATCTATACAATGGACAGAACTACTGGACCATGTCTCCAGTAGAGTGGCGTGGTTGGTATGGTCCTTATGCTTATGTGTTCTTTGTGCGTGGGAGTGATGGATTCCTCACCGACGACTGGGTAAATGACACTTATGGTTTGCGCCCAGTAATAAATCTGAAGGCTGATACGCTATTTGCAGCAGGAGGAAATGGTACTTTAAACAATCCATATGTTGTGGTTTAATGAAAAAAGAGGTTTTGGTATGAATAAATTTAAAATAGAAAAAAAGGAAGAGTATATAACAAGAAATATAAGATTTAGTAAAGAATTATTTGATAGTATTAATAAAGTAAGAGGTAAGAATACTTTTACTAAATTTGTGATTGAAGCAATTAAATTTGCTCTTGATAATATGGAGGATAATTAAGTTTATCTTCTTTTTATTTGTCGAATTTTGGTGGCTTTTGTCGTGAATAAGTCATATCTTACCCTAAATCATAAATTTAATTGATTTTTAGATATTTTTAATATAAAGTAAAGCTTGAGCGTTAGGCATGATGTCTACTAAATCAAAGACATACTTATTACCTCTCTTAAGGAGACTTGGGGGTTTTGTGTAAGAAAGGAGTCATTGAAAAATGTGTATTTAAAAGCAATTTTAAAATCAATTTTTGATTTTTTAAAGAAATTTAGAAAACCAAAACAAAAGACATCAACAACTATTTTTATCCATGAAATTCATGTTGATAAAATAGAAGCTAATGTCAATTTAAGAAAACTTAAGTAGGCATTTATGTCCTAACGCTCTACTTGTTTAAGTTTATCATATTTTTTAGATAAATACTAGATTTAAAATAAAAACTTTAAAAAAGTCCAATAATTTGATAATATAATAATTAAGTGGTGATAATATGGAAATTCTATTTAAAATAAATAATAAAGACATTCCCAAAATAAATACAACAATATTACACACATCAAGAAGTAATTATAATGTTGATATGTTAGAATTTATCAACAATAATTGTGAAGTCATAATAAAAACAAGTAGAACGGATATTAATGATATTCCACTAAAAATACTTGATAGTTATAATTGTTTAGAATTAGCAAAAAAAGACGAATTAACTAATAATGATGAAATAAAAATAAATATCTTAAAAAGTCTTTGTAGTGAAAAAGAAGTAATTGTATTTTATGATATTTTAAATTATATAGATAATGAGTTGAAGGATAAATTAATAAAAGAGTTAATAAAACAAAACAAAACAATAATAAACTATACCACAGAGATTGAAGAAACATTATATTTAGATTATTTAATAATAGTTCATGAAAACAAAGTTATAATGGAAGGTCAAACAAAAGAAGTGTTAAATGAAGAAAAGATAATTAAGAAATTAGGTTTTAATATGCCTTTAATTACAGAATTATCAAGTGGTTTAAAATATTATGGTGTAGTAAATAAAAAATATTATGACATAGAAAGTTTGGTGGAAGATTTATGGAAGTAGCAAATATTATAGGAAAAACAGAACCAAACAAAATATATGGTTTAATGGGTAATATTAATTTAACAACCAATAATAGTAATATAGGCATTGTTAGAGGTGGGATGTTTTCTAATACTACAAAAGATTTTTTAAATAGTTCCAAATCATTAAATGCTTTAAAATTAGTTATGCTTGATGATAGTATTTTAAATAAAAAAGGAACAGAACTATCAAATGGTGAGATTAAAGCAGTTTCTCTAGCCAAAGAATTAATTGCCAACAAAGAAATAATTGTTCTTGACTATTTTGAAAAAGAGTTAAACAATCGTGAAAAAGAAAATTATAAGCGCTTATTAAAAAAGCTTTCTCAAGATTTTAATAAAACGATAATAATATACACTAATGATTTAACATTCTTATGGGATATATGTGAAGAAATAATATATGTGGATAAAGATAGTGTTATTAACACTTATCAAAAAAATGATTATTTTAAATTAGTTAAACTAGTAGATAAACCAATAATAAGTAATTTTATTGAGAAAATAAGAGCCAAAGGTATAAAAATAGAAGATTACAAAGATATAAAAGACTTACTTAAAGGAGTATATCGAATTAAGGAGAAAGAATATAATAATGAGATATCTAATTAGTATTAAATATGATGGTTCTAAATTTTATGGCTTTCAAAGATTAAATGACGAGCCAACTATTCAAAAAAAGTTAGAAGAAGCATTAACAACTATTAATAAATTGCCAGTAGAAATAAAAGGAGCAGGAAGAACGGATAGAGGAGTACATGCTCTTGATGCGAAAGCAAGCTTTGATTTAGATATTAATATAGATGAAGAACATTTAAAACTAGCTTTAAATAGTTTAATAAAGCCATACGTTTATATAACTAATGTAAAAAAAGTAAAAGAGGACTTTCATGCAAGGTTTAATGTTTCTAAAAAAGAGTATATATATAAAATCAATATGGGAGAATATAATCCATTAAAAGTTGAATATGAATTACAATTAAATAGAAAATTAGATATTAAAAAAATGCAAGAAGTCTCAAAACTTTTTATAGGAATCCATAACTTTCAAAATTTTGTTTCAGGCGAAAGAGACAATTATGATTGTATAATATATAGTATTGATTTTGCAATAAAAGAGGAATTATTAGAGATAAAATTTATAGGTAAGAGTTTTTATCGCTATATGGTAAGAAATCTAGTTGGAGCTATGCTAGATGTTGAAAAGCAAAAAAATACTATTGAAGACATAAAAGAAGCTTTAGAAAGATATGAAGTTGAAAAAAGATTTAGTACCGCTTTACCAAATGGATTATATTTAAATAAAATAGAATATGAAGAAATAAACTAAATGTAAAGCATATAATAGAGCAATTGAAAATATAATATGATATGATATAATAAATATATAGGGTGGCACATTATTCTAGTCAATACAAATTACGAAGACGGGTTTAAAAGACCGTTAAAGGGCACATCTATGAAACTTCTGGTGCTTGCTTTTTACGCCCAGTTTAGGGTGAGTGCTGGGAGGAAGATTTCTTGGGCGACCATAATGGCATATGATAATCGACCCAAGTTATCGTGGAGACCTATCTTTGTGGAAGAATAATCTTCTATGAACTAGGCTTGAACCTACTTGTGGCGAAGAGTTATGAGTAGTGTAGCTTGGCTTGAGTGATAAATGGGGATAAAAGAACAACAAATCTTGGCGTGTACATGTTAAAGAGGCGTATTGCTTTTTGAAACATTTATTGCAAAAGAGCATTAGTAATGGGGGTATTGTCGAGGAAAACTCCTAGAGTGCATATTAAAGTAAGATTGCAGTGTGTACTAAGTGGCAATCAGGTAATAAGAGAGGCAACTCCTTATTTATTCTTTTAAATGGGAACAACCTATTTGGTAACGAATAGGCAAGAATAAGGGAAATCCAACCTGACCTAAGTCGCAAAGTTTATTATTTTAATCGCCATTTTCTAAATTTTTATATAATTAAAGTGAAAGAAAATATGAAAGATAAGAAGAATAAAGAAAAATACAATAAAAAAGCCAAAAAACAAAATAAAAATATAAGTTTAAAAGCTGATTATAAATGGATAGTAACAATAACCATAACTGCCTTTATAATTACTTTTTTCATGTCCATATTTTCTGAATCAGCTTTAAAAGACATAAATTTACCATTAAGCATATTAATAGTTTTATTATTTATAGTATTAGGAATAATCTTTGATATGATAGGAATATCTGTAACCGTCGCTGACAAAAAGGTATTTCATTCTATGGCAGCCAAAAAAGTAAGTGGTGCGCGAGTAGCATTAAAGTTAATAGAAAATAATTCTAAAGTATCAAGTTTTTGCAATGATGTTATAGGAGATATATGTGGCATTTTATCTGGTACAGCAGCAGGAACTATCGGTATACTTTTAGCCTCAAAATTAAAATTAAATATATTTACAGTAACGCTTGTAATAACTAGTTTAATCGCCGCTTTAACAATTGGAGGAAAAGCTTTAGGAAAAAGTATAGCCATAAACTATTCTAATAGTATATTATATAAGTTTGCAAGAATAATAAAAATATTTATGAGTGAAAAGTAACGGCTTTTTAATATTTAAAAATAATATGGAATATGATAAAATAAACATATAAATAAAAAGCAAAAATATGAAAGGAGCCAAATATACGAAAAGAAACAATTGCATAAATGCAACAAAAAATATGCAATTGAAACAGTTTGTATGCAATTAAAAAATATGAGAGAATTCAACTTAAATAAAGAAGCTAAAAAATATATACACCACATATAATAAATATGTTAAACATAATTCATGAATATAAAGGAAAACAAACATTATATATTGAAGCTAAAAAAGTTCTGAATATTCAAATAAAATAGAAGGCATTGAAACAACAGATAAACGAATTAAAGAAATAGTTAATGATAAAGTTAAACCTAAAAATAGAAATGAGGAGGAAATCGCTGGATATAGAGATGTTTTAGAAATTATTCATGAAAATTATGATAACATTCCTATAACCTCAAATTATATTCTTCAACTACATAAGTATTTATATAAATATAGCTCTTCATCTATAGGAGGAAAGTACAAACAAGTAGATAATTATATTGAAAAAACTGATATTGAAGGTAATAAAAAGATAAGATTTAAACCAGTACCAGCTGCTCTAACACCATATGCTATAGAAACTTTATGTGAATCTTACAATGAAGAAATAAAAAAAGCGGAAATTGACTCATTAGTATTAATTCCTATATTTATCATAGATTTCTTATCTATCCATCCTTTTTCTGATGGTAATGGAAGAATGAGCAGATTATTAACACTTTTATTGTTATATCAAAGTGGATACATAGTTGGAAAATATATTAGTATTGAAAAAATAGTTGAAAATTCCAAAGAAAGCTATTATGAAACACTAAAAGATTCATCTAAAGATTGGCATAAAAATAAAAATGATTATACTTTTTTTGTTGAATATTATTTAGGTGTTATAATAAATGCATATAAAGAATTTTGTGATAGAGTAGAGTACATTACTAATAAAAAAATGTTAGCTAAGGATAGAGTACTAATTACTATAGAAAAAAGTTTATCAAAAATTTCAAAAAAAGAAATTACTGAGAAGTGCCCTGATATCAGCATATCTACTATAGAAAAAGCTCTAGGTGAGCTATTAAATGAAAATAAGATAGTTAAACTAGGTAATGGAAGATATACATATTATTATATAAATATTAAAAATTAATTGCACATCTAAAAAAATAACTGCACAAAAAAAGAAGCAAAATATGCAATAAAAATATTATGAAAAATAATTTAATGGAGAACTATATAGTCTCTCTCTTTTTTTATAAAAACGATAACGTTCCCGCTGGCAAAAATCCTCGGGGAGGAAAAATAATGAGTGATAGAGCTAGGTTTTGCCCAGTAAGTGCTAAAAAATTAGCAGAAAAATGATATGTTGTTCAAATTGCGAACAAATACTTAAAGAAAATCAAAAAACTATCAATAGAGGAAATTTCTATGCTCAAGCTATCGCTAGATTTGTCCTTTCACATTTTTATAGTTATGTATTATAGACTAACCTTTTTTTCTTGTCAAAAATTATTTTCATTGTTATACTTAATTTAAAGGAGTATTACATGAAAAAGATAATAATAGAAGTAGGTTCAACAGTAACCAAAGTAGATTTATTTAATGGCGAGACTTTAGAAAAAATGCCAGGTATAACAATCCATTTTAAAAAGAATTATGATAAAGAAAAGAAGTTAAAGGAAGAAGATATTAATTTATTAATAGAAAGAACAAATGAATTAAAGGATATAACTGATAATATCTATGTATGTGGAACAAGTATATTTAGGATGTTAAAAGAAGATGAATTAGAAGCGTTTTTAACAACTTTTAAAAATAGAACAAATCTAGAATTCCATGTTATTAGTCAAGAGCAAGAAAATGAATTAACAGTAAAAGGAGTAACTAGACTAACAAATAAAAGATTAGGAGTTATGATAGGTGGTGGTGGCTCTACTGAAATCGCTATTTATGATAATGGAATAATAGAAAGTACAAATAGTAGCATTGGCGTTGTAGATGTTATGGAAAAATTTCCTGATTTAACAGAGGATTTTGCCACAACTTCGTTAGAAGAAGTTATGAATTATATTAGAGAAAACTTAAAACTACCTAAAACTAAAGCCGATATTTTAGTATGAGCAGGTGGTGCTCATAAATATTTTGCTTTAGAATCAGGGATAACATATGAAAA
>CARJCM010000066.1 GCA_948999435.1 uncultured Bacilli bacterium
AGCTGGTTAGAGCGCACGCCTGATAAGCGTGAGGTCGGAGGTTCAAGTCCCCCCAGTCCCACCATTTATGGCCAGTTGGTGAAGCGGCTTAACACACTGCCCTTTCACGGCAGCATTCACGGGTTCGAATCCCGTACTGGTCACCAAAATTTGTGTTGAAACTCGGGAATAATTTCGAGTTTTTTCTTTTCTTTATTAAAAAAGCTTACTTTTCAATAAAGTAAGCATAATATTCATCAAAGGTTATATTATTATCGTGAATGTAAGTAGCTGCTTCAACACCAACGTAGCGATAGTGCCAAGCTTCTTCTTTAAATCCAGTTATATTTTCTTTGCCTTCTTGGTATCTTTCAATAAAACCAAATCTATAAGAATTATTTTGAAGCCATATATGAGCTGGAGAATTTTTGAAATTTGAAGTTGTTGTGTTTTCTTTACTGAAAATATCTACTGACAAACCAGTTTGATGTTCGGAATGTCCTGGACGAGCAGCGATAGAATCAGCATAGGTAGTTCCATTACGATTTTTATAAGAATCATAAACATTTACTTGAGATTCATAGGTACGATAGCTAGAATTCATTATTAAGTATATATCTTCAATTTTAGCTTGGTTCCACATATCTATGAAAGCATCATAAGCGATTTTTTGAAGTTTATGATTATCACCATAATAGTATTTGTTACTTACAGTTTTTAAATCATTAGGTTCAAAGTCTTCATTTAATTTATGATATTTATTAATTAGCATTAATTCATTTAGAGAAGTATCAGCATCAATATCGTGGTCATAATAGGCATAGTCGCGATTAACATTTACTAATGCGACTACTTCTTTAGAAGGAGTACTAGCATTTTCTTGATTGTAAGCTAAATACCTTGATAAATTTTTCTTTAAATAATACTTTTCATTAATTAAAGAAAGTAAAAATTCATTTTTAGGACTATTTAATAAACTTTTAACTATTTCTTTAGTAGTTTTTTCCTCAAGAGACTTAATATCTTCTTTAGAATAACCGATATTTAAAAGTTTATATTCGTTAGTCTTTTTATATTCTATTTTTGCGTGTATTTTGTTAAATGAATATATGCCTAAACTTAAAAAAATAATAATAATTAAGATAAACCATACTTGTTTTTTAATTTTTAATTTAGTTTTTTTCAAAATAATCACCTTATATATATTATAACCAGAAAAAATGTATTTGACAAATTAAATTAGTCATTGTAAAATTAAATTGTAAAGTAAGTAAGGGGAGAGGATATGGAAAATAATAAAGTAATACTTAGTTACTGCCCTAATTTTGATAGAATTATTAATACTGATTTTTTGGAAGATGACTCATTATCTTTACAATTAGTTAAAATATATCGCGATTTTATTTTTAAAATTAATATTGATGATGAAGATGATATTGAAAAGGTTAGTTTGCTTGATAAAACAATGGGAAAGTATGTAGATGATTGCTTTTTTAGAAAAACACTTCAAAAAGAGATTTTTAGAATGAAAGTAAAAAATAAAAATAGTGATCCTGTACGTACCATTGTTGATGCGATTATTAATATTTATAAACAAACTATGGAAGACCAAACAAGGAAGATTTATATTTCTAAATGGATTTAAGCTAAAATAGACATGAAAGTGTTTATTTTTTTTTGCCTTTTTGTTATAATTAAGAAGAATAAAGAAACGAGTGATATAGATGGATTTCTTAAAACCTTTTAATATTGAAATAACAAAGAAAGAATTACTAGAGCTTGCTTTAACTCATAGTAGTTATTCTAATGAACATGGTGGTGGCAATTATGAACGCCTGGAATTTTTAGGAGATGCAGTATTGCAACTTATTACTAGTGAGTATTTTTATAATTTAAGTGGAGCTCAAGAAGGCGAATTATCAAAAATTAGAGCGGGTTTTGTGTGTGAAGAAGCTTTAGCTCAATATTCGAAAGATGTAGGCATTGATAAATATATTAAAGTCGGAAATGGGCAGATTAATAATGTTAATGATACGATTATTGCAGATTGCTTTGAAAGTGTTTTAGGAGCGATTTATTTAGATAAAGGTTTTTTAGTGGCTAAAGATTATGCTTTAAAAATATTAGAACCTTATGTTAAAAAACATCATATATTCTTGGGAGATTATAAATCTAGATTACAAGAAATGGTTCAAACTGATAAAAAAAGTTTAGAGTATATTTTAGTAAGTGAAGAAGGACCTAGTCATGATAAGACTTTTGTATTTGAAGTAGTTATAGATGGAATTGTTTATGGGAGAGGTATTGGTAAAAGTAAAAAAGAAGCAGAACAACAAGCAGCGCGAGATGCTTTAGAGAAGTGTGCTTAAGCAAAGGAAGATTTACATGCATTTAAAAAACATTCGAGCATTTGGTTTTAAATCATTTGCAGATAAAATAGATTTAGAAATAAAAAATGGAATTACGGCAGTAGTAGGACCTAATGGCAGTGGTAAAAGTAATATTGTGGATGCTGTACGTTGGGTTTTAGGTGAACAATCGGTTAAATCTCTTCGTGGTAGTGATACAATGAGTGATGTAATATTTTCAGGCTCTAAATCAAGACCAGCTCATACCAGAGCATATGTATCTTTAGTATTTGATAATAGTGATCATTATTTAAATAGTGAATTTAATGAAATTGAAGTAAAAAGAGTTATTTATAATACTGGTGAAAATGAATATTTTGTTAATAATAGTAAAGTTAGGCTTAAAGATGTGACTGACCTTTTTTTAGATACAGGCGCGGGTAATGATTCTTTTAATATTATTTCTCAAGGTAGTGTTTCAGATATAATAAATAGTAAACCAGAATCAAGAAGAACTATTTTTGAAGATGCTGCAGGAGTTTTAAAATATAAAAAAAGAAAAGAAGTTAGCTTAAAAAAACTAGAGAAAACTAAGGAAAATATTGCAAGAGTTAAACTGGTAATAGAAGAACTAGAAAAAAGTGTTAATCCTTTAAAAAAACAAAGTGAAGTAGCTAAGAAATTTTTAGCATTGAAAGATGAACTTAAAAATATAGAAATTGCTTTGATAGCAAGTGATATCTCTAAAATAAATATTGATTATAAAAGAATAAAAGCAGAAGCAGAATCTTTACAAAAAGAACTAGCGGGTATGACATCTAAAAATACTGAAGATAATACAAAATTAGAAAAACTAAAATTAGAAAACTTAAAATTAGATGAAACTATAAGTTCTAAAAATAGTGAATATTTAAAATTAACAGAAAATCTTGCTAGTTTGGAAGCTGAGAAGTTAGTTACTATGGAACGTAAAAAGTATGATACTGGTAGTGAAAAATTAGAAGAAATTTCAATAAAACTTAAAGAAGAGCAACTAGCAATAAAAAAAGATATTACAACAGAACAAGCTAAACTTGAAGGAGTAATTAATGATATTAAAGAATTATCGATTGCTAAAGATAAAATTGATAATGATTTGATTACAGAAAAAGTGAAAAAAAATAATTTGCTTAATAATATAAATGAACATGCTAAAGAAATCTTAGTTTTAGAAAATAAAATTGAAATATTAGAAGATAATATTAAAAATAATTCCAAGATGCCTAATGCAGTTAGAAGTGTTTTAAATAATATGCGTTTAGAAGGGGTTCATAATACCATAGGTAATTTATTAGAAATGGAAAATATGTATGTGACTGCTATAGAAACAGCCTTAGGTTCTTCAGCTAATTTTTTAGTTACAGAAAATGAAGCGGCTACTAGAGAATGTATTGATTATTTAAAAACTAATCATTTAGGAAGGGCAACTTTCTTTCCCCTTAATGTTATTAAACCAAGAGATATTCCAGATAAAGATATAAGTTTAATAAGAAATGAAAAAGGTATTATCAACATTGCGAGTGAACTAGTTAAATATGATAAAGAATATGACAATATTGTTAAAAATCAGCTTGGTAATGTTATTGTGGTTGATAATATTGATACTCTAAATAAAGTTGGTAAAATATTAGATTATAAATATAGAATTGTTTCTTTAGATGGTGAAATATTATATTCTGGCGGTTCAATTACTGGCGGTTCTTTTAAACAAAATAATAATGGTTTAAATGATAAACTTAAACTTAATGAATTACAAGAAAAGTTAGAACTTACAAAAATTGAATTAGAAAATTTAAATAAAGATTATAAAGACTTTAGTAATGGTTTTGAGGAATTAGAGAAAAATCAAGAAGAAAAATCTAAACAATTAATTGCATTAAATGAGATACTTAATACTCGTACTAATAAAATTAGAGGTTTAGAAGAAGCTTTAAATAAAAAAGAATTAGAGATTAAAGGTAATGAAGATATTGGCGATAAAAAGCTAGATAAAAAATTAGTTAGTATTTTAGAAGAAGCTAATGAGGTTGCTAGTGAAAAAGAAATATTATCTCAGGAACTAAATAATCTTAAAAAACAAAAATCAGAATTAGCTTTAGAAATTAATGAAGTTGAAAGTAAATATCATAAAACTAATGTTGTTTATAATAGTATTCAAAATAATTTGAAAGAAAAAGAAGTTAAATTGGGTAAATATGATGTTAAACTTGATAATTTATTGTTAGAATTATCTGAGAATTATTCCATTACTTATGAATATGCAACTAGTAATTATGAACTGGAAATACCTGATGAGATAGCAAGAACAAAGGTTGATACTTTAAAAAGAGATATAATGAAACTTGGAGAAGTTAATATTGGTGCTATTGCTGAGTTTGAAAGGGTAAATGAACGTTATGAGTTTTTGCTTAAACAAAGTAATGATTTGGAAGAATCAAGTAGAGAATTAAACAATATTATCGATGAAATGGATAAAATAATGATTGAAAGATTTAAAGAAACTTTTGATAAAATTAGTGTGGAATTTAATTTGGTTTTTAAAAAATTATTTAAGGGTGGCAGAGGAACTCTTAAACTTACCAATCCAGATGATTTACTTAATACTGGTATTGATATTGAAGCTGAACCACCAGGCAAAAAACTTAATTCAATTGTATTGCTATCTGGTGGAGAGAAAACTTTAACGGCTATAGCTGTTTTATTTGCAATACTAAATATTAAACCTAGTCCATTTTGTATATTAGATGAGGTTGAAGCAGCTTTAGATGAAGCTAATGTTGATACATTTGGTAAATATTTGCAAGAAAAGAAAAATGCTAGTCAATTTATTTTGATAACACATAAAAAAAGAACGATGGAATATGCTGATGTATTATATGGTATTACAATGCAAGAGTCAGGCGTAAGTAAGATAGTTAGCGTTAATTTAGAAAGCATTTAAAAATAAAAAAATAAGAGTCTTTATTGAACTCTTTTTTTAAATTTCTCGATATTTATTAGCGTTTTTATAAGGGTTTTTAGAATCTATTTTATCAACGAATAAAATTCCGTTTAAATGGTCTAATTCATGTTGGAAAGCCATACTCATTAGCTTTTTCTACTCTTATT
>CARJCM010000067.1 GCA_948999435.1 uncultured Bacilli bacterium
GCATACTTCCATCGCCGTTTATACGCACAATTCTCCAACACTTTCCAGCAAACTTTACATAGTTGTTTGTTACCGCTCCTCTCCAATAGTAGCTTGTTCCGCCATATACCGGGTCACTTACCTTGTATACTCCCTCATCTGTTGTTGCTGCATTTGTGAATGTTGGTGTTCCTGGTTTTACTGTAATTCCTGCTAATATTGAATCTGTTGTTTGTCCATTTGGTGTTGTTTGGACACTCTTTGTTGTTGTATCACTTTGATTTCCTGCCGCATCTTTTACATATACTTTTACTGAATATGTTGTTCCCGCACTTAGTCCTGTAAACTTATGTGTATTTCCTGTTCCTTTTACTGGAGCATTACTATTTAATTGATACCAATATTCTGTTACTCCTTTATCATCTGTTGCACTTACTGTTACATTTATTTCTGTTTTTGTCACAGTTGTTGTTACATTTGTTATTGTTGGTTTTGTTGTATCTTTTATAGTGTCGAAGTATAAGTAACATTTTGTTCCTTTTCTTACTAGATTTGAGATTGTTACCTTACCACCTGAATATGCTATACCTATTGTAGCATCTTTTGTTCCCTCAACTGCACAATAGCTTCGTGTATTATTTAGTAAATAGCCACTAGTTGGTACAGTTTCTACAGCTGTATAATCTGTATCACTATTTCCTTCGCCTTGGTACACTGCTACCATGTTTAGGTCTGAAACCTTATAATTCACATTTCCTTCCGCTAATTTTAGGTCTTGCGTTACCTGATATTTTGCAAAAGTGTGAAAGAAGGTCAGAGTAGCAACAAGAACAACAACAATCGCGGTACTACCTATGATTATTTGTTTTTTTGTTGCAAATTTTCTTGTTTTCAATGTCTCAAATTTCATAATTTTTCTCCTTTCATCAACATCTACTTCCTTTATTCTTTTCAAATATATCACATATCGACAAAAAAGTCTACCATTTGTAGAACTTTTTTATAAACTTCTATTATTTGTGTTAGTAACTTCTAAACCATTGGATATTATAATTATTATTGTAGTAGGTGGTAGTATCATGAGGTATAATAGGAACGACGAAAACTACGTTTATGGTTTTGTAGGAAAAAATATAAAAAAATACCGTAAAATGCGTGGCTTAACTCAAGATGAATTAGCAACATTAGTAAATTATTCACCATCATTTATTGCTAACATTGAATCTTCCACCCATCAAACTTTTTCATTAGGTGCTCTATGGCGCATCGCTGCTGCATTAGGTGTTGGTCTCCACGAAATCTGTTATGATAACACGAATTTAGGAAGTGAAGAAACATTGAAAAGTATGGAATATGTCTGTAAAGATTGCTCAAATAAGTTAGATATGCCCATGGAAGTAATAGATGTTTTTGAATTTATTTATGCTGTTGGTAAGTCTAAAGAACTCTATCCAACTTTCACCTGTCCAAAGTGTGGTGGTAAATTAATTCCAAAAAATGTAGATAATTACAAAATGTGACAAAGCTTGACAAAGGAATATGTTATTATGTACATGTGAGGCAATATGTACAGTGACGAAGAACTATATAATTTAATCGGAGAAAAAATAAAAAATAGGCGTAAAAGCCTAGGAATAACCCAAGAAAAATTGGCTGAAATAACCCATTATTCTTTGTCGTTCATTGCTAACATCGAAAGTAAAACATATCAAACATTCTCCATAACTGCACTTAATAATATTGCAAATGCACTTAATACGACTATTTTAAATTTAATTCCTAAAGATGGAGAATTAGAAAAATTCAAAACCAATACAAAAATAAAATGTGAATATTGTAATTATGATACGGAAATACCAATTGAATTAATAAAGCTTATGCATAACATTAAAGATATTACTAACAAAAAAATTAAATTAACCTGTCCAAAATGTCATAAAAAAATAGTTTTCCAATGAAACTATTTCAGTTTTAAAACACTTTCCATAAAAGGTTTAATTTCTCCATCCAAAACCTTTAAAGGATCAGTACTCTCAAAATTACTTCTATGATCTTTAACAAGTTTATAAGGTTCTAGAACATAACTTCTTATTTGACTTCCAAAATCAATGTTACTAACATCTCCATTGATTTTTTTAATTTCTGCTTCTTGCTCTTCTAATTTTTGTTGATAAATTTTATTCTTTAACATTTTAATTGCTGTCTCTTTATTTCTTAATTGACTTCTTTCCGTTTGACAAGTAACAACCAGTTTAGTTGGTAAATGAGTTATTCTTACTGCCGAGTTAGATGTATTTACCGATTGTCCTCCTGCACCACTTGAGTGATATACATCAATTTTTAAATCATCTTCTTTTATTTCCACATCGATATCTTGTTGAAATTCTGGAGTCACATTCACAGATGCAAAAGAAGTATGACGTCTTTTATTCGAATCAAAAGGTGATATTCTAACTAACCGATGAACTCCTTTTTCACTTTTAAGATAACCATAAGGATAATTCCCTTCTATAAATAAAGTTACACTTTTAATACCAGCTTCATCACCATATTGTTTATCCACAATTTTATAATTATAATTATTTTTATCTAAAAATCTTTCATACATTCTAAGTAACATACTTGCCCAATCACAAGACTCTGTACCACCAGCTCCTGGATGTATTTCTAAATAACAAGAGTTACCATCATATTCTTCTGAAAGCAAAGTATCTAACTCTAACCTTGAAATATCATTAGTTAAACTTAATAATTCATCATCACTAATAGCATCTATATCTAGTAACTCTAACCCTATATTAATTCTATCTAATAAATCTTGATATTCATCTATAATTTTATTAATATGCTTTAAATGTTGATAAGTAGCATTAGCATGGGACATATCATTCCAAAAATCATCTTTATTTACTTCTTTTTCAAGCAGAGCTTTTTCCATAGATAATTTATCTATGTCAAAGAGACCTCCCAATATCTAGTAATTTACTATTTAATACTTCTAATTTACTTTTCAATTCTTTTTGATCCATAAAATCACCAATTTCTTAAAATATTATAACATACAACTAATTAAAAATATATGCAAGACTCTATAAATTAATCTTTAATAGGTATCTTTGAAATAATATCTTTATGTTCTTTCCATCCTAAAAAATCTTTATCAAGTAATTCATAGTTTTCTAAATAACTATATTTAAACATCAATATTTTTTTAACAGATTCATTAATTCTTTCTTCACTTATATTATTTTTTACATATTCCAAAGATTTCTCTATATCCTCAGGCATAAGTAAAATATCAACACCAGCATTTATAGATTTAACAATTATCTCTTCTTGTGTATAATTATTTGTTAAAGCTTTCATATCAAGTGCATCTGTTATAACAAGCCCATTATAATTTAAATCTTTTTTCAAAACATCTGTTATTAACACTTTTGATAAAGATGCTGGTGTATTATCACCAGTAATATTAGGTAATGCAAGATGACCTATCATAATTAATTTAGCATTATTATTTATTGCATATGAAAATGTTTGTAATTCTAAATCTTTTAATTCTTCATAACTTTTATCTATAATAGGTAAATCTACATGTGAATCAACATCAGTATCCCCATGTCCTGGAAAATGTTTATAAGTTGGAATAACACCTGTTTCCTCTAATCCTTTAGCTAAACTTCCCGCCATTTTATTAACTAATAAATAATCACTACCAAAGCTTCTTTTTCCTATAACAGTATTTTTAGGATTAGAATAAATATCTATATCTGGAGAAAATACAACATTAACACCAATAGTTCTAAGTTCTCTTGCCATAACTTTACCAACTTGATAAGCTAAATTTTCATCTTTAGTTTTACCTAAATAGTACATATAAGGTATATCTGTTGCTTTAACATCTTTTAAATATTTAAGTCTTTGAACAAGCCCACCTTCTTGATCCATACTAATAATTAAAGGTATATCATTATAAGCTTGCAAATTAGATATTAAAGTTTTAGTTTTATCATAAGTATCCATATTTTCTCTAAAAAGAATAAAACCACCTAGCTTTTTATCCCTAAATAATCTATACAAGTCATCATAAGTATCAGAATCTCTCCAAGCTATCACAAATAATTGGCCTATTTTCTCATCAAGAGACATACTATTTAATTTATTATTTACTTTTTTTAATAATTCATCTTTATCAACATCTTCATTAATAAATTTATCTACTTTTAAATCAGGACTTTTTTCGCTTTTAAAATTTAAAAAGAAAATACTTATTAATAAAACACTTAAAATACCTATAAATATTACAATCTTTCTTCTCATTATAACCACCACTATTATTTTAACCACATTCTGGTAATATTAATATTATACCACAAAAACAAAAAAGCATTAACTATATATGCTAATACTCTTAAATTTTAATCTTTCTTAAGTGTCAATACAATTCCAATAATAGCTATAATAAAAATAACTGGTGCAATCCTAATAAATAACCATTCAAAAGAATGAAAAACAGTTCCTAAAACAGCATTTTCTGGAATATCATAATCCCAACTAAAATAAGGACTATTTAATAAAAACAAGAAAGCAAAAATAATTACAATAATTAAACATAAAGAAATTAATAGCCATCTAATCATTTTTCTTCTTGTGCGTTTCTTTTGAACCAATTGTAAGTTTATAACTTCTAATTTTTCTGAAATTGCTTTTAAATCATCTGTTTTAGACTCTGAAATATTTTCTCCAAGTAAAGTGCCAACTGAAGTTTCAAAAACTTCTGATATTGAAATCAACATTTCTGAATCAGGAACTGATAATCCTTGTTCCCATTTAGAAATAGTTTGTCTTACTACATTTAACTTTATAGCTAGTTCTTCTTGTGAAAGACCTTTTGACTTCCTTATTGCTTTAATGTTATCTTTTAACATATATGCAACTCCTTTCTTTACAATAATTATATAAAGAATAGCTCGTTGCTACAAGCAATGCATATTAACATCTAATATTTATAATAAATAAAAACTTATTAATTATACTATTCATATACAACAACTTCCACTTAAATAACTATATCAATTAATTTTTCATTTGTTTGATTGTTTTTATCTATCACTAATAGTATAATATTTGTAGGAATATTTAGTTAGTTTGGGTACTATTCTCCTTTACTTTTAAAGTGGAAGGAGGTGAAATTATGAGAAAATCAGAGAAATATCTTTGTACTATCATAATACTCCTTATTATTGTGATTTTAGTCATTTTAATAAAAATAGTACCAACTATATAAATCGGTACTAGACAAAATTATTTTGGAATAGTACCTAACTCTGCAAAACTAGGTATTCCTTTTTTATTTTATGCAAGTTTCCTTGACATATTCATAATATCATAAAAAAGGACTTTTGACAAGTCCTCTGTCTAAACGATTTTTGTGCTTGCCAATTTTCAAATGAATTTCAGTTTTTAATAAATTAACTGAAATAAGTCTGT
>CARJCM010000068.1 GCA_948999435.1 uncultured Bacilli bacterium
TGTCGAAGCCCACACCCATACGCTTGTATGTCTCGTCAAATCCGGTGTAGACCCCAAAAATGGCACTGATTATTTTTGGAGTTTTTAAACTCTTTCTTGTTACTTTGATATCATCATTTCCTCTTATCGCTTCAATAGGTGTTACTTTGCCTGCTCTTTTAGCAGGAAGATAGGCTGATAATAATATTACCATGCACATGAATATTAATGGTATTAAAAGGTAAGTTAAATTAACACTAAAGATAAATTCCATATTTACAGCATCTTTTAATAAATAGTTTAATATTTCAACAACTACATATATTCCTAAGAAACCTCCTAATATACCTAGTATTATTCCGATACTACCTACGATAAAAGCTTCAAATAAAACTGTTTTTCTAATTTGTTTACCTGTTGTTCCAATCGATGAATACAAACCAAAGCTTTTCTTTCTTTCCATAGTGGATATAGCAAAAGAATTATATATTACTACGATACATCCTACTGATATTACTGATAAAGCGATTAATATTAAAGGTAAAAAAGTACTATTTATATTATCATATTTTGTCGCTCCATAATAAAATAATAAACTTGTATTAGCATTAAAATTATTTTCATTTATATTAATATTACTTGCTATTTCTTTAATTGTCTCATATGTTTCTTTAGGTTTTTTTAGTTTTATAAAAGCTTCTACTTCACTAGGTAAATCACTACTTAGTGTAAAAGACATAAAACCTGCTGATTCATAATCTTCATAATATGTTCTTTCAATAATACCTACAACTTTATATTCTTTTATCTTGGTATCTTCTAATGTCTCAGCATTTTTTATAATATCATCACTATCTTCATACCTTGGAATAGGGATATTAGTATTTCCTAAATATTCACCATTATAGTAACGTTTCCCTATATTTAAACTAATTGTTTCGCCAACTTTAACTTTTAAATTTCCATCTTCAATAGCTTCTTTAGTTAAAACTATTTCATTATCTTTTTCGGGTAGTCTTCCCTCAATTATATTTAATTTTTCTAAAAGATTAGAACTAGCCTCCGTTACATATAAATAGGGTCTAAATGGATTACTGGAATTTTCTAAGGATACAAAACCAATTCCACTATAATAGTACATACTATCTATTTTAATATTTTTTTCTAAAGTTTGATAATTTTCTTTAGATAGTTCAGTTATTGTAAAATGGTGAGCGCCATGATTTTTTTCTGTTGCTAGACGCTCTGTTGTTAAAACCGTGGATATTAATAATCCTATTCCAACCATTAGAGCCGTAGATAACGTAATACCAATTATAGTTACTAAAGTTCTTTTTTTGTTCATCTTTAAGTGCTTTAGAGTAAGCTTGTTTAAAATATTCATTTTAGTTCACTCTCTCATCACTTATAATTTTACCATCATTAATTGTGATTATTCTCTTAGCATTAATCGCTAAGTTTTTGTCATGGGTAATCATAATAATTGTTTGATTGTATTTTTCGTTAGATACTTGTAATAATTCCATTATCTCACTACTTGCTTTAGAATCTAAGTTTCCAGTTGGTTCATCGGCGAGTAAAAGTGCTGGATGATTCATTAAAGCTCTTCCAATTGACACTCTTTGTTGTTGTCCTCCAGATAATTCATTTGGTAAATGGTTAACTCTATTATCTAATCCTAAAGTATGGATAATCTCATTTAAATATTTAGTATCTGGTTTCTTACCATCTAATAAAACTGGTAAGGTAATATTTTCTTTAACATTTAATATAGGTATTAAATTGTAAAATTGATAGATTAATCCTACTTCTCTTCTTCTAAAGATAGCTAGATTATTTTCATTTAATTTATAAACATCTTTACCATTTAAATATACTTTACCACTCGTTGGTCTATCTACTCCTCCTAAAATATGAAGTAAAGTGGATTTTCCTGAACCACTTGAACCGACGATAGCTACAAAGTCACCTTTTTCAACACTAAAACTGATATTATCTAAGGCTTTTACTTCTATAGTACCACTTTTATATGTTTTGTTTAAATTTTCAACTTTTAATATTTCCATAATATTTCTTTCCTTTCATTAAATAGTATATTAAATTATTGTGACTTTAAAGTGACTTTTATTATGACAATTTAGTCATATTTTGTGAATGTAGAATTTATAGGCATTTTTTATTTATATTTTATAATTATTTTAAAAATCAATATAACTTATTTATTAACTTTAGTGATAGAAATATTATTTAAGAGCTTTTATTCTTTTAAGTTCACTCTTATAATCATATTTAATAGAAGAGTATAAATCAGATGTATCACTAATTGTTTTTCTTAGTAAAAATGGTGCATATCTTATTGATAGCCAAGATAAAACTGCTCCTATTATAACACTAATATTTCCGATATAACCTCCATATTTCTCAATTAGGTCTTTGTCATTTCTTCCAACTTGAATGTCTTCAATCAAAGATAAAGGAATTATTGTTGTTTCATCTGATGGTGAACTCATTGGTGTTGTTAAAGTAGCTTCAGTATCAATAATATAATATTTTGATATATTTAAAACTTTTAATAGGAAATTATAAAAATCACTATCGTCCATATTTGTTGTGTCAATATAATAATATTTATCATCTAATTTTATTATATTCCAACCATGCCTATCATTAGTTATTTCAAAAGATTTAATGCCTGCTTTATTTAGTAATATATTTGTTAAATAAGCATAAGATGCACACACACCTTTGCCTTTTTCTAAAACACATGTTAATGGTTGCTCATTGCTTTTTCTACTTAATTCTATATCATATTCAACAGTATTTAAAACATATAAACATATGGCTTGTATTTTCTTTTTATCACTCATATCAGGTGTAATAATACTATTAATTATATTATCTGTTGTTTCGGAGTTAATAATGTCTTGTTCACTTATGTTAGTTTTAATATTATGACTTATTAAATAATCTAGTAATTCTTTAGTTACATATGCTGAATCATAAAGATATATTTCCTTTAAATTAGGTAGTTCATAAATAAAACTTAAGTCATTTAAAGATGAATTAGCCCTTAATGTTATGCAAGTTATATTAGGACATCTTTTAGGAAGTTCATTTAAATTTGTAATATAATGACAGTTATTTAGAGATATCTGTTCTATGGTATTAGGAAGATATTTAATAAAGTTATTATCTATTGATACTGATTCAAAACTTATTATTTTAGTCTTAGAAGATAATAACTGAATATTTTGAAAAGTTTTCTGATTAATATTGCAATTAACAAAATAAATAGGCTTGTCTAAACAATTTAAAAAAACAATATTTCCTTCGTTATCAAATAAATAGTTATCTTTAAAATGATGTTTTGATTCTACTGTTGATTTAACATTTGCTACTACTATCGCTTTTTTATTAAGTTCTTCTAAAATTGCATCATTGTTAGTTATTAAGTTTCTATCATTTTCAGAACTAGTGCTATAATATTCTACCGCTTTTACTAAATCTGTTCCTAAATTGTATATACTACTTGCAGAAAATACTAAACACCCTACCATAACTCCCATAATAAAGGTTTGTTTACTATTCTTTACTATACTTCCACCTAATGCTTTAATTCGAGTTAATATATCCTCAAATTTATATTTATTTTCAAAAGAACAATCATTTTTATTAACGGATATTTTTTTCATGCATTATCCCCCTATAATTTATTTAATAACTTTTCAAGCATTTCTAATTCTTTATTATTTAAATTTGCATCCAATTTGGATGTGCCAATTATATCATCATATTTAGCAGCAAAATATTCATTGTTATATTGGTAAACTATGTAAAAAACATTGTTTTCTTCATCCCGAAAACGAAAAATCACTTCTGCTTTTTTGCTATTACCATCTTTATCTAGTATATCTATATATTCTTTCATAGCGTCTCCATATTTAATTTATTTTTTTAAATATCTATCTTCCTAGTTTTCCTTCTAATATTTTATTTATGGCTTCTTTATTATTTTTTATAATATTCTCAAAACTTTCTTTTAAATAATTATTAAAGCTATAAGAAGGATGTCTCCAACCATAATCAGCAATAGTTTCACAAACTTCTAAATATTTTCTTAAAATATATTTTAAAAATTCTTGATAATACTCATTATTAGGTTCCGAATATGTTTTTATGAAACTTTCTATTTCACTTAAAAGTAAATTTATACGAATGTCTATTTCTGGTGGAATAGGTATGTAATCGTGGCGATATCCTACTTTTGTATTATAAATAGGCTCTAATTCTGCAAGTAAAAAAGATAATGTTCCAGTTGGTCTTGTGCCATTTTTATTTGATAAAGAAGTAATTTCTTTTATTATTTCTTTTAATAATAAATCTGCTCTTGCAACATCTAATGGATTAGGTGTTATATATCCATGTCTCAATGCAATATTTGTTTTTTCTATTTTAATATACTTCTCATATAGATTTGCTAAATGTCTTCTGGAATTTAGATAATCCTTTAACCAATTATCTAAATCACTTTCACTTTCTTCTCTCGTTTTTGTATATGATTTATAAGCAATATTATTGGTTGGTTCTGGATTTTGTTTATTTAGAGTTTTGTCATATTCTTTTCTTTTTTCTAAATCTGATAATATCTCATAAGCTTCATTAATCTTTTTCATAATACTATTAGTATCTTCATTAGGATTTAAATCAGGGTGATATTTTTTAGCTAGCCTATGATATGATGCAACTATTTCTTCTTGGGTTGCATTCATACTTAATCCTAGTCTTTCATAATAGTTTTCAGATTTAACTTTTGGTTTTAGTGGTACTAATTGTCCATAATCATTCATAATTCATTTCACCTTTATTTCTTTATTAATATTTTTATACTTTTTTATTCTTAAGAGTTTAAAGTTTAACCTTCTTTACTAAAAAGATTTTTACAAACATCCCCTCTTTTTTAAGATGTATTTTAGCATATTTTTATTAATTTGTCTAATTTAGTAATTCTTTTTAGGGAATATTATTTTAAAAGTAGTAAATCTTTTAAGCTCACTTTCTACTTCAATCTTGCCATTTTGTTTTTCAATTATTAACTTAGCCATATTTAAACCGATGCCAACACTATTTTTAGTGGTATTAGTACTATAAAACCTTTTGAAAATATTTTTAATATCTTCTTTTTTAATTCCGGGGCCATTATAAGTACTAGTTCTTCCTTGATATAAGGGATTATTCTCTCCTTTGATAGTTATTCTGCCCTCTTCAT
>CARJCM010000069.1 GCA_948999435.1 uncultured Bacilli bacterium
TAACAGCACAGCAAGAAAAGATATTTATGCCACTTTTAACATCAAATATTTGGAATTCTAATCCAGAAGATGTAAAAGTAATAATTGACATATTCTCAAATTTAACAGCACAGCAAGAAAAGATATTTATGCCACTTTTAACATCAAATATTTGGAAATCTAATCCAGATAATGTAAAAGCGATATTTAATATATTTTCTAAAATAAGTAAAGATGAAAAGCAAAAAGAATTATTTATGCCTCTTTTAACATCAGCTATTTGGAGTTCTAATCCAGACAATGTAAAAGCGATATTTAATATATTCTCGAATTTAACAGAAAAACAAAAAGAATTATTTATGCCTCTTTTAACATCAACTATTTGGAGTTCTAATCCAGACAATGTAAGAGCGATAATAAACTCTAAAATCTGGGAAAATAGTTTATATAGTCATTTATTATCAAAAAGCATTTGGAATAGATCAATAAATAAAATAGAGAGTGTTATTGAAACTATGGAGGAATTAAAATTAGAAAGATATATAACTATAGCTTGTCTTAATTTATCACCAATTCAAATTAAAGCATTATACCATTATATGCAGGAAAATAATATCTCTGTAATAATAAGTGATAAACTAAACCCTTTATTTAATATTGCTCCTTCAATTATGTTAAAAAGATATGGCATAAACTTAAAGCAACTAGTAGCAAAAGAAAGAGAACTTGAAAATGGATTATCTAAATAAGATATTAGATGAAGATAGTTTAAATAATATAGTTGAAACATATGATAATGAATTATTATTAAAGTTAGATACCAATAATATAATAAACATAATTAATTATTTAAAAAGAAATAATATTGATTATATAGAAGATATATTGAGTTTATACACCGATTTATTTATATTAGATGTAAATGATTTTATTAATAGATTTGAAATGCTTAAAAAAAGATATGGTAAAAACTTTTGTGTTAATCTAGCATATAAACTTGATATTTTAGAAAGTATGTGGGAAATATGAATTTAAATAATATTGGCGCTGCTGATTTAAAATTATTAAAAGAATTATATCCTAATAATTTTAATGAAATTGAGAAGAAATTACAAGATAATTATCCCATTCAATATTTAATTGGATATGTAGACTTTTACAATACTAAAATAAACGTTAATGAAAATGTATTAATACCTAGATTTGAAACTGAAGTTTTAGTAGATAATACCATTAAATTTTTAAAAAATAAGAATTATAAATCTTTAATAGATATATGTACTGGAAGTGGTTGCATTGCTATTTCATTAAAAAAGCATACTAATTTAGAAATAGATGCTTGTGATATTAGTGAAGAAGCTCTTAATACTGCCAAAATAAATGCAAAAGAAAATAATGTTAATATAAATTATTTTAAATTAGATATTTTAAAAAATATCCCTAAGAAAAAATATGATTGTATTATTTCCAATCCACCATATGTTAAATATGATGAATATACTTCTCCCGAAACTAAATATGAACCTAGTATAGCTTTATATGCTAATAATAATGGTTTAGAATTCTATGAAAGAATAATATCAACTGCTAATAATTATTTAAATAAAAATGGTACTATCATATTTGAAATAGGTGCTACTCAAGCCCAAGGCATAAAAAAAATAGCTTTAGAGTATTTTCCCAAATCTAAAATTAATATTTTAAAAGACTATAATAATTATGATAGAGCTATGTTTATTGAAACATAAAAACGCCAATATCGGCGTTATTTTTTTTATCTTTGATTTGAAACTTCTGGTTCATAATCCCCATTAAATTGGGTTAGAATTTCTCTTATAAAATCCTCATTGCAGCCAAGAAGTGTTAAATTCTGTGTTAATACTTCTGGTGGCAAATTACCTATTAAAGCAATAATATCTTCTTTCGAATGTTTAGGAAATACTGATGCTTTAGTAATTAAATTAAGTCTTGCAATAGGCAAGCTTTTTAATGCTTGTAATAATTCTTTATCTCTAGTTAATTCTTCTATTGACATAATAATTATCTACCTCTATATTCACTATCTATAGATGCAGCTTGTGGACAATTTAAAATTTGTTTTAATCTTTCCACATATAACATATCCCTGTTAGCATCACTAACTGCAACTAATGATGGTTTTAGAGCTTTAGGAGCTTGTGCTTCAAGCATTCTTCCGAAAACTGCTTCTTGTCCTGAAATTTTTGTAGGCATATCACATTTTGCTGCTCTAATAGTTTCTAAAATTGTGCGAGCTGCCATCAATTCTTGTCTTATATTCATATAAATTCCCCTCTCTCGGAAAGTTATTATAAACTAAAGTATTTAAAAAATCAAGAAATAAAATCCATCACAAAATTAGTAAGTAAATAGCTCAATCCAAAGCTAAGAGACAAAACTAACAATTTAGCTTCCATCTCCTTATTCTTTTTCATAAATTGATTAAAATTAACCCCATTAAAGATATAAACAGACATTAAGGTAAAAAAGAAATATAAACAAACTTCTATTCTCATTAGTTTTCTTCCTCGTATTTTTCTATTTGTTTAAATCTTTTAATTCTACGTTCCAAAGTAGGCATTGGTGTATTAATAAAAGTATCAATTATATCTTTAACTAAATCTATCTCAGGTGTAATTTCACTACCAAGAGCTAAAATATTTGCACCATCATGGTCTCTACCTAAAAAAGCATCCTGAGTCGTTGCAGCTCTAACACATCTAATACCTTTTACTTTATTCGCTGCAATACAAACACCACTACCAGAGCCACAGATAAGAATACCTAAAGAATTTTTATCTTCTCTAACCTTTTCTCCCACTGAGAAAGCAAAATCAGTAAAATCATTTACTTCTCTATCATCACTAAAAGGATCTATCACTTCATAATTACAATTTTCTAAATAACCAATAATTTTATTTTTTAATTCTCTGCCTCTATAATCAGCACCAATATAAATAGTCATAATAAAAACCTCCACTATTATTATACCAAAAGCAAATAAAGTAAAACAAACAAAAAATACAATTATACTTAAACTTTACTTCTAATCTTTACAATGAAGAAAAAACTATGATAGAATTATAATATCAGGTGGAGTTATGAAGGAAGAAAATATAATATATAATGGACAATATTTATTAATAGAAGAAAATAACACTAAAATTTTTTTACATGCAGACAGCTCATTAACTCTTATCCATTTAGTAGAAGCTAGTGAGAATTTTTTTAAAAGAAGAGTTGAATTCAAGAAAAAAATTAATGATACCAGCAAATATCTTACATTTTCCTATTACTTAAAAGATAATATAGTTTTCTCAGGATATTTAACAATATCAGATACAAGTGAAATAGCGGGTACAATTAGTTATCAAATTATGCGCCCCAACACAACTAGAATAATAGATGGATACTATATAACCATTACTTCCAGCACATATTATCTAGAACATATTGTAACATTAAATAAGCAAGAATGTTATACAGGAAAAGAAGATATTTCTGTCATAACACTTTCTAATATCGAAGCATTTTTATTTAATATATTAAATCAAATTAATAATAACCATAGTATTAGAAACAAAACTCTTATACCCTACCCTCCAAGTATAAATAAAATAATGGGAGAAGAAAAAAGTATTATAGACCTTATAAAATCTATCACAGATACCTACCCAGAATTAAATACCTTTTTAAAAGAATATCAATTTTCTCGTAAAAGGATAAGAACGAATTGACATTCAAAAATAATATGATACTATATTTATGAAAGAAGGTAAAAAATTGGAATTAATATTAAATAGAGACGATATGTGTATAAAAGATTACGAAGGACTTAATAAAATTAAAATAGAAAACTCTAGAGCTAACCCAACGATGGATATTGAATTTCTTGAAGCTCATCCATATTTAGAGAGTGAAAGTATACCATCTCATATAATTTATGAAAAAAAGCTTTTTAATACAAGAATATCATATCAAAGATCATTAACATCTAAATCTGGGATGGATACAACATTCAATATAAATCCTAATGGAACAATAACAGATGGATATATAGATTTTTACACTATCAAAAAAAGCACATCTAAAAGAAATGGTTTTTATCGTTTAGAATTCATTAATGGAAGTTTTGAACTATATGCATATACAAATAGAAAAAGAGAATTTAGAAGATGTATTAGTGGTTATAAAATTGAAGGTAAATTAACTCCTGAAGTTATTACTATTGTTATATCAAGAATGATTAATATTATTGAGCAAAATAGTAAAAAACACAATAAGCAAGCCATAACAAACAAGTCAACAAACTTTTTAACAATAGAAGGACTATTAAATTTAGAAAGAGCTTTTATAGAAAAAATTAAAAAGTTAAGCACATCTGAAACTCTATCTCCTGAAGAAATTGGCGCTTTAAAAAATTTTATAGAAAAATATGAAGATAGAGAAAGAGAACAATTTCAAAAAGCAGAAGTATTTAAAAGAGTTAAAGAAAAAAAGACTCAAGCTCAGAATTAAGTTGCAGTTCTAGAGCTTTTTATTTATAATAAAGTAAGGTGATTAATATGTTTACAGATACTCATTGTCATATATTAAAAGAGTATTATGAAAATATAGATGATATAATAAATAATGCTAAAAATGTTGGTATTAATAGAGTTATCAACAATGGATGTGACAATAAAAGTAATAAAGAAGTATTAGAATTAATAGATAAATATCCAAATATGTATGGTGCTATAGGAATACACCCAGAAAATGTTGAAACGTATACTGAAGATGATATAAAATATATTGAAGATAATTTAAAAAAACCTAAAATAGTTGCTATTGGAGAAATTGGTTTAGATTATCACTATACAAAAG
>CARJCM010000070.1 GCA_948999435.1 uncultured Bacilli bacterium
TACTTGCTACTGCTATACTATCTTCAGTTGATGTTCCATTTGCATGACATGTTGCCCCATCATAGATTAATCTCATTGAACCATCGCCGTTTATACGCACAATTCTCCAACACTTATTAGCAAACTTAACATAGTTGTTTGTTACTGCTCCTCTCCAGTAGTATGAATATCCTCCATATACCGGGTCACTTACCTTATATACTCCCTTATCTGTAGTAGCTATAATACTAAATGTTGGTGTTCCTGTTTTTACTGTGATTCCTGCTAAAATAGTATCTGATGTTTGTCCATTTGGTGTTGTTTGGACACTCTTTGTTGTTGTATCACTTTGATTTCCTGCCGCATCTTTTACATATACTTTTACTGAATATGTTGTTCCCGCACTTAGTCCTGTAAACTTATGTGTATTTCCTGTTCCTTTTACTGGAGCATTACTATTTAATTGATACCAATATTCTGTTACTCCTTCATTATCTGTTGCACTTACTGTTACATTTATTTCGGTTTTTGTGATACTTGTTGTTACATTACTTATTGTTGGTTTTGTTGTATCTTTTATAGTATCAAAATACAAATAACATTTTGTTCCTTTTCTTACTAGATTTGAGATTGTTACCTTACCACCTGAATATGCTATACCTATTGTAGCATCTTTTGTTCCCCCTACTGCACAATAGCTTCTTGTACTATTTAGTAAATAGCCACTAGTTGGTACAGTTTCTATGGCTGTATAATCTGTATCGTTATTCCCCTCACCTTGGTACACTGCTACCATGTTTAAATCTGGAGTCTTATAGTTCACATTTCCCTCTGCTAATTTTAAGTTTTGTGTTAATTTATATTTAGCTCTAGTTGTAGTTATAGTTATAGCTGATATAACACATACTAATAATATACCTCCTATTACAATTTTTCTTTTTTTATTTTTTCTTATTCTTTCAAATTGCATTATTTATCACTCTTTCTAGTTCTAAATAATGAGCGCTCAACTATATTAGAAATTTATCATTTATACTAAAATTATAATATTGAATATACTATTTGTCAACAAGATTCTCACAATATTATGCATAACATTTTATTATTGTTTTAATATGAGAAAATTATTGTGGTGAGATATAATGATATATAGCAAAAAATTAAAAGATATTAGAGAAGAAAAAAATATTACTCAAGAAGAAATTTCTAATGTTTTAAATATTAGTCGTGGAGTTTATAGTGTTTATGAAACTGAAAATCAGATTATTCCTATTAAACACTTAGATGTATTAAGTAATTATTTTAATGTTTCAATAGATTATTTGTTTCAATTTACAAATATTAAAAATTATGATAATAGTAATTCTATTAATTTAGAAATATCTGTGAAAAGATTAAAAGAATTTCGTAAAGATAATAAAATTACTCAAGTTAATTTAGCTAAAATGTTAAATGTTGCGAATGGGACTATTGCTAATTATGAGTGTGGTCGTAATTTTATTGCTACTCCTTTTCTCTATGAAATATGTAAAAAATATAAAATTAGTGCTGATTATCTTTTAGGTAAAGTTGATAATCCTAAATATATAAATTTCTAATTCCTTTTTAGGAATTTTTTTATAAAAAAACAAATGATTTTAACATTTGCTTATTAATCTTTTGGATCAAAGAATAGTGTAAAGAAGGCTGCGAATACTACCGCTCCTACAACTGCTGCGCCACCTTTAGTGAACATTCCAGTAAATATTCCTAAGAAACCACTTGCTTGATAACCTTCCCAGGCTCCATCATATAGAAGATAACCAAAGTTAGATATTATTGTAGATGCTCCTCCACCTGCTAACTCAATTAATTTATCATACAAGCCAAAGAATGCAAGTACGACTCCTAGTACTGTAAATATACTAGTGATATGTCCTGGAGTTAATTTGGTATTATCTAAAATAATTTGTCCGATTACACAAAATATTCCAGCGACTATAAATGCCCATATAAATGTCATATTAACTTACCTCCAAACTTATAGCATGCGCTATTCCTGGTATTCCAAGTTTTTGATTAGCAAGTTGGACAGATTGTAATGAACCTGTTGCAATTACTAATATTTTTTTATACTTTTTACAACCTAATATCTTATCAAATAATACTAATGGTAAGGCAACTGGTCCACTAGCTCCAGCATATGTTTCTTGATTATTGGTATATATTTCACATCCCGCATCTATATATTTTTTTAATTCAATATTATGGCTTTGTCTTAAAACTTCTAAGAATAATTCTTTTCCAACTTTGCCTAAATCTCCTGTTAGTATTAAATCATAGTAGCTAGCATTTCTTTTCATTTCATTTAAATGAGTCGCAAGAGTTTCTGCGGCAGCTGGAGCCATTATAGCACCCATGTTATTAGCATCATTAAGTCCCATATCTAATGCTTTACCAATAGTAGCAGACTCTATTTTAATGTTAGTAACTTCATTAGTAAGTAAGGTAGCACAAGCTCCTGTTGTTGTAAAAGTTGTTGTATGCTTTTTGATAGCACCATATTCTACAGGATATCTAAACTGTCTTTCAGCATTTAAGTTATGACTACTGGTAATGTTAACTATTGTTTTGGCTTGTTTTGATTCAATAAATGTTGATGAGACAATTAATCCTTCTATAAAACTAGCACAAGCACTATATACTCCTAAATATGGAATGCGATATTTGGCAGCATTATAATTTGAGATACATATTTGATTTAATAAATCGCCGCCAACTAATAAATCTATTTTACTATCAGTTAGTTTGTTATGTAAAAGAAGATTGTCCATTACTACTTTTTGCATTTTTATCTCAGCTTGTTCAAATGTTCTTTCACCATAATAATAATCGTCCATGGAGAAATCATAATTTTTTAATAAACCATCTCTTTCTAGTGGTCCTACTATAGCAAAATTATCTTTAATATAGACATTTGTAAATTTTTTACTAGCCATGAATAATCACCTTCAATAACACGAAAATAAATGAACTTAGTATACCATATAAAATTACTGAACCAGCAAGTTTAAAAAAGTTTGAACCTAAGCCTGTTATTAATCCTTCCTTTTTATAGTCTAGGGCACTACTTTGGACTGAATGAGCAAAACCCGTTGTTGGCAATAAAAGCCCTGCTTTGGCTTTTGTCATCCAATTGTCAAAGAATCCTAAGGCAGTGAATAATGAAGCACTAAATATCACAATTAAACATGTCCATGTGCTTGCTACTACTCTTGTTAAATCAAACATATTCATTAACATTTGAATTATCCCTTCAACAATAAATCCTACAAAACCTCCGATTAGAAAAGCATAAATTGTATTATGTAATTTATCTTCTCTTGGTGTGTGTTTCTTAACTAATTTTTTATATTCATCTTTATTCATAAGTAACCTCCATTTTTATTATGAAACAATAAAAAAAAGTTATACCAATTTTTAGTATAACTATTATTAATTTATATTCTTTATATATTCTTTAAAAAATTTATTCCATTCAGCTAAGTCTTCTTCATAAAAGAACTCTTTTAGAAACTCCATCATAAATTTATGTCTTATTCTCGCTTCTTCTTTACCAGATTCAGTCATCATTAAACTTTTTATTTTTAATAATTTGTCAAAAAAATGATTAATAGCTGTATCTTCTTTACCATAATTTGTTCCACATTTACTATAGGTTTCAGCATCAATGTCTACTAAAGGAAAAATATCTTTATCAAAAATTATACCTGTTCCTTTGCTACTTACAGCATATAAAATAGCTCTTATCGTACCAATTGCGCCAATAGTATCACACATATCAGCATCACTTACACACATACCTTCAAGACAATTAGGTCTAATTCCTTTTAAACTTTTACCATAACCCATATTCTTGATTATATTTATGACTTTTTCTTGCTTATCTTGAGATATTTTATTATCATCCATAATTCTTCTAGCATTTATAAATTTATCTCTATTTTCTTTACCAACTATTTTATAATCGTCAACATCGTGTAATAAACTTGCTAAACTAACTATTTCTATATCAGCATTTTCTTTTTTGGCAAATTTTATTGATAATTTATATACCCTTTCTATATGATCCATGCCATGACCTGACTCTTCTTCTTTTAATATTTCATTAACTTCTTCTTTTACTTTTTCTATCATACTTAAAATTCCTTTTTATCATTAGTTTCATCACCATTACCATTTACAGGCATAGCACTCCCTAAATACTTTGATTCAGGCTTAAAGATGCTTTTGAAAAAATCTTTGTCTCTTGCTAATATTTCTCTTACTTCTCTGGCAAAATCACCACTATATTTTTTTGGTGTAGCTTGTACTCCATAAGCATCAATATTTAAACACTTCGCTATATATAAACTTCGATATAAATGATACTTTTGTGTAACTATTATTATTTTATTAGCTTTAAAAATATTTTTAGCACGATAAATACTATCATAAGTAGAAATTCCAGCATGGTCCATAAATATATCTTCAGATTTAACTCCCCTATCTATGGCATACTTTTTCATAACATTTACTTCATCATAATTTTCTTTTGTATGGTCTCCACTCATTATAATTTTGGAAACTTTTTTATCATTATATAAATTTATTGCAACATCTAATCTATCTTTTAACATTGGACTTGGTTCATCATTCCAGATGCCTGCTCCGAGTACTAAAACACAATCAGCTTTATCTAACTTTTTAGAATCACTATTAATTATTAATTTGTTAGTACTTATTTTGACATAAAAATTAATGCCAAATATAATTATTGTTAA
>CARJCM010000071.1 GCA_948999435.1 uncultured Bacilli bacterium
CCAATGATACTCTGTCTAGATTTCTGCAAATTAACAAGTAAGTCTATGTGACGTTGATTTTGTGTTATAGGCGAATACATTCCTTCATTCTTACCATTAAACTCTCTTATAAAGCTACCACCATTATTAATAATAACATTACCCATTATATTTTTGCACTCAACAACAAAAATTTTGTATTCTGTAACAATAATAAAATCTATTTGAGCATTCAAACCTTCATATTCATAATAAACGTCATGAAAAATATACATTGGTATATTACTGTTTATAAGTTCAAATAGTATTTGCTTTTCTCCATACAATCCTATATTAAGCGATTTTAATTCAGTATCTCTAATCTTTTGCCCTTCTTCATTTAAGTTGTTTAAACTCTCTAATTGTGATATATGCTTTTCTAAATTTTTTCCGTCAATTATTATTGTTGGACTTATCTTTGTAAACAAACTCATCTTTAATCACTTTCCTTTAATTATTTTATCATGTTTTATAATTTATTTAAAGACAAAATAATTAAATAATACTAAACTAAAACCAATAAACATACCTATATATAAATACTTATTTAGATTATACTTTTTAGCTTTCGGTAAAATTCCTTCAATAGCAAGTGTAATCATTATCCCACCAACTAATATAAGTATTAAGCTAATAAGACTATCAGTTATATATTTACTTAAGAATATATAAGCAAGTAACGCTCCAATAGGTTCAGCAATCCCTGATAAAAAAGTTTTAAATAAGGCTTCTTTTTTAGAATTAGTCGCATAATAAATAGGAACCGCAATGCTGATACCTTCCGGAATATTATGAAAAGCGATTGCCATTGCAAGCTTAATACCCATTGACATGTCTTTATATGAACTCATAAAAGTAGCAACACCCTCAGGCAAATTATGAAGTATTAATGCAAGCATATTAAGAATACCAAGCTTATATAAATCACTCTTTTTTATTTCTGTTTTTCTTATTAACCTTTGTAAATAATGAATTAAAATAATACCAATAATAAAAGAAGCGAAAGAAAGTATAATCCCCTTCTCTATTCCATAGTTTTTAAGAAGAACAAAGGTAGATTCAGGGATTAAATCTGTTATACTAATGCCAATCATAATAGCAAGAGAAAAAGCAAGAGAACCTGTAATAAATTTTACAATATTATCCTCTTTAAATTTAAAGAAAATAACTAACCCACCTAAAACTGTTGAAAGACCTGCAATGGTAGATACTAGTAAAGCGCCAATAATTTCCATATAATCACCATTAAAGTTTATGAATTAAAGCTTATAATTAAACCATAATAATAGTGGGAGGGAAAAGAAAATGAGAAATCAAAAACAAAATAATAAAAATAATAAGAACGAAAGAAATTCTAAGAGTTGTTCAAGAAATTCAAGAAATAATGAATCTTCTAGAAACAATAGAAAAGAAAGTAATCGTTCAAATAGAGAAAGTCGTTAATTTTACTACTCCTCTAAAAAACTAAAAGAAAGCCACGAATTTATGTGGCTTTTATTTTGTGTTAAAAGGATGTTTATCATATTCTGATTCCAGCTTTTCATTAGATAGATGAGTGTATATTTGTGTTGTGGAGATATCACTATGCCCAAGTAGTTCTTGTACAATTCTAAGATCTGCTCCATTATGTAAAAGATGAGTAGCAAATGAATGTCTAAGAATATGCGGACTAATATTTTTTTTAATTCCAGCCTCTTCACATAATTTTTTTATGATTTTAAAAAAAGCTTGGCGGGTAATTTTTGAATGTCTACTACTAATAAAAACAAATTCAGAATTTTTAGTACCTAATAGTTCTCCTCTACCATAATTCAAATAATCAATCAAACACTCTTTAGCATATTCATTAAAAGGAATAATCCGTTCTTTACTACCCTTTCCAAACACTTTAACCATATCATCATCTAAATACAAGTTACTCATTGTTAAATTTATAAGTTCGCTTATTCTCATACCAGTCCCATAAAGCATTTCTAGCATTGCTTTATTTCTTTTTTCAAAAGCAGTATTAGTTTTGATATCTAATAATTTATCTATTTCATCAATAGTTAAATATTCGGGAAGTTTCTTTTCTAATTTAGGCATTCTAATTGTTTCACAAGGGTTAACTTGTATAATATTTTCTTTAATTAAATAGTTATAAAAATTATTAAATACTGTAAGATAATGAGCTTTAGTTCGCGCTTTTATATGAGTAAGTTTTCTAAAATATTCTTGGATATCATCTGTTTCTAAATAAGCTATATTTTTATTATTATAAAACTCTGCTAATTCTTTTAAATTATAAAGATAAGAATCTCTTGTGTTCTTCGAAGTATTATATTCAGTATATAAATATTCATTTACATATCTTTCCAATTCTTTATTATTTTTAAATATATCCTCTAAATCTTTCAAGTTATATCACCTACTCTAAATTATATCACGAAACGTATAAATTGTGTTATAATATTTATGGTGATTAACAATGGAACTTTTAGCAAACAAATTACGGCCTACTAAAATATCTGAAGTAATTGGTCAAAGACATTTACTAGGCGAAAATAAAGTTTTATCAAATCTAATAAAAAATGGCAAAATATTTTCAATGATTTTATATGGAAAACCTGGAATTGGTAAGACCAGTATTGCAAACGCACTTATCAATGAATTAAATATTCGTCACAAGTTTTTAAATGCCACTACCAATAATAAAGCTGATTTTGATATTGCTATTGAAGAAGCTAAAATGTATGGTGAAATGATTCTAGTAATAGATGAAATCCATCGTATGAATAAAGATAAGCAAGATATATTATTACCTCACATTGAATCAGGATTAATAATTTTAATTGGACTTACTACCTCTAATCCTTATCATAAAATAAATCCAGCTATTAGAAGCAGATGCGGAATATATGAATTAAAGGAATTAGACAATAATGATATAATTGAAGGGTTAAAACGTGCTTGTAAGTTATTAGATGATATCAAAATAGATAATGAGTCTTTAGAATATATAGCTTCTTTAAGTGGTGGTGATTTTAGGTCCGCAATTAATACTTTAGAAATAGCTTATTATTCAACTAATAATCATTTAATTAATATTGAAGAAATAAAAAAAATAAACAACAAACCTGTATTTTTTCACGATAAAAATGAAGATGGTCACTATGATGTTTTAAGTGCCTTTCAAAAATCTATTAGAGGAAGTGATGTAGATGCAGCTCTCCACTATTTAGCCAGACTTATAGTCGCTGGTGATTTAGATAGCATTTATCGTCGAATGAGTGTCATCGCTTATGAAGATATAGGACTTGCTAATCCTGCTATGGGGCCTAAAGTTATGGCCGCTATTGAGGCAGCAGAATTAGTAGGTTTACCAGAAGCCCAAATTCCTCTAGGTGTAGTTGTAACTGAACTTGCTTTATCTCCTAAAAGCAATAGTGCCTACTTAGCTATAAATGAAGCCGTAAGTGATATAAATAAAGGCAATTCTGGTAGAATACCAAGACATTTAATAAATCCAAGTTCAGAATATTTATATCCCCATAATTATAAAAATGATTATGTCAAACAAGAATATTTACCAGATAAACTAAAAAATCGCAAATATTATCACAAAAAAGATAACAAATATGAAATGAATTTAAATAAATTATATGATGAAATGAGGAATAACCAATGAAAGTAAGTATAATAGGAACAGGTATATATGCTACTGCTATCGCATTAAGTATTAGTAGAAATAATCATAATATTACAATGTGGAGTGAAAACGCAGAACTAGTAAAACATTTCCAAAAAAATCACGATTTAAAACCTCTAACGGATGCTTCTATTCCTAAGAATATAGTCTTAACTAATAATATACTAGACGCTATCCAAAATACAGAATTAATTATTATTGCTACTTCAACTAAATATGTTAGAAGTGTATGCGAAAACTTAAAAAGTATTTCCAAAAACACTCCTATTTGTATTGCTAGTAAAGGAATAGAAAATAATACTTGCTCTTTTCTATCTGATATAGTAAGAGATGTATTAAAAACTAAACATATTGGTATTATATCAGGGCCAACTTTTGCGATTGACCTTATAAATGGAGAACCATGTGCTTTATCTTTAGCAGTTACCTCTAAAAAAGTAGAGAAAGTTGTTAAAACTGCCCTAGCAAGCCCTCTTTTAAAATTAAGAACAAATCATGACATAGAAGGAACTGCAATATGTGGTAGCATTAAAAATGTTATAGCCATTGCCTCTGGCATTTTAGATGGACTTGGATATCACGAATCTACAAGATGTTTTCTAATAACAGAAGCTCTTCATGATATTAAAGAATTATTATTTAAGTTAGAGTGTAATCCAAAAACAATATTATCTTTCGCTGGCATAGGAGATTTAATGCTTACTTGTTCTAGCCCTAAAAGTCGTAATTATAAATTCGGATTACTATTAGGTAAAAAAAGTAGTAAAAAAGAAATAGAAGAATTTTTAAAGGAAAATACTACTGAAGGATATTATACATTATTTTCCATAAAAGAGCTAACTAAGAATCGTAAAATAAATATGCCAATAATTAATATCATATATGATATTGTTATAAATAATAAAAATCCTGAATTATTATCAGAATTTCTTATAAACAAGAACTAATTAAGTTCTTGTTTCCTAAATTAAAATTTGAACCGCACCACAAAGGTGTGGTTTTTTGATATAATA
>CARJCM010000072.1 GCA_948999435.1 uncultured Bacilli bacterium
GCAAGTTCATCTATCTTTTGTTTTTGGTCTCACCAACACTACTTGACATTGAACCTCTTTTTGCTTTATTTAATAAACATCGCATCTCCAAATGAGAAAAAACGGTAATTATTTTTTATGGCTTCATTATATGCATTTAAAATTTTCTCTCTACTGGATAAAGCACTGACTAACATTAATAATGTTGATTTTGGTAAATGGAAATTAGTTATCAATCCATTTATAGCTTTAAATTCAAAACCTGGATAGATAAATATATCGGTGTTCCCTGTACAAGCTTTAAATTCATTATATTTATGAGCGATAGTTTCTAAAACTCTAGTAGAAGTTGTACCAACTGCAATAATTCGTCTGTTCTCTTTTTTAGCTAGATTTAAAAGTTCAGCTGTTTTTTCATCCATTTCATAATATTCACTATGCATGTGATGTTCTAAAACATTTTCGACTTCAACTGGTCTAAATGTTCCTAAACCTACATGCAAGGTGACAAATAATACTTCGATTCCTTTTTCTTTGATTTTTTCTAGTAATTCATCTGTAAAGTGTAGTCCTGCTGTAGGAGCTGCAGCACTACCTGGTACTTTAGCATAAACTGTTTGATAACGATCTTTTTCATTTAATTTTTCGTGAATGTAAGGTGGAAGTGGCATTTCACCTAATTCGTCTAATATTTCCATTAAAATACCATTATAAATTAATTCAACTCTAACTATGCCTTCGTCTAACTTTTCGGTTACTCGAGCTTTTAATTTGCCACTAAAATTAATTATTGTGCCAATTTTTAAACGCTTGGCAGGTCTAGATAAACATTCCCACTTATTATCTCCTAAATCTTTTAATAATAAAAGTTCAATAACTGCATTTGTTTCTTCTTTACTACCAATTAATCTTGCTGGAATTACCTTAGAATTGTTTAGTACTAAGACATCACCTTTATTTAATTCGTTAATTATTTCGTTAAATTGGCGATGGTTTATTTCACCAGTTTCTTTATTTAATATTAGTAATTTAGAATTATCACGCTTTTTAATTGGAGTTTGAGCAATTCTATCTTCTGGTAAATCATAGTTAAAATCTTCTAAATTCATAATTACACTTCCGTTTCTAAATAATCTTCTACTTTATTTAAAATCTCCTTTGATATATCTTCAATACTTCTTAACTCATCATCTTTTAAACAGTTTATTTTTTGATAGTCGTAAATATTTGAAAGTTCAAAATAAGCTATTTCAGCCATATGAAGTAAATTTTCATTTACTGCTTTTCCTTTTGATTTTTTTAAAATACATACTTGTTCATATGGCAGATAAAGAAATAATACCATATCTGGTCTTGGTAAATCAAGTAAAACAAATTCAAGATTATCTAGCCATTCGTATAACATATGCCTTTTTTTGATATCTTTGATTTTTCCACCTTGAAAAGCCATATTGGATTCAACATAACGATTTAATATAACAATATAATCATTTTCTAAATACTTTTTTATAATATTGATGTTATATGCACGATCAGCTGCATAGTAAAGGCTGGATATTTTAGGATTAACATTTTCAATACCTTCTTTAAATAAAGATTTATTATTCTTCCCTAAATAGTATTCTCCTATTATTTCTCCAGTAGGAGAAGCGTAATTTGGGAAACTAAAACTAATGGCTTTTAAACCCATATTTTTTAAGTTTTTTACAAGTTCATCAGTTTGTGTTTGCTTTCCAGAACAATCTGTTCCTTCAATTACTATTAATTTGCCTTTACTCATATTGCCTCCTATTTGTATATAGGATATTTTGCTGTTAATTCTAATACTTGTTGGTCTAATTCCTTTAATATTTTTTCATCATCTCTATTTTTTAAAGCTTTGGATATTATCTTTCCTATTTGAATAAAATCTGATTCTTTTAAACCTCTAGTTGTCATAGCAGGAGTTCCTAAACGAATGCCACTAGTTTTAAATGGAGACTCTGTTTCATTAGGTATTGTGTTTTTATTCACTGTGATATGAATACTATCTAATATTTTCTCAGCTTCTTTACCTGTAATTCCTAAATTTCCTTTAACATCTACTAACATTAAATGATTGTCAGTACCGCCAGATATTATTTTAAAACCTTCACTTTCTAAAGTGTTAGCTAGAGCTTGAGCATTTTTGATAACTTGTTTGCCATACTCTTTAAATTCTGGTTGTAAGTCTTCATAGAATGCTTGAGCTTTTGCAGCAATAACATGCATTAATGGTCCACCTTGAATTCCTGGAAAAATAGTTTTGTTTATTTTCTTAATTATTTCTTCATCATTTGTTAGAATTATTCCCCCTCTTGGGCCTCTTAATGTTTTATGAGTTGTTGATGAAACAACATCAGCATAAAGACAAGGATTTTCATGTAAACCTGCTGCTACTAAGCCTGCTATATGGGCCATATCAACAAATAATAGCGCTCCTACTTCATCAGCTATTTCTTTGAATTTTTTAAAATCCATAAATCTAGAATAAGCACTTGCTCCAGCAACAATCATTTGAGGTTTCTCTTTAAGTGCTAACTCTCTTATGACATCATAATTTAACATTTCAGTTTCGGGATCTAAACTATAAGGAATAAATTTGTAATCTAAACCACTAAAGTTAATATCATGCCCATGTGTTAAATGTCCACCGTGTGATAAATTCAAACCTAATACAACATCGCCTGGTTTTAATAAAGCACGATATACTGCCATATTAGCACTTGAACCACTATGAGGTTGAACATTTGCATACTTAACATTAAATAATTTAGTAACATATTCAATTGCTAAATCTTCAACTCTATCAACATTTACACAACCACCATAATATCTTTTGCCTGAATATCCTTCAGCATACTTATTTGTAAATACACTTCCTTGTAATTCCATAACACTTTTTGATACATAATTTTCTGAGGCAATTAGCTCAATGTTTTCGTTTTGTCTTTTTAATTCTTTCTCTAAAGCTTCTTTAATATTCTTATCCATTTTTCTTTTCTCCTTTACTTCTTTTGAAACTTTCTACTACATTTGTTAGCAACATTGCTATAGTCATTGGACCTACACCACCTGGTACAGGAGTGATGTATGAAGATTTTTCTTTACAACTTTCAAAATCAACATCGCCAACTACTTTACCATCAATACGATTTATTCCAACATCTATAACAATAGCGCTCTCTTTTATGTCTTCTTTTTTTATAAAATTTGCTTTACCTATGGCAACAATTAAAATGTCAGCATTCCTAGTTATTTCTCTTAAATTTTTAGTTTTAGAATGCGTAATTGTAACAGTAGCATCACGATTAAGTAAAGCTAGTGCTAAAGGTCTACCTACTATCTTGCTTCTACCAATTATGACAACGTTTTTGCCTCTAATATCTATATTTTTATATTCTAATAACTTTATAATACCATATGGTGTTGCTGATATAAATTTCTCTTCATTGCTAGCTAAATATCCTAAACTTGATATACCAAAGCCATCAACATCTTTTTCTGGTGTAATATAATTAATAATCTTATCTTCGTTTAAATGACTTGGCAGTGGACTTTGAACCATAATGCCATTTATATTATCATCATTGTTTAATTTAATAATACAATTGATGATTTGCTCTTCACTAACATTTTCATCATATTGATATAGTTCTTCTTTAATTCCTGTTTCAGCACAAGCTTTTCTCTTATTCCGAACATAAATCTCACTAGCTGGATTATTACCGACCATTATTATTGCTAAACCAGGATGTAAATTATTTTCAGATATTTCTTTTTTTAAGTTAGCTCTAATTTCTTTAGCTATTTCTTTACCGTCTATTATTTCCATTTTGCACTTCCTTTCTTAAAATAACTCTCCTTGACGATTTATTTTTAAATGAGCATAGGCTTTATCTGTTGCTACTCGGCCTCTTGGGGTTCTTTTAATAAAACCTTCTTGTAATAAGAATGGCTCTACAACGTCTTCAATTGTTGTTACTTCTTCGCCAATCGCTGTGGCTATAGTTTCAATGCCAACTGGACCACCATTAAATTTATTTATTAAAGCTTCTAAATACTCAATATCGACTTGATCAAGCCCATATCTATCTACTTTTAATCTTTCTAAACTATCAATTGTTATATCATAGTCGATTGTTCCAGTTCCTTTTACTAAAGCAAAATCTCTAACTCTTTTAAATAAACGATTAGCAACACGTGGAGTTTTGCGACAACGCCTAGCTATTTCTAAAGCGGCTTCGCCATTTATACTCATATTTAAAACTCTACCAGTTCTTTTTACTATTTGCTGTAATTCTTCTTCTTTATAATAATTTAATTTTGATATTATACCAAATCTATCTCTTAAAGGGCTAGATAAGTCACCAGCTCTGGTTGTAGCTCCAACTAAAGTAAATGGTGGTAAATCAATTTTAATACTTCTGCTTTTACCATCAGCACCAATTATTATATCTAATTCAAAGTCTTCCATAGCAGGATATAGTATTTCTTCAACAAATTTAGGCATTCGATGAATTTCGTCAATGAATAAAACATCGCCTGGTTCTAAATTTGATAAAACGGCGGCTAAATCTCCACTTTTTTCTAATGCTGGACCACTAGCTGTTTTTAGATTACTTCCTAATTCATTTGCTATGATATGTGCTAATGTTGT
>CARJCM010000073.1 GCA_948999435.1 uncultured Bacilli bacterium
CTATCAAATAAAATTGTTAAAACTAGTGATGGAAAAGAGTATAAATGTAGAGAAGTTATTTGTAATGTCTCTAAAAGATATGCTTATACTAATTTAATAAAATTAGAAGATAAAGATGTAAATCGTTTAGAAAATGCAAGAACTTTAGCACCTAATGGAGTTATGGTATATTTAGGATTAAATAAAGATTGTAGTTCATTAGGTCTAAAATATTATCATTATTATCAATTCCAAAATTTATATAGTACAACTGCTATAAAAAATATGGCTAATTTATATCATGGAACAATTGATGCTGTAGTACCAAATGTAGTTAATGAATTTGCTAGTCCTAAAAATACAACTATTTTAGTTTTGAAAACAACTTATTTTGATGATGTCTTTCAAAAACTTAGATATGATAATCATATAGATATAAAAGAGAAAATCGCTAATGATTTAATTGAACAATTTGAAAATACTTTTAATATTGATATTAAAGAATTTATTGAAGAAATAGAAGTAATTACACCATTAAATTTAGCTAATTATACTGGTGCACCTAATGGTAGTATTATGGGTTATATGCGTAAGAGTTATGATAATGCGATTCATAGACTTATATCTTATGAAGATGAGAAAATAGATAATATTCATTTTGTTGGAGGGTCTAGTATTTTTGGAGCAGGTGTTCATAATGCTATTTATAGTGGTTATTTTATAGCTTCTAAAATACTTGAAAGCGAGGTTAATGATGGAGAATAGTGTAGAAAAAGTTAGAAATATTAGAAAAGATATTATAAAGGATTACTCAAGTAAAAACTTACCTAAAACTAATATAGATATGATGGTAAATGAGGTGAGTGAATTTCGTGATGTTATTGTTAAAGAGATATATGATGAAGCACCTGATGTTAAATCTTTTGTTTTAGTTCCTAATAAAAATAAAGGAGTTAATGAATTAGAATCTTTTAAAGCAGGCCAATATATTAGTATAAAACTTACAATAAATGATATAGTTACAACAAGAGCTTATTCTTTATCATCTAGTCCAAGTGAAGCCTTAAAAGGATATTATCGTATTACAATTAAAAGAGTTCAAGATGGTTTAGTAAGTAATTATATGTTAGATGAAGTTAAAGTTGGCGATGAACTAAGAGTAAGTAAACCTGCTGGTGATTTTGGATATTTAAAAGTACGTGATGAAGAAAATGTGATTGGAATTGCTGGTGGTAGTGGGATAACTCCGTTTATTTCTTTAGCAAAAGCGATAGATGATGGAATAGAAGATTGTAATTTGACTGTTTTATATAGTGTTAGAACTTATGATGACATTATATTTAAAAAAGAAATTGAGGAATTTAATAGAAAATCTAAGAGAGTTAAATTTGTTATTACTTTAACAAGAGAAGAAAAAGAAGGCTATTTAAATGGACACTTAAATAAAGAAATGATAGAACCATATATTAAAGAGTTTAATACGGTTTTAATGTGTGGACCTAAAGCAGTATATAAAGCGATGAATGAAATATTATTAGATTTTAATATTCCTAGAAAATGTGTTCATTATGAAAATTTCTTTAGTGATTATAAACCTAATGAGGTTAAAACTTATAAACTTAGAATTTTAACTAAAGGTGAGGTTAAAGCAATTGAATGTAAGAGTAATGAAACTTTATTAGTATCTATGGAAAAAGCAGGGATAGAAGCGCCTTCTTTATGCCGGGTTGGAGAATGTGGTTTTTGCCGAAGTATTTTAATAGATGGTAAAATTAAAATGGTTGGGGGAGTGCAACCTAAATCTTTAAGCGAAAATGATTATTTTCATCCTTGTATAACTTATCCAGAAAGTGATATTGTTTTAAAATTAGATATTTAAGATGAGTAATAAAAGGATTATAGAAGTTACAAGTGGAGTTATATTTTTAATATTATTATTTTTTGTATTTTATTTAATAGTAATAAAACCTGTGATTATAGGAGATTATATCCCTAGTAAACAAGAATGCGCAAAAGCTTATGATTGTGATTGCTTAAAAGATACTTGTATATGTACTTTTAAAAAATGGTTTTGGGAAAATAGACTTTCTTGTAATAAGGATAATATAAATGAGAAGCAATTAAAAAGATAAATTATATTTTAAATAATAGATTTTATACTATCATAAATTATGGTTATGCTTAACACAAAATTAAACCACTAAACATAAAATGTATTGGTGGTTTTTATATGTTAATTGCCCATAGAGGAATTTTTAATTCAGTTGTTAAAGAAAATACCATACCCGCTTTTTTAGGAGCTATAAATAATTCTTTATATGATGGTTTTGAATTTGATATTTATACTTCTAAAGATGGAGTATTTGTAGTACATCACGATATTATACTTGATGGTAAATTTATATGGAAATATACATATAAAGAACTTAAGAAAAAAGGAATTCCTAAACTTGAAGAAGTTTTAAAACTTAAAACTGATAAAATTTTATTAATTGAAATTAAAGATATAAATTTAGATGTAGAAAAATTTACTAAATTACTTAATAAATATAAAAATAAAAATATTTATGTTATGTCTTTTTTTACAAGTGTTATAAAAAAGTTTAAAAGTAGAACTTTTAAAATAGGAGTTCTTAATTATATACTTAATAGTTCTAATCTATATCCATTTGATTTTATAGGAGTTTTATATGATGTAGCAAGTGAACACATGATTAATTCTTTAAAGAAACTTAATATAGAAGTGTTTTTATATGGTATAAATAAAAAAGATAAACTTATTTATAATGATGTTTATTATATAGTTGATGATTATTAAAAAAATAATCCTAGTTGGGATTACTTTTCTTTTTTTTAGCTAAATACAATAAAGGTATAATAATTATTAAAGGTATAATTACACTTATATATGGTAATAGTTTATAAATACGTAATTCATTAACATAATTAAAAGCGAATACTTTATCTATCATATATAAAGTTAATATTAGAATTATGACTGTTATTATTTTAGGTTTTTTATTTGGTAATAATTCTTTAATTGAATGAATAGATGTCATTAAAAGAATAAAAATGTTAAATATCCAAGCGATAGATAAAATGTTTTCAACTTTTTCAATAAATTGAAATAGTTTTAATTGTTTTAAAACCATGTATTCTGGGAAACGGTAGATATGTACTATTTCTTCACCAAGAATACCATTTACATAAATGATAGTAGCGATTATAAGCAAACAAGTTAGGGAATAAGTAGTTAGCATATATTTAGGCTTTTCTTGATAATGTATGGTTAATATATTAGGAAATGTACTTATGCCAGCGAAAGTTATGGCAGTTTTAAAAAAGTTGGATGGAGTAGTAGTTAAAATAGGAAGAAAATTAGTAGTGTCGAATAAACCAACAACACCTAGAAAAGCAAAGGCTGCTAAACCTAAAGCAATGGGTATTAGAGATTCTGCTACACGATTTATAACTGTTAATCCTTTAAATGCACCATAAGTTCCAAATATAACAATAGGTATTAATAAAAGAATTTCTGGTGTTTTAATTAACATAAAACTAGCAACAAATACTTTATATATAACTAGAGAATAGATTAGTAAAATATAAGATGCAATAATAAGTAGAAGATAAACAAATATGCCGAGAATTTTATTTTGTTTTAGTATTTCTTTAAGATTTCTTTTCTTT
>CARJCM010000074.1:0-3034 GCA_948999435.1 uncultured Bacilli bacterium
GGTCTATTATATTAATTTTACTATTTATTTCTTCAATTATACTTTTTAAAATAGTCGCACTGGTACCATTTGTTTTGATAATAACTTTGGGAATATTTTCTTCTAATAAAACATAACCTATGATATCCCCTTTTTCTAAATCTTTTTTGGCTTCTGTAATATTTTTGTAAGTTGTATTAAATACTTTATTATCCTTTTCTTCGCTTAAGCTTTTTATTGTACTTTGCCAGATATTATTTTCTTGCCATTCCTCATTTTCTATAATAGCAATTGGTATAGCTTTGAATGTTTCATTCTTTTCAATATCATGAAAGGCTAAATAGAAAAATGTTCCTAATATAATTGGAAAAAGATATGTCCAAAAGATTAAAGTTTTATTCTTAAATAGAGTTTTTAAATTGTATTTTAAATTATGCTTAAACATTAGTCTCTAAGCTCCTTACCTGTTAGTTCTAAAAATACATCATTTAAGGTTGGACGTTCAGAAAATATTTTTTGATAAGCTATTTCTTCTTTTTTTAAATAATCCATAAATTTAGTTAAATTGTTATCTCCTTTTGTATAAATAACTTGTAGCAAATGATTATTATATGTTACTTCAGATACATTAGGTAACTTCTTAATATTTGCTAAATGTTTAGAATCAAATTCAACTATTTCAACACTTATCTTTTCTTCAATATTTGCTAAAGCTTTTAATTCATCTGTTGTTCCACTTGCAATAACTTTACCTTTATCTAATATTATTACTCTATCACATAATATTTCCACTTCTTCCATATAGTGAGTTGTATATATTATTGTAGCGCCACTTTCTCTTAATTTTTTAATACCATCTAAAATGTTATTACGACTTTGAGGGTCAACAGCGACAGTTGGTTCATCTAAAAATATTATCTTAGGTTTATGAGCAATTCCACAGGCGATATTTAATCTTCTAAGTAATCCTCCTGATAACTCTTTAGGGTAAAACTTTATAAATTCTTTTAATCCTACTAGATTTATTGCATCTTCTATATACTCTTTGCGCTTATTTTTATCACTAATATATAAACCACAAAAATAATCTATGTTATCATAAACTGTTAATTCGTCAAAAACTGCCACATCTTGAAATATTACTCCTATTTCTTTTTTTATTTCATATGCATCTGATTTCATTTCTTTATTAAAGATTTTAATACTTCCTTTGCTAAAATTTAATAATGATAAAATACAATTGATTGTTGTTGATTTTCCACTACCATTTGGTCCTAGTAAACCTAATATCTCTCCTTCATAAACATCAAATGATAAATTATCTATCGCTTTTAACTTTTTATACTCTTTCGTTAAGTTTTTTACTTCTATTATTTTTTTCATTCTCATTTTCCTTTTCTTTTTTATAACCTATAATCATTTGTCTTACAGTAGTCTCTAATAACTCACTAATTTCTTCATCACTTAAATTAACTGTGTTAGTCGCAACTAAACAAGCGATGCCATGCGTAAATATCCATACTCTACTATGAAACTTCTTTTGCTCTTCAAAACTAAAACCTGTTAATTTTTGTCCTTTTTTAATAACATCATTTCCAGCATCATCTGCCATAATAAATTTTTCAACATTTAGGGGTGTTGCTTGCATAAATATAATTTTAAAAAACTCAGTATAATCTTTAGCAAACTTAATATAATTTAAACCAGTTTGTTTATACTTATTCTCAGAACTATCTTCTCTTAACATATAAGATTTATATAATTCATAAATTTTGTTATATACTTCTTTTTTTAATTCCTCCATATTTTTAAAATTATTAAATATAGGATTAACTGAAGAATGTAAAATGCTTGCTATACGTCTTGCGTTTATACCCTCTAAACCATCTTTCATAGCTATGTTATAAGCAACTTCTATAATACTTTCTCTATTAAACTTTTTTATCGGTGGCAAAAAACAATCCTCCTTTTTATATAACATGCGTTATATATCCGTTGTTATTATATAATTTTATCTTCTTAATGTAAATACTTTTAATAAAAAAAACTATCTTTTTGATAATTTCCTTAATTTGCTACTTCTAAAAGTTTTTTAGTTACTCTAGTTTGAACTTCAAGATAATATGCTGCTTCTTTAGTATTCATATCTGAACTTTCCCATTTTTCAAATTTTTCCATCATTTCAGCATATTTAGTCATATATTTGGAATAATCACTAATTAAACTTAAATCAGTTCCATTTGACGCTTTATACTTTTTCATAAAAACAACATATTCGTCTATAAATTTTTCATAACTATCTATAGATTCTTTAAATTCTTTTCTAATATCTCCTGTATTAACATTTGGTTTATTTGCATTATTTTCAGGTTCTTGGATTAAAATATCTACGACATTAAATCCTAAATACTGAAGACTTAATCTATAACCTTTAGAATCTTTAGCATAATATCTATCTTCCTGCTTATTAAAGTCTTCACTAAATCCTTTGTTTTTACATTCCTCAATATATTTATTAAAATCTTCCATTGTCATATTACCTATATGAACTCTAAAACTAGAACTACTTTCAGAATTAATTTTTCCTTTAGTAGAATTTGGAATAGGTAACATACTACCTAACCCTGTTGTAGGCCAATTAATATTTTCCATTTTTTCAGGAGCTTTTAAGGTAATATGAATATCATCACTAGAATAAGAAATACTAAGTTCATATCCATTACTATTAAAAGCTTCATATCTATTACTAGTTTTTTTACTTTCAATTGTATATCCTTTATCTATACACATATCAAGATATTTTTCATAATAACTACTTTTAACATCATCAATAGATAATGAAAGATAATCTTCTAAATCAGAACCAACTTTTACTTGCCCTTTTGTTGGTTCTGGTAAATACTCTCCTAAACCTAAACTTGACCATTTTACTTTTTCATCTCTTCCTACTATAATAAATAATATGACTACTACTATTATAGCAATAAACCACCATTTTTTATAAATTGGTTTCTTAATTTTTTCTTGTTCTTTTTCTTCATTTTTCATAACATAT
>CARJCM010000074.1:3044-3653 GCA_948999435.1 uncultured Bacilli bacterium
ACCTCTTTCATATATACATTATACCCCCCCCCCCGAGCGATTTTGTCAAGTACGATAAATTGTCTTTGACATATTATTTAATAACTTAAAATTATAAAAAAAGCAAATAAAAACTCTATTATTAATAATAGAGATACACTCCTTAAACTTACATTAACTATTTATTGTTTCTTCATCTAATAATTTTTCTTTTAACTTATCTATATTTTTTTATTTTACAACATATTCAAATTTTTTTGGTATATAAGCTTCAACTTTCTAATACTTTAATAGAAACTCCATTATGAGTATGAATATGGTCATATGTTTTTCTAAAGAAGAAAAGCATTTTAATTAGTATAGCCTGTTTTTACTTGCATACATATATCCTTAAATATTATAGAAAAAAAGAAACATCAGATTTTTGATGCTTCCTTAATTTACAATCGGGATAATTTATTATCTATCTCATCCGTAAGTGAAACTAATAAATATTTCTTTGTATTTATAATATATTATGCTTTCTAATAATGTCTAACTTATTAAATACCAAATAATACTTTTTCAGATTTATATTCTTTGATAATATACCATATAACTATTACTATATAAATTATGGTAGATATAATC
>CARJCM010000075.1 GCA_948999435.1 uncultured Bacilli bacterium
AAGCCTGAATTAGTAGAAGAAGTAGTTATGGGAAATGTTATTCAAGCAGCTCAAAAAAGAACCAGAAAAAACTGGTGAAGTTTGTCCAGATTGTGGAAGCGATTTAGTTATAAGAAGTGGTAAATATGGTGAGTTTACAGCATGTAGCAATTATCCAACTTGTAAGTATATAAAAAAGGAAGAAAAAGAAGTCGCTGTAGTTGCCAAATGTCCAAAATGTGAACATGATATAGTTGCAAGACGTACTAAGAAAGGTAAAACATTCTATGGTTGTAGCAACTATCCAAAATGTAATTATGCAACATGGTATGAACCAACCGGAGAAATCTGTCCTCAATGTAAAAATTTATTAGTAAATAAAAATAAAACAATATTATGTGAAGAATGTGGCTATGTAAAATAGTCACTTTTTAATTATATTTTATCAAGTTTTAATTAAGTATTTGTCAAAATATGTTGTATTTTGTCGTGGATAAGTCAAATCTTACCTTAAAAATGTTTATGACTTGCTTTTTATAAATTTTAGTGCTTTAATAAACTTACAAACGAAGAAAAAATAAATTAGAAAGGAAAATAGTATGAGTATATTAAAAGTAACAAATTTAAATAAGAAGTTTGGTAATAAAGAAGTATTAAAAGATGTTAGCTTTGAAATAAATGAAGGAGATATTCTAGCTTTCATTGGTCCTAATGGAGCTGGAAAAACTACAACAATTAAGTGTATTTTAGGCTTACAAAGATTAACTAAAGGTAGTATTACGATAAATGGTTATGATATAAAAAAGAATTTTGTTAAAGCTATAGAAAAAACTGGATGTATAGTAGAATCGCCTGATGTTTATATGTATTTAACAGGCTATGAAAACTTAAAATTACAAGCCAGTTTATATGCTAATATAAAAGAAGATAGCTTAACAAATATAATTAGACTTGTTGGATTAGAAAATAGAATTTATGATAAAGTAAGTAAATATTCTTTAGGAATGAGACAACGTTTAGGAATTGCAATATCTTTAGTTAATAACCCTAATTTATTAATATTAGATGAACCTACTAATGGATTAGACCCTGAAGGAATAAAAGAACTACGAGAATTATTATTAAAACTATCTAAAAGAGGAATGGGAATACTAATATCTAGTCATAACTTAAGTGAATTAGAAAGTTTTTGTAATAAAGTTTGTATTATATCAAAAGGTGAAATAATTGAGGAAAATAGTATTTCTAAGATAAAAGAAGTTGATGAGAATAAATATATTATTAAATTAAATGATACTAAAAAAACAAAAAAATTATTAAATAGTAATGATAAAATAGTAGATGATAATTATATTGAAGTAATAAAAGACGAAAAAGAAATCGCTGAGTTTATCAAAGTTTTAGTAAATAATAATCTTGATATATATGAAGTAAAAAAAGAGGTATTAACTCTTGAAGAAGCTTTCATGAATAGAGCAGGAGGTAAAAAAATTGATTAGATTAATAAAAGCAGAATTAAAGAAAATATTTTGTAAAAAAAGTTTTTATATCGTTACTATTTTATTTATATTATATGCAATTTTAACAAATGTAGTTTATAAAGAAATGAATGTTTATAATATAGATAATGAGCGATTAGATATTACAGAAGCTGAAAACACCAATAGTAATTTAGATCTTAATAATCCTGATGATTTATTAATGTATGTAGCAAATTTAACAACTATTGAAATTGGCAAAATAGATATTAATAGTAAAACTAGCAATCAAATATATTTAAATCATAACTATTTATATCCAGTAGTAGAAAAGTTAAATGAAAGCAAATATATATTAAAAGATGAAGAAAAAACTAAAGAATTAGAAAAAGAAAAAAATGATATTATGGCTAAAATATCTGCTGATGATTACAAATATTTTGTTAATAAAAATATTGAAGAATTAAAAGAAAAAATAAATACTACAACGGATGATGAAACAAAAGAAAGAATAAACATCAGACTTAAATTAGCCGAATATCGTTTAAAGAATAATATATCTTTTGACTCTAATAATTATTTAAATAATGCTATAATAAATATCGAAACTGACTTAGTAGAGTATCGAAACTTAAAAGCAAAGAAGAATTTAACAACCGATGAAAAAGAAAGATTACAAAATTTAGACAGCATGTTTTTAAAAAATAAATATATCTTAGAGGAGCAAATTGATATAAATAATATTAGTACAATAAGATATATTTTAAGTAATTTTAACAGTGAATTTCAAATATTTATTTTAATATATATTGTAATGATATGTGGTTCAATAGTTAGTGAAGAATTTAATAAGGGAACAATTAAATATTTACTTACCAAACCATTTAAAAGAAGAACAATATTAACATCTAAGTTATTAACTATACTTATATTAATACCTCTTATCATATTCTTTATGATTTTAATTGAAATTATAATTGGTGGGATTATATTAGGTTTTGATTCTTTAAGTATACCAGTTTTAGTATATAATGCTAGTAAAGGGGTATTAGTTAAATATTCATGCTTTGGTTATCTATTTATGTCACTAATAGCGTGTGCTCCAATTTATATAGTTTTAAGTATTTTATGTTTTGGACTTAGTACAATAACAACATCTACTAGTGCCGCAATAACTATAACATTTTTATTTTATTTAGTTAGTGAAGTAATAAAGAATTTAGCTTTAGTATATAATTTAAGTATATTAAAAGCTTTTGTATCGATTCACTGGGATTTTAGTTATTTAGTAAATTATAATAATAATCCTTTTAAATTTGAGCCTATTCATTCTTTATTAATAGTTTTAGGCTATATAAGTGTAATATTATGTCTAACTTATCTATATTTTAGCAAAAAAGATGTAAAAAACATTTAAAATTAGTTATAATATAAATAGGTAGTGGTTTTAATGAAGTACAAAGATAATTTAATAGATAAAAGTACAATTATATTAATTATTACAGCTTTAATAATAGGAGCATTAATTCTTGTCTTACTTTTTTGGAATAAAAAGCTAGATAACAAAAATGAAGAAGGAAGTAAATCTAGTGAAGTAAAGCAAAATAAAAAAGTTAATATTGATGAAATAGTTAAGGATATTAAAGAAACATATCCAAATATTGTTTATGAAAGTAATGATAATACTAGATATAAAAGTATTGTTTATAAAAGCATTAATGAAAAAACAGATGAAAATAATATAACTAAAAACGAAGAAAGATATAATAGTATTATTATCGACACTTATACTGGTAAAGAAATAACTTTCTTTGATATGTTAAAAGAAAACAAATTAGCATCTTTTGAAGAAAAAGAAAAAGAGTTACTAAATTTAAAGTATCCTGAATTTATTATTAAAGGTATTGAAAATGGTGATGGTGAAAAAGGATATTATGTAACAGAAAATGAAGTAATAATATATTATTATGATTATATATATAATTATGATATAAAAGAAGAAGTTACTTTAAAAATTGATTTTAATGAAATAAAAAATCTACTTAATTATAAGCCAGAATTAAATAAAAATTATCAAAACGAAAATGGTTTTAATTATTCTAGCAATAAAAAAGCAGTTGCTCTAACTTTTGAC
>CARJCM010000076.1 GCA_948999435.1 uncultured Bacilli bacterium
ATCGCCGACACCGATGGTGACGGCCTCATCGACAACAACAAGCTCAAAGCCGAGATTAAATCTTTCATTCTTAAAGAAATAGTTTTAGTATTAACAAGTGGATGCACTAATACATATTCATTAATTAAAATATTATCTATTAATACTATTACTTCATGTTTTAAATCATTTATTAGTCCTAGTGGAGTAACACTTCCTTGCTCTAATTTTAAAGTATTTCTTAATTCTTCTGTACTAGCAAAAGATAAACGTCCATTTACCATTTTGGATAATACTTTTAAGTCTACTTTTTTATTATCAGGTGTTAATACTAAAAAGTAACCTCCTTTGTCGCTTTTTAAAAATAAATTTTTTACTCCTATGCCTTCAATCATATCTTTTATAAATTCTGCTTCTTTACTTGTCATAACTTTTTTGTGTTCAACTTCTTTATAACTAATATTTAGTTTTTCTAATGTTTTATATGGTTCCATTTTACTTCCTTACTTCCTTTTCTTTGGTTTACATATTAAAATTATAAATAAACAAAATATAAAAACACTACCAATAACTAAAGTATGATTAATGTATAATTTATTTTTTTCTATTTTTATTAATCTATTTTGTTTAAGTTTTTCTTGTTCTTCTATCTTTTTTAATGCCTCTTGTTCAATTCTTATTTTTTCTTCTTTCTCTTTTATTAATTCATCTGTATATTCTATAAGTTTTATTGTATCTATCAAATGATAATAATTATTATCTATTTTAGAAGCTCCTCCTGTAATAATTATAATATCGTGATTATTACTTTTTATTAAACTAGATAAACAATAACCAGCATTATTGGTATGACCTGTCTTACTTCCGATAATTCTACTTATATCTAAATTCATATTTTTATTAAATAGTAATAATGTTGATTTTACTTCTAAATTATTACTTAAAGTGTAATCTTTCGCTGTATAAATTTCTTTAAATGTTTCATTTTCTAAAGCATAACTTAAAAGTCTAGCTATATCATATAATGTACTATAATTATTTTTATTGTCTAATCCTATTACATTAGAAAAATTGGTATTTTCTAAACCAATACGTTTGGCAAGATTATTCATTTCAATTAAAAAATTATCTATATTACCACTTAAAGTATATGCAAGAGCATGAGTAGCATCCGCACCACTTGGTAGAATACTTGCATATAATAAATCTTTATATGTTAATGTATCTCCTACTTTTAATCCTGCTAGAGAAGCATTCCAATAAATATTATTTAACATTTCACTAGTTATAGTAACACTTTTTTCTAAATCGTTAATTTTTTCTAGAGCTGTAATTGTAGTCATTATTTTTGTTAAGCTAGCTATACTTGTATTTTCATAAGCTTTAAACTCATTTAATACTTCTTTTGAAGTAACATCATATATAATAAATTTATTACTATTTAGTTCTGGTGTTTCTAATGCAAAAATATTTATTGGTATAAATAATATTATTAGCAAAATTATTTTTTTCATATTTAACCTCACAGACTATTTATGAGTATATCATATTTTTCTACATTTTAAAACTCGAACCAATAAATTTAAAGTTCGAGTGATTAAATTATTTAATTCATTTATGAGGAATACCCCCCCCCCCGAGTGAGTTTTCTTGTTAATTGCATAACTCTATCTTCTAATTCTCTATTATATCTATCAATAAACTCAGGATTTTGTGCCATACCTGTTTCTATTACAGAGCCATCAGCAAACATAACATTACCTTTGGGGGATAACTTTATATAACTATCTACATAAGGTAATTTTAGTGAATCTGCGATTAATTTCATAGAAGCATCAATAGGCATATGTAATAAAGTATTTTTTTCTTCATCACTTTGGGCATAACTATAACCATAATATGCATCTTCATAATTAATTGGTGGTAAAAATGTAATTTCTACATTATCTCCTGTTTTATCAAAACTATCTAAATCATCATTTCTTAAAACAGAAATACTTACTGGTACTAAATTAACTTGTTTTCCTATATCTCTAATATTATAAATTAGTCTGCTGGCACCTGTTCTTCCTCTAAATATTTTTTTATCTTCTACATAAGCTCCTTCAGGAAATATATTGACACTTATACCATTTTCTAACATTTTAGTGGCATAACTTAACCCCATATTAGCATAGACCCTTCCTCCATGAGCTTCAATTGGCATTGCATACAAATATCTTTCAATTATACTTTTTCTGTTACTTTCTTCTTTATATGTTAACCTAGCACTAATTAAACTAACAATTTCTTCTGGTAAAGACATCGGTACATAAAAAATATCCATTAAACAATTGTGATTTGATACTAAAACATTAAGCTCATTTTTAGGATAATTTTCTAATCCTCTGATACTTAAATTAATTTGTGATTTTAACTTATTTAATTCTTCTCTTTTATTCATTATTATAACTCCCCTGCTACTAAATTGGCCATTTCTTCATGTCCTTGATAACTTAAATGTATACCATCTTCAAATAAATCTAGGTTATTAGCAATAATGGTATTTATGTTTTGCTTTTTAAAATATTCAATTATTTCCTGCCTTTTTTCTTCAGATTCTTCATTAAATATAACACTAGCATTTACTTTATAATCAAAATTAATTGGTAATATATATATAATCTTTGGCATCTTATTATTAAAGTACTTTATTTTATCTTCTTCATCTGCAAAACTTTCCTCTAATTTGTTTTTGTACCATAATAAATCATTAATTATATCTTTACTTTTTTTATTATATTTTATTTGTAAATCATTAGTTCCTAAGGCAATAATAACTATATCAACTGGTGCATTAGTTCTAAATGTTAATATAAAAGTATCTTTTCCATTTTTGTAAGGTTTAAATTTTTCTTCATTTCCTGCTAAACGTCCAGGTAAGCCTTCTTGTAAAAACATATAATCTTTACTATATTTATTTTTTAATATATTTACCCATTGTTTTTCATCAGGTATTCTCTTACCTGTTATAAAATTGTCACCCCAAGTATTGGAATCACCATATATTAATACTTTTTTTACCATAATTACTTCTCCATATGCTATCTTTAAAATAATTATACTATCTTTATAATATATTTTCTACTATTATCTATTATTTTAAAAATTTTTCTTTAATATTTTTTGTTTTTAAATTATTTGCAACAAAAAAGAACCAAAAGGTTCAATTAGTTTACTTTTTAGTTTTTTAATTCTCTATAACTTTGTATTCTTTTAATTGGTTAGCTAAATATTATTGGATAATCTTCTATCTTGTGCTGATTCTTGAATTTTAACGAAAACTTCTAGGCTCTTTTCTAATATATTTATAATAATTCCAGATTTATATTTAAACTCATATAATATTACTTGAGTAAAGTCCTTATGGTGTCCTCGAGGGGATTCGAACTCCTGACCTACCCCTTAGGAGGGGGTTGCTCTATCCTGCTGAGCTACGAAGACATATTTTTATTTTACTACAAATTCTGTTTTAAATCTATATAAAAACACGCATTTTTTGCGTGTTATATTGGTTCTATAATAAATAGTGTTGGTGAAAAAAACTGACACTATTTTTTTAATTCA
>CARJCM010000077.1 GCA_948999435.1 uncultured Bacilli bacterium
ATAAATCCCCCTTACTACTTAAAATAAGCATATCAAAAGAATATATGTTTGTCAAATAAACGTTCGCATTAATTTCAAATTATGCAATTTCCTATTAGATAAAAAAGAACTCCGTTTAACTGGAATAGCCCTTATGCTAACGTGTTCGTTGTGAATTCAAATGGCTACCTCAGCAACACCAACGTGGACAACACTGGAGTTGGTTTGCGCCCAATATCCTTTTAAACTTACATATTTGATTATGGTTAAATATAAAAGAATTAGGATACAAGATTAATCATAGTTAAAAGCTAAATAAATGATATTGACGTTTACTAACCTGTTTAGTAAACTAACGCAATATCTTTTTAATTTTCTTTCTTTATTCCAATAATTATTGTATAATTAAGATGTGATAAATATGGATAAAAAAGGATTTACATTAATAGAAGTTTTATCAACTATAACTATAATGACAGTTATAGCTACAATGGTATGTATAAATATCAGTAAAGTATTTGATAATAATGATAAAGAGGAAGAAAACAACAATAGTATAATTGAGGCATCCGCATGTATATATATTGAATTAAACAAAAATGAAGAATTAAAAACAGAATGTTTAACCACTGGTTGTGATATATCAACAGATATATTAATTAAAGAAGGACTACTCGATAAAGAAAATGTTAATAATTCTAAAATTATCCACATTGAAATGTATAACAATGAAAAAAGATGTACAATAAAGGAATGATAAAATATGAAAGAACAGATATTAGAAGTATTAAAAGATATTCATGAAGCTAAGACTTTAATGGAAATAAATGATTTATTAAATTTACATACAGTTGAAGAATATAAAAACTTAAGTAAAGACATTAATGAATTAGTTGAAGATTATGAATTATATCGCACAAAAAAAGAAAAATACTTACTAATTAAAAATTGTCCAGGTTTAAAGATTGGAAAAATAGCTATAAACAAAAAAGGATTTGGTTTTCTAATATTAGACAAAGAAGATGATATATATATTAGTAGTGAAAACTTAAATAATGCTATTCACAATGATACAGTATTAGTTGAAATCATTAAAAAAGGATTAAAGCCTGAAGGTAGAATATTAAAAATAATTAAAAGAGATTTAAACAATGTTGTTGGTGAAGTTATAATTAAAGATAGTAAAATGATGTTAAAACCTGATGATGAAAAATTAGATTTAACAATTTACTTAAGCAAAGAAACAACTAAAAATTGTGTTGAAGGTCACAAAGTTCTAGCGCATTTATCTAAGAATTTAGGTCACAAGAATTATCTTGCAGATTGTATTAAAATCATTGGTCACAAAGATGATGCTGGCATTGATATTTTAAGTATAGCTTACAAATATGATATTATGGACGAATTTAATGATGAAGTATTAAAAGAATTAGATGCTATCCCTGACAGTGTAGACAAAAAAGACTTAGAAAACAGAAAAGATTTAACAGATGAGATAATCTTTACCATAGATGGCGCTGACACTAAAGACATAGACGATGCTATAAGTTTAACTTGGAAAGATAATATATATACATTAGGAGTTCATATCGCAGATGTATCGCATTATGTTAAAGAAAACACTGCTTTAGGTGATGAAGCATATAACCGAGGGACATCATCATATCTAGCGGATACTGTAATACCTATGATTCCTCATAAATTATCCAATGGTATATGTTCTTTAAATGAAGGAGTAATAAGACTTACTATGAGTTGTGTTATGAACATAAATAGTCGTGGTGATATTGAATCATATGATATATTTCCAAGTTATATAAAATCAAACAAAAAAATGACTTATGACAACGTTAATAAAATATTAGAAGAAAATACTACGCCTGTTGGATATGAACCATACAAAGAAATTTTATTAAAAATGCATGAATTAGCAAAAATCTTAAGAAAGAAAAAAGTAAGCAAAGGATATATTGAATTTGATATACCAGAAGCAAAAGTAATTCAAGACAAAGATGGGAAAGCAATAGATATTAAAAAAAGAGAGCAACATGCTGGTGAATCATTAATTGAAGATTTCATGATAGAAGCTAATGTTACAGTTGCTACCCACATAGCCAATATGGAATTACCATTTATCTATCGTATACACGATATTCCAAATGCTGATAAAATAGAAGACTTTAAAAACCTAGTTCACACTTTAGGATATAAAATAGAAACAAGTATCAATGAAATAACCCCAAAATCTATGCAAAGAATTTTAAATAGTCTAAAAGACAAACCAGAATTTACAATTCTATCATCTCTTTTATTAAGAAGTATGAAAAAAGCTGAATATTCTAAAACCAACATTGGGCATTTTGGTTTAGCATTAGATAACTACACTCATTTCACATCCCCAATCAGACGATTCCCAGATTTAACAGTTCATAGATTATTAAAAACATATTTAATAGATAAAGACTTCAGTATGAGTACTATTAATTATTTAGACAATAATTTAATAACCATATCAGAGCATTCTAGTGAAAGAGAAGTAGCAAGTATTAATGCCGAGCGAGATGTTAATGATATGAAAATGGCTGAATATATGGAAAGTCATATAGGTGAAGAATATGAAGGAACGATATCATCTGTTACCAACTTTGGTTTCTTTGTTGAATTAGATAATTTAGTAGAAGGATTAGTACATGTTAATAGTTTAAAAGGAGATTATTACAATTATGTTCCCGAATTATTATCATTAATTGGTAAATCTACTAAAAAAACATATCGAGTTGGAGACAAAATAAAAATTAAAGTAATAAATGCTTCTAAAGAAAATGCACTTATTGATTTTGAAATAGCAAAGGAAGACAAAAATGATCGAAGTAAAAAATAAAAAAGCTTATTTTGATTACACAATTTTAGAAGAATTAGAAGCAGGCATAGCCTTAACAGGAACAGAGATAAAATCAATAAGAAAAGGTTCAATAGACTTAAAAGATACTTTTGTAAACATTAAAAATAATGAAGCATTTATCTTAAATATGTATATAGCAAAATATGAAGAAGGAAACATATTTAATCATGATGAAAGAAGAACCAGAAAACTATTATTACATAAAAAAGAAATAAAAAAACTAAAAGAACAAATAAAACAAGAAGGATTAACAATAATCCCACTAAAACTATATTTCAAAAAGAACAAAGTAAAAATTCTAATAGGAGTTTGTAAAGGTAAAAAGCTTTACGACAAAAGAGCAACCCTAAAAGAAAAAGACTTAAAAAGAGAAGCCAGATACTATTAATCAAACTTCTCTTTTATATTTACCTAATGTAACTTTTGACATTAAGACACAACATAAATATCAAGTCAAAAGTTACACATCATCTTCAATTTAATAAAATTTTAGGTCAAATCCAAAACACACACAAGTTCTACGAAACTACGTATGGATTTGATTGTGTTCCTGTTCCTCCTGTTGCGAACAGCGTATCAACCTTCAGATTTATTACTGGGC
>CARJCM010000078.1 GCA_948999435.1 uncultured Bacilli bacterium
AAAAATATAGGTGGATATTTAGATTTACAAAGTTTAACCAGTGCCAAAGGTTTAATATTACCAGAAAGTATAGAGGGAAGCTTATTTTTAAATAGCTTAACCAGTGCTGAAGGTTTAACATTACCAAAAAATATAGGTGGATATTTAGATTTACATAGTTTAACCAGTGCCAAAGGTTTAACATTACCAGAAAGTATAGGCGGAGATTTATTTTTAGAAAACTTAACTATTGATGAAATATTAAATATTGAATTACCAAATAGTGTTTTAGATATATATTTAATGGATGGTATATATTCGTTAGAAGAATTAAAAAAATTAATAGCAATAAAAAGAGAAAGATTAGATTTGCAAGCTAAAAGAGATGTTATGCAATCTAATCCTAATATAACTAATGAGAATCCAAAAAGAGGAAATATAAATATTTGGTATATTTTAATACCAGCGTTTACACTTTTACTTGGTATTGTTATAGCAAGTGTTATATATAAAATTTGAGTGATTTTTAGTTAAATTTGAATGATTTTTAGTTAAATTTTACTTGACAAAGCATATACTATAATGTTATAGTATTTTTGAATTTTAAATTTAGGTTCTGCCTCGGTGGAACCTATTAAAATCAATATTGTGATACACCAGGATGTGTGTTAATGGAAGGAGGAAATTTTAATGCCAACAATTAATCAACTTGTTAAGAAAAACAGAAAAGACAAAAAGAAGAAGAGTAAATCTCCAGTTTTAAATGTAGGTTATAATGCTATGACTAGAAAACAAACTGATACAAAGGGACCTCAAAAACGTGGTGTTTGTACTCGTGTTGGAACTAAGACACCTAAGAAGCCAAACTCAGCGTTACGTAAATATGCTCGTGTTAGACTTTCTAATGGTAAAGAAGTGGATTGCTATATTCCAGGAGAAGGACACAATTTACAAGAACACAGCGTAGTATTAATACGTGGTGGACGTGTAAAGGACTTAATCGGTGTTCGTTATCATATCGTACGTGGTACTCTTGATACACAAGGAGTAAACAATCGTAAACAAGGACGTAGTAAATACGGAACTAAAAAACCTAAAAACTAAATAAGAAAGGAGAATAATTATGCGTAAAAGACGTGCAATAAAAAGAGACGTTTTACCTGACCCTATTTATAATTCTAAAACTGTTACTAAGTTAGTTAATAGAATTATGAATGATGGTAAAAAGGGTACTGCTGAAAAAATTCTTTATGAAGCATTTGATATCATTAAAGAAAAAACTGGTAAAGACCCAATGGAAGTTTACACTGCAGCTTTAGAAAATGTAAAGCCAGCTTTAGAAGTTAAATCTCGTCGTATTGGTGGTTCTAACTATCAAGTTCCTAATGAAGTTAGTGATGAGAGAGCTCAAACTTTAGCTTTACGTTGGATTGTAAACTATGCAAAAACTAGAAATGGAAAGGGAATGGCCATTAATTTAGCAAATGAACTTATTGATGCCTCTAATGGTGTTGGTGGATCTGTTAAAAAACGTGAAGATACTCATAAAATGGCAGAAGCAAATAAAGCATTTGCTCATTATAAATGGTAATTAAATTATGGCAAGAGATGTTACAATTGATAAATTAAGAAATTTCGGTATCATGGCTCACATTGATGCTGGTAAAACTACTACCACTGAAAGAATTTTATTCTTAACTGGTATTACTCACAAGATTGGGGAAACTCATGAAGGTGAGTCACAAATGGACTGGATGGCTCAAGAAAAAGAAAGAGGTATTACTATTACTAGTGCGGCTACAACTTGTCACTGGAATGGATATCGTCTTAACATTATTGATACTCCAGGTCACGTAGACTTTACAATTGAAGTTCAAAGAAGTTTAAGAGTATTAGATGGTGCTGTTGCTTTAATCGATGCTCAAGCTGGTGTTGAACCTCAAACAGAAACAGTTTGGAGACAAGCTAATGAATATAAAGTTCCAAGAATGATTTGTGCTAATAAAATGTGCAAAATGGGAGCAGATTTCTATTATAGTTTAAAAACTATTAAAGATAGATTAGGAGCTAATGCAGCACCTATTATGTTACCTATTGGAGCTGAATCAGAATTCAAAGGTTTTATTGACTTAGTTACAATGAAAGCTTATGAATATGATGGTAAACCTGAACAAAATCTTATTGAAATAGATATACCTAGCGATATGGCTCAAAAAGCTCAAGAATATCGTACTATTTTAATTGAAGCTGTTGCAGATTTTGATGAAGAACTTATGATGACTTATTTAGATGGAGCAGAAATAACTGTAGATGCTTTAAAGAAAGCTATACGTACTGCTACTTTATCAGTAGGATTCTTCCCAGTATTATGTAGTGATGCGTTGGATGATAAAGGCACAAGAGCTTTACTTGATGCTGTTGTTGATTATTTACCTGCACCAACAGATATTGAAGCTATTGATTGTACTGATAAAAATGGTAATGATGTTAAACGTCATCCAAGTGATTCAGAACCATTCACTGCTTTAGCATTTAAAATTATGACAGACCCATTCGTTGGACGTTTATCATTCTTCAGAGTTTATTCTGGAGTGTTAAAGAGTGGATCTTATGTACTTAATAGTACTAAAGGCGAAAAAGAAAGAATTGGTCGTATTCTACAAATGCATGCTAACCAACGTAAAGAAATTAATGAAGTTTATGCTGGTGAAATTGCTGCAGCAGTAGGTCTTAAGAATACAACAACTGCAGATACATTATGTGATGAAAAAAATTCTTGTATCATGAAAGGTATGGAATTCCCAGACCCAGTTATTGATATTGCTATTGAACCAAAAAGTAAGAATGACCAAGATAAAATGGCTTTAGCTGTTCAAAAATTAGTTGAAGAAGACCCAACTTTACGTGTTAAAACTGACCATGAAACTGGTCAAACAGTTTTATCTGGTATGGGCGAACTTCACTTAGACATTATAATCGATCGTATGAGAAGAGAATTTAATGTTGAATGTAATAGTGGTAAACCACAAGTTGCTTATCGTGAAACTATTAAGCAAGCTGCTGAATGTGAAGGTAAGTATATTAAACAATCTGGTGGACGTGGACAATATGGACATGTTTGGGTTAAATTTGAACCAAATCCAGAAAAAGGTTATGAATTCGTTGATGCAATCGTTGGTGGTGTAGTTCCTCGTGAATATATTCCAGTAACTGATAAAGGATTACAAGAAGCTATGGCTGGCGGTATTCTTGCAGGTTATCCAATGGTTGATGTTAAAGCAACATTATTTGATGGTTCTTACCATGATGTCGATTCATCAGAAATGGCATTCAAAATTGCTGCTTCTATGGCTTTAAAAGAAGCTAAAAATAAATGTAATCCAGTACTTCTTGAACCA
>CARJCM010000079.1 GCA_948999435.1 uncultured Bacilli bacterium
CAGGAAAATCAACTGTTACTAAAGTATTAGAGTCTTTGCTATTATAATATTCATGCATTTTTTGAACTAATTTATCAATCTTTTCTTCGCTAACTGCCATAGTTTCTCCTTTTTTAATAATCTCATTTTGTTAACATATATATTTTTTACATAGATAATAGCAACTATATTATACCATGCATTTTTAATAATCATTAATTACCTTTTCTGCTTTTATATTTTTTTATTTCTGATTTATTATTTAATACTAAATTATTGTTTTTCTTAGATAAAATATTTAAATTAATTACATAGATGCTAAAAACTAGAAATGCTAATGATATTATAATTATAATAATCCAAATATTTAAAATATGATTTTTAGTAAAATTAAAGAATTTTTCAGCTGGCTCTAATACACCATAACTTGTTAAATTACTTATTGTCCCAAAAGACTCATATCCCCATCTTCCTGTTGTAAAAAAAGAAATCTTTTCTGTTAATTTTATAAACGGAATAAACATTCCTGAAAAAAGCATTTGAATCATCATATATAAAGGTGACATTATAAGAGTTGTTTTTGTATCTTTTACTAAAGATGAAATAAATAGTCCAATAATACTTGTAGAAAAGGATATTAAAAAGAAATTTATTATTAGTCCTATTAATGGATGAAATACTAAACTTACTTCTGGGCGTGGTGATAAATGAAAATATACTATTGTTACACAAGTTATAGCTTGATATAAACAGAGTATTGCGACTACTATTATTTTAGAAAATATATATGATGCAAAATTTAAACCACTCATATATTCTTTTTTTAACATATCTCTTTCTTTGACTATTTCTTGAATCGTATTAAATAATCCTAACCAAATAGAAGCCATAGTAAATGCTGCACACATCATTGATGCCGTTAGTGGATTTAATAAACTTGCTTTTTCTGTTGCTAAACATATTAAAAAACCCATTAATAATGCTTGACCTAAAAGTAAGATAAGCATAAACTTATTGTTAATTAATGATGAGATATATCTTTTTACTAAAGTCCATGTTTGACTAAAAAATCCAACTCTTTTATTAATGCTCTCTTTTGGCTTTGTTTCAATTTCTATTGACTGATTATTTTTTAAGAATTTTTTATACCACGTTTTAGAATCTTCTTTTAAAATATCATAAATTTCAACAAATTCTGAAACATTGAAATAGGAAAAAATATCTTTGTATGGACCATAATAACAAATTCTTCCTTCTGTTCCCATAAATATTACTTTATCACATAAATTTAAATTGGATACTGTATGCGCAGTTATAATTATAGTCTTTCCTGTATTGGCAATTTCTCTTAATTTTAACATTATCTTTTTTTCTATATTAGCATCAAGACCACTAGTGGGTTCATCTAGTAAAAATATGTTTGGATCACTTAACATCTCAGTTGCTATACTGGCTCTTTTTTTCTCACCACCACTTAAATTTTTAATCATTGTATTTTTAACATGACTTAATTCTAATGTTTTTAAAACATAATTGATGGTGGATTTTATTTTTTCTTTCTTTATACCTTTAATTCTTAATTTTAAAGAATATTCTAAAGACTTGTATAATGTTAATGTTTGGTCTAATATCTCTTCTTGAGGAACATAGGCAATTTTACCTTTAAAATATTCTTCTTCTTTTAAAATATCTAATCCATTAATATATACTTTACCTTTACTGGGTTTATTATAACCACTTAAGATATTCATTAAAGTTGTTTTTCCTGCACCAGAACATCCAACAATGGCTATAAACTCTCCATTATTTATAGCTAAAGATAAATCAGATAATATTGCTTTTTTGGTATTTTTAATTTTCACTTCTTCACTTATATTATCTATTATTATGTTATATCCATTACTTTGCATACTCACTACTCTTTTCTTTATTTTTTATAATTATATCATAAATTAAATATGAAAAAAAAGATAGTTTCGAACTATCTTTAAATTATTTTCTACTTCTTGGAAATTGCCTTTGTTCTTCTTCTAATATAAACTTTGTGATATCTTCTATTATTTCAGGCTCTTCATTAGATATAAAGACAATATTGTTTAACAAATCAATCCCACTATATCCTTTTCTTACTAAACCACCAAACGCTTCTTCTAAAAAAGCTATAGGATATCCATATCCTCCATCAAAATCAATTATTAGTTTTATGCCCAAAGGTAAACAATTTAAATATCTTGGTTCTAATAACTTATCTCTAAACTCTTCACCAGAAAATGGTCCATCAGAGATGTATCTTGATCCTGGAGTTTCGCTGTAATCTTCTGCTATATTTATATAAAATCTTTTTAATAACTCATCTGTTTCTTTCACTTTAATTTTCTCCAAAAAAATTAAGCTTTATTTACTTGGTATACTTCTACTTCAACAGGTGTTTCTTGACCAAATAAATCAATTAAAACATTTAATCTATTATTTTCTAAATCAATATTGTCAACTTTACCTATCATTCCTTTGAATGGTCCATCAACAATACTTACTTTGTCTCCTACTGCTATTTCAGATTCAATATTAACACGACTCATTCCCATACTTGCTAATATTTTGTCAATTTCACTTGGTAATAATGGTGTTGGTTTTGCTCCTTTTCCTGAAGAACCGATAAATCCTGTTACACCTGGTGTATTACGTACAATATACCATGCTTCATCACTCATTACCATTTCTACTAGAACATATCCTGGAAACATTTTCTTTGTTTTTTCTTTTTTGACACCATCTTTTATTTCTACTTCAGTAGTTTCTGGAATAATTATACGATAAATATAATCTTGTAAACCCATTGATTCTACTTTTGCTTCTAGTTTTTCTTTAACTTTTGCTTCGTGACCAGAATAAGTGTTAACTACATACCATTCTTTTTCCATTAATTAAACGCCCCCTTAATTCCTGACATTACTAAACTCATTAATATAAAGAATCCTACTAGTAATAAAACAAATATAATTGTTGCCATAGTATATTTAAATACTTCCTTTTTACTTGGCCATTTTACTTTAGAAAGCTCGTTTCTAACACCAGCAAAATAATTTTCTTTTGGTGCTTTTCTTTCTCTATTTTTAGTTTTTTTCTTAGTATCTTTCTTCTTTTCTACTTTAACTTTTTTTTCTTGTATTTTTGTTTCATCTACAACTTCTTTTGTTGTTTCTTTAATATCTTTTTTAGCCATCTTTTTCACCTCATATTTTTTTGTAAATTAAAAAACACTTTCGTGTTCACATCTATAATTTATCACAAAAATGGTTAAAAATCAAGTTTTTTAATTATTTCTTTACCTTTTTATTAAATAATTCCATGGCTTTCTAATTTATTTCTACTT
>CARJCM010000080.1 GCA_948999435.1 uncultured Bacilli bacterium
TAAACTTTATACAACTGCTTCTGGCCATGTTCAAGCTGGAGAAAGCTTAAAAGAGGCTTTTGGCCGTGAGGTTATGGAGGAAATAGGTGTAAAAGTAGATTTTTTAGAGGCAGAATTAGTTAGAATAAATCATTGGAAAATGGATAAAGAAAAAAATGGAAAAATAACTAAAGATCGAGCTTTCTCTCATATTTATATTTTAAATATTAAAAGTGAGCCTAAAGAATTTAATTTTTCAGATGGAGAAGTTAATGGCATTGTTAAATTAAATTGTGAAGAAGTGTTAAAATTATTTAAAGATGAGATTGATGAAATATCAGGAATATTTATAGATAAAGAAAATGCTCATATCAACAAAACTTTTAATATTGATGATTTTCTTCTGTGGAATGGTGAAATTGCTATGAAAAAATATGGCTATATAATAGAAGAAATAAAGAGAAAATAAATTCTCTTTTTTTGTTTATAATAAAAATAGTGATATTTATGAAGAAAGACTATGTACTTAGAAATGATTTGGCGATTCAAAATAAAAAATATAAAAGAATTAATAAATATTTAATAAATAATATTGAAGTAGAACAATATGTTTATAAAGATTTTTCTTTTACAGATATTGTTTTTGATAATTTAGAATCTAATTCAAATAAGAATAATTTAAAACAAGCTTTAAAAAAGGAAATTAAATATTTTTTAAAAAAATACAATTTAAATAATAAAGCTTCTTGTTTGGTTGTAGGTTTAGGAAATAAAAAAGTTATTAGTGATGCCCTTGGAACAGAAGTTTGTAATAATATAGTTGCAACAGGTTATTTTGATTTCTTAAATATAGATAATTATAGAGATGTATATGTTTATGTTCCAGGAACTACTAAAGAAAGTGGTATGGAAGCTTTTAAAGGAGTTAATGCTTTAGTTAAAGAACTAAAACCTGATTTTTTAATAATTATTGACTCTTTAGTATGTACTCATATTCGGTATCTTAATTCTGTTATTCAAGTAACTGATATGGGAATAACACCGGGAAGTGGGCTAGCTAATTATAATGAAGAAATAAGCTTAAATACACTTGGAGTTCCGACGTTTGTAGTAGGTGTTGCTACAGCAACTTTTGCCTCAACTATTATAAGAGATGTTATGAATGTTAAAAAAAGCCATATTTCTTTTAAAGATGGATATGACTTTTTAGTTGTTTCTCATAATATTGATTTTCTTATTAAAAATTTAAGTAAAGTAATAAGTGAGTCTATCAATGAAGTATTAAATAATTTTAAAACTTTTTAACGTTTTGTAATATTTATTCCAGTATAATAATGTTTTAATATATTTTGATAAGTCATTCCAGTTTTGGCATATTCATGAGCACCATATTGACTCATACCAACTCCATGACCATATCCTCTGGTTGTAATAGATATATTGTTTTCATAAAGATTTAATTCAAAATCAGTGCTTCTTAAACCTAATTTAGTTCTAAATTCAACACCACCATATACATGATTATCAATTATTATTTTATCAACACGATTGGAACTATTTTTTTCTACTTTTATAGTTGATAAGCTTGTTACAGGAATTCCTAATTTATTACTTATAGCTTCATAAGACATAGATATTGTTTTTAAATAACTAGAAACATTTTTATCAACAGGACTTGCAACAGATTGCAAGTAGGGGAAAGAACCAAAGACTGCCGTAGAATTTTCTGTAAAACCATTACTGGTTGAATGGTAATAAGCATTTATTAAAGAACCATTATATGTCATAACTAAACCTTCAGTTGCTAAAACAGCATTTTTTACTTTATTATAATACGTATTATAACTTTGACCCCATTTGTTTTTTAACTGGTTGTTATCTTGATAGGCTTGAGTAGATACTGTATCGGTTAGAGTTTTACCATTTTCAATTGTTTTAAGGGCATAGGTTCTGGCTGCTACTGCTTGAGCTTTTAGGGCTTCACTATGAAATGAAGCAGGCATTTCAGCACTTACAACCCCAATTAAGTAATCTTCTAGTTCTAATGTTAGAATTGTGCCATTGCTTCTTTTTATTGTAACAGGATTTTTATAAGTTACAGGTTTAGATATTTCTTCCTTTTTAGGAGGTTCAGTTGGTTTTGCGGGTTCGGTCTTATTAGGTGTATTATTAGAAGACGGAGTAGGATTTTTTGGTGGTGTAGCGTTAGGTTTACTTACTGAAGGTTTATTTGTGGGTGTATTACTACTAGAAGGCTTATTTGAAGAACTCATATTATCTTTTTTATCTGATACATTTTGTTCATTTTTATTTGTTTCTAATATTTCTTCTTTGATATCTTCTTTGTTAATATTAATATTTTCTTTTACACTTGCAATGCTTGTTGTATAAGTGTAACTAGGGGAGTTATTATTTTTTAAAAGAGGAGCAGTATATAGAAGAGTACCAATTAAAAGAGAACCAGCCATAAGAATTATTTTTTGACCTTTAAATTTTATTTTTTTATCTTTAATATAATCATCTACTTCTTTATTAATTGTAGTTTTAATACTTTTGCTTAATTTAGCAAATTCAGTATTCATATCTAAATAGATTATAAGTACTTCTTCGTTTTGATATCTTTTTATTTCATAATTGTTAAACATATTTTATCACCATTTATAGTGTGGCTAAAAAATTTATTTTTATCATTAAAAAAAAGACACTAAAGTATCTATTTTTTGTTTTTTAAAGCTATTTTATTTAATGTTTTTTGTCTTAAAATTATACTTCCACTTAAAAATATTGTTGAAGCGATAAATAGGGTGGTAGCTATGGTAATGTTTAATATTTTGTTTTCTTTTCCTATAAATGCATCTAAATATAAAACTATTGATGTAATATATCCAATTATGGAATATATTACTAGTCTAAGTAATCTTATTCTAAGTTCAGAGTTTTTGTATTCTTTTCTATATATTTCTTTTATTTTTGATTTTTCTTCTTTATTTAGAGTATTATAATACTTTTTCATTTAAACACCTCATATGTATTTTAACATGTATGTATATAATTTAATAGGGGATTTCGGTATTATTATGTAGTTTTTACTTAAAATTTAAAAAAAATAAAATTTTACTATTGCCTTTTATTAATTTTATGTTATAATTAAATAGCAATTTGTGAGATGTCTCCTTAGCTCAGCTGGTAGAGCAACTGACTCTTAATCAGTGGGTCTAGGGTTCGAATCCCTAAGGGGACACCATTGATTTGTTTCGGGATTGTAGCTCAGCTGGTTAGAGCGCACGCCTGATAAGCGTGAGGTCGGAGGTTCAA
>CARJCM010000081.1 GCA_948999435.1 uncultured Bacilli bacterium
AGTTTATCTTTCCTTCTTTATATTCGATTGTTATATTATTATCTTTGGGAGCATTCTCTATTCCCGATTTATCTGTTTGTGTTTTACATATTGATTTCTCATTATTTAACTCGTAACCTGTTGTTGGCACTTCATTTACTATATTATAATTAGTTCCATCTTCACTTATATTAACTGCTAATTCTGTATTATAATGATTAGGAATATTTTCTTTTAATAATTCATCTTTTTTTATAAACGGTAATATACTTATTAATCCTATGATACTTATTCCTACTATTAATATTTTCTTTTTCATATTTTTCCCTTTCTATTATTGATTATAATACTTTATATAATTAAATATTATTGCACTATATACGGATTATTTTGCGTTCCATTTCCACCACTAAACGCTATATCTGAACGAAGATTTATTACTGGGCGTATTCCTGGGGTTGTCCATGATACATTCGCAGCATTAGCTTCTATAAAACCTAAATCACCAACATAATATACTTTAGCAGAATAAAATAATGAATTTTGATATTCAAAAGAGAATGGAGTCATTGTCCAATAATAATAACCATTATTTAAATAATAAGAAGTATTTCTAGTGTTATATAAACTACCTGCCATAACTATTTCATCCGCAGTAATTGCTCCTACCTTTAAATTATATACATCTCCTGAATTACATTCTAATGTTGGCATTACACTTGTTGTACCTTTAACTCCTGTTCTGTCGTATCCTGCATAGTAGAACGTACTTGATGGTTGGCTTGTCCAACTATATCCTGGCCTTATATTTCTATCATTACAAAATTTACCATCTGCTACCTTATTTGCATATGTTCCTGTTATATTGGCATTATACCATTTTTCTGTTTGTATTTTTGCGTTTGATGCTGTTCCACTTAGTGTTCTTTGACTTCCTAATGTAAATGTCCATCCTACATATGAAGGATTGTCATTTTTGCCATCACTTGTAGCATAATATTTTTCTGAATCGGTCGAACCCATTATTACTGATTCTGAATTAGTTCCATTTCCTGCGCATGTACTTCCTGACTTTACAGATCCATTATATATTAATCTTGTTGTTCCGTCACCATTAACTCTTACTATTCTCCAACACTTGTTAGCAAATATTAAATGATTGTTAGTTACTGCTCCACGCCAGTAATAGCTATCCCCTCCATAAACTGGGTCGCTAAATTTATATATTCCCTCATCAAACTCGGCTATTTTGCTAAAATCTGGTGTTGTTCTTTTTACTTCTATATCCCCAAATGATACATGGATTGTATCCGTTTCTTTTTTATCAAAATACAAATAACATCTTGTTCTTTGTTTACTTACTCCTAAAAAGTTTATCTTTCCTTCTTTATATTCGATTGTTATATTATTATCTTTGGGAGCATTTTCTATGCCTGAAGTATCTGTTTGAGTCTTACATACCGATTTCTCAATATTTAACTCGTAACCTGTTGTTGGTACTTCATTTACTATATTATAATTAGTTCCATCTTCACTAATGTTGACTGCTAATTCTGTATTATAATTATTAAAGATATTTTCTTTCATTAATTTATCTTTCTTTATAAGTGGTAATATACTTACTAACCCTATTATACTTATTCCTACTATTAATATTTTCTTTTTCATGCTTTCTACCCTTTCCATTATTGATTATAATACTTTAAATTATTCTTTTCATTACATTCGACAAAACATGTCAAAACTTCTTTGTGTCGCAAAATAGAACATATTGCCTCAAAAAAATAGATACTCTGTTTTATTTTTCTAATATATTTTTATTATACAATAATATTGAGTATTTTTCAATATGGCAGTAACGATTTATGATTATTTTTAACAAAAAAACTTTATAGTTTTCTATAAAGCTTATTCTTCATAATTGTAAATACCATGTATTTTTTCTAAAGTTTCTTCATTTGGTTGCTCTACTTGCCATTTACCATCAGTTTTAATTACTTTAAATACAATATTATATGATATTGTTTCGTTTACATCTTTCATTTTATCTAATTTGTATTCTAAGTATTTTTTGGCATCATATATTCCATCTGTTAAAAAGTCATCTTGATTTTTATCTAAATGTTCTCTAGCATCTTTTTCTACTTTATATAAATCATATACTGTAATCTTAACTGTTACTTTAGCTTCATCACCATCATATGCTTCATTTTCAATTGTGTAGTTTAAATCACGATATTGTTTTTTCATTACTTCTTTGTAAGTATCTTTATGTTTATCTTCTAATTCTTCTTTTTCAATTAGTTTGTCAACATCTTTTAAGACATTATCTGATAAACCTTTATACTCGTTTAAGTACTTTTCAACTGCATCACTTGCTTTATCATTATTGCAAGAACATCCAACTACAAATAAGATACATGTTAGAAATAAAATAATTTTTTTCAATTTTCACCATTCCTTTATTCCTATTATGGAATAATAATTTATGTTTATACAAAAATTGTTTTTTTTATTTTTGTTTTGTAGTATAATATATTTAGGTGATACAATATGAATACATGGTGGCAATATTTAATTATTGGAGCGGCTATATTTATAATTTTATTAATCGTTTTAAAATTATCTAAAAGAGATTTTAAAATAGAAGCGAATAAGTTAATTGGTTATCTTGGTGGTAAAGATAATATAGTTAGTGCTGAATGTAATATGTCTAGATTTAAAGTTATTTTAAAAGATGTTTCTTTAGTTAATAAAGATGCGATTGAAAAATTAGGCGCTAAAGGTATTGTTGAAATTGATAATCAACTTAAAATTATATTTGGTAAAGATGCTACACAATTAAAAAAATATATTGACGATATAATTTAAAAATACAAATAAACTTTGTGTTTTTTTATTACTTAATTTAAAAAAGAAAATACTCATTTGTCTTGAGTATTTATTTTTAACATAACATTACAATTAAATTTATTATTATCTTTATTATAGATAGCTATTTCATCATTGTTATATAACAGTAATAATAGTTCTTCATTACTCTTTAAAACTAAAGAATTGCCATTTATGACTTTTTGGTATTCTGCATCATTTAAATTATATGTTTTGACATTTAATACATCTGTTATTTTAAGTAAATTATAATCATCTTCTAATTCTTGGGCATTTTCTAAAGAAAAACTTCCTTGTTTGGTTCTAATTAATGAATTCATAGTACCTATTGTATTTAATTCTTTACATATATCTCTTATTAAACTTCTTATATATGTAAAGAATTAAATACAATAGGTACTA
>CARJCM010000082.1 GCA_948999435.1 uncultured Bacilli bacterium
GGGTCGAGAGTTCGAATCTCTCGCGAGCCACCATTTAGAAATCAAGAGTTTATGGGACTTCCGTAAACTTTTTTTCATATAATGAAATATAAAATTTTTCTAAAAGTGGCATAAAAAGTGCCTAAAGTGGCATTAATTAGAACTTAGGATATTACTCATAGTTTTAACGATACTTTTTTCTTCAAGTTCTTCTACTATCTGCGCATATATATCTAGAGTAGTAGATACATTAGAATGACCTAATCTTGCACTAACAGAGACAATATCTTCTTTGCTATGTAATAATAGGCTAGCACTAGTATGTCTAAGTTGATGAAATGTCAAATCGTCTAAATTGTACTTTTTTATAATTTTTTTGAAAAAATATGATAAAGTATCAGGATAATAAGGCGAACCACTATCATTAACAAAGACATAACCCGTATCATTCCATTTATTACCAAGGACATTTGCTAAATTATTTTGATATTCTTTCAATTTTTTTAAAGCACGAAGAGTTTTTTGAGTTATATCAATGTCTCTATTAGAGTTATCAGTCTTAGGAGTAGTAACAACAGTATCTTTGCCAACAGCAAGCCTAACTTCTCTAACTCTTATTATGCCTCTCTCTAAATCAACGTTTTCCCACTTTAAACCATTAAGTTCTTCTCTACGCATACCCGTATCAACACAGAGTAGCATAGGAGCTTGATAATAAATAGGTTCTAAATCTAAAACTTCTAAGAATTTATTTAATTGTTCGTAATTATAAATCTTAGCTTTTTTAGCATTTGCTTTAGGCTTTTCTATACATTTATTTGGGTTAGTAGATACTAATTGCCATTTTATGCCTATCTCAAAAATAGAATTAATAAGTACATAATGATGTCTAATTGTATTAGAACAATAGCCATTTTCTCTTTTTAACTTATTATAATATCTCTGCAAAGTACGAGTTGTAATATCTTTTACTTTTAAACTTCCTAATTCAGGTAATATAACTTTTAATAAGTTTTTATAACCATAAATGGTATTTTCTTTTAAATTGTCTTTACAATAATCTTCTAAATAAATATTAACTAACTCCAAAAAGGTTAGTTTTTCTTTTTGAAGAAAACAATCTTTATTACCTCTATATTCTTTTAAAAGCTCACTCTCAAATATTTTAGCATCTTGTTTAGACCCTTCAAACGTTCTTGAGATTCTTTTTCTTTTACCATTAACAATTCCGCATTCTATCGTGATTTTATATTTATTTCGTTGTAAATATTGAATCACGTTTTTTTTGCTCCTGTCTAATTTTTCTTTTTTCATACTTATGATTTTTTAAATCTTTGCATCTTTGTGAACAAGTTTTTTTAGATTTATTACCAAAAAAGTAACCACCACAATATTCGCAACATCTAATTTTTTTATACTCATTCCTAAAATAAGATACTAGCATCAATGTTAAAAAATCTTTTAAGTTTGTAGTTTCTTTTTTTAAATAAATTTTATCATTAACTGGAAACAAATGATAATGTACTTCAATATCAGCATCAATATTATTGTTGTTATAATATTCGCTATAAATATTTAAAGCATCAACAGAATTGTCTAATGTTCTAATCAAGGTTTCTATAGATAGAGTTTTTTTAATATTATAATAAAATAAATCTCGCTCTTCTACACCAAACCATTTAAACCACTCTAGTAGATATTTATTAAGAGTTTTATTTTTAGCATACTTAGGTCTCTTAATATAATTATCTTCCATATCAAGAGTATTAATACCATTAATTTTATTAATATCAAGATACTTATAGTTTCCGTTAAGTTTAAAATCTTTATTTTCTTTTTTTCTTTGATAAATGAAATAACAAGTTGCAAAATCTTCTATAACATCAGGGTTATCCTTAACAAATTTTCCAAGATTAAGCATAATAGAAAGCGCTGTATTACGTTCTTCTAAAAGATGCTTATTATCTTCGATTAGTAATTGTTCAGTACTATCTTGTACTTTTCCATCATAATTAAGAAGTATTTCATTAACTCCGATATAAATACTTTTCAAATCTATAAAAACCTCCCTTCCTCTTAAGTAAATCATATCAGAGAATGAAAATGCAACATCATTTATCATAAAACAGAATACCCCCCCACATTTACACCCACTTTTGAACTTTTTCTGGGGTGTTAAGATGGTATTATAAAGGAGAAAGGAGGAAAAAGCAAGAAAAAAAGGGGTGCTATATCAAAAAATAAGATTTAAGGAGGAAAACTTATGATAAAAGAAGAAGTTTTTGATATTAAAGAAATAGCTTGCTATTTAAAATGTTCAGTTTCTACTATTAGAAACTTAGTTAAAAATAATAAAATACCTAACTTTAGAGTAGGAGCTAAAATATATTTTAGGTTCTCAAGTATAGAAAGGTGGATAGAAGAAAATGAAAGATAATAACAGAGGATATGGACTTCATTTTAGTGATAAAATAGAAAATTATGAAAAAGCGCTTAAAATATTTAATAGTATGTATATGATGGCAAAAAGAATGGTACAAAAAAATGAGAAATATAAAGATATTTCTTTTAGAATAGGACTATCTAATATTGATAGTAATAGTGCTAAAATATGCTACAATAAAAATGCTAAAAAAGGAAAACCAAAAAAATATATCATAGGTAAAGAAGTTGGTTGGCATATTCATTTATATGCGTTTAATATATTTGATAATAAAGTAATGGCTTCCAGTTTTGTACAAGAGCTTAAAGAAAAAAATCAAAATAAATGGTATAAAATAGATAAAAGTCCAAACAATGATATAAAAAATGCCCTTAATTATATAAAAAAGCAAAGTATAAAATGTCAAGATTTTGGGAAATATTTTAACTCACAAAAATAAAAAAAGAAACTAAAGATAAGTTCCTAAAATATAAAAAAATATGCTTACAAAACATTGTATGTAATAAATATATAATATATATTATATAATACATACTAACTATTATATATATTTATTAAAATACTATTTAATTATTTATTTGTCAAGAGTAATTTTAAGCTGTTTATTTTTCAAGAAAATAAACCTATTCAGTAAAATTATGTTTCTTAAAAAAATCTC
>CARJCM010000083.1 GCA_948999435.1 uncultured Bacilli bacterium
GTCTGCATTTTCGTTCTTACTTTAATAAAGCTGAACTTACTCTAAAAATTTGCAAACGATTTTTGTGCTTGATTTTAAAATAGAAGTAGTAAATTAGTAGTAAACTGGTGTCGAAAACTTTTGCATAAGCCTATAAATAAAAGCTTTTATAGTTAAATTACAATTTTTAATGAAAAAAGTGTTAACAAACTAGAATATTGTTAACACTTTTATATAACTTCAAATCTATAAAAATAGAATCGGCTTTAAATTTTAATAATTTATATTACTTTCCACAGAATTGTTTATATTTTTTGCCACTTCCACAAGAACTTTGTACTCCCATATTATCAATACTTACAATATTTATAATATTATTGATATTTCTAGGTTTTTAGACTAGGTAATTCCTATATTATCCATATAATTAGTATCATTTTTATTATAAATATTTCTCTACTATGGACAAATTGAGGACATTGTCCACATTCGTTCACTGGTATAAGTATATCATATTTTAATTATTTTATAAATTGTGCAATTTATTTATTTTCTATTTGCTTTGTTTCATTTAACAATCTGTCAAAATCAGATATATAATTATTGTCTTGGATGACTTTGTACTTTTCATACTCACTTTCAGCTTTTTCTTTTGCCTGTTTATGTGATATTTTACCTTTACCCTCTAAAATATCATAATGAAATACTTTTAATGCATTTTCCACTTCGTTCTTCCAATCATTCATATACATTGCAATATTTCTTTCGGCATTATTTTCAGCAATATCCAAAAATAAGTTGACTAAATTATTTAAGTTTTTAATCTCTTTTTCATCTAAATAGTTTTTTGCAATTATAACATCTGATTTTAGTATTTTTCCATCAGGAGAATTCTCCCATGTTGTAAGTCCCATATTATCTTTTTTTGCATCTGCTCTTTCATAAACAATTTCAGCAGCAGTATGACCAGTGATAGCAAAGTGGAATTTATTTTGAATCGTTTTATAAAACGTTATTGCCATATCACTATCTTTATCATAATCAATTGAACATTCAGCAAATATATCAGTAATTTTTTGATAAAACATTCTTTCACTTGTACGAATTAACTTAATTCTTTCAAGCAATCTTTTAAAGTATTCTTGATCAGATTTTCGTGCTTTCATAAATCTTTCATCATTTAAAGCAAAACCTTGAACCATATAGTCTTTGATTATTTTATTAGCCCAAGTTCTAAATTTAATTGCCTTTTTGGAATTAACTCTAAATCCAATAGAAATAATCATATCAAGATTATAATATTTTGTATTATAAGTTTGTTTTCCGTCATTACCCATATGTGCAATTTTTGCACATGTGCTACTTTCATTTAATTCTTCATCTTTATAAATATTATTGATATGCCTAACAATGCCACTTCTATCAATATTAAAAAGTGTAGATAAAGCTTCAGTATTTAACCAAACATCTTCGTTTTCAAGTAATACTTCTACTTTAGTATTCCCATCTTCATCATTATAAAATAAAATATTTTTTTCATTTCCAATTAGTTTATCATTCATTACTTGCACCTCCTTTAACAATTATTCATTAAGTAATCAGCTAATAATATTATACTATTTTTTATCTTGCTTAACAATGTTACTACTAAAATTTATCTCTCAAATTTATATCTATTTCTTTTTCTATTGATTCACAAATTTTAATTAAGTCATTAGTGGTACTAGTAATATAATAATTTTCTGTTGTTTCAGTTCTACTATGACCTAACAACTTAGAAATGTCTTTTATTTCATTTCCTATTCTTAATGCTTCTTTTGTACTAGAAGTTTGGTATAACTTTAATAATGCTTGATTTAAAATATATGGAGTTAGAACTGATAACTTATAATTACCTAATTCTTCTTTTATATTACCAAAAGACTCTTTATATCTCTTTGCTGTAGAATATTTGTAATTTATTTCAAAATATTCTTTCATCCAGTAATCTAAATAATCTCCATATAACATATTACATTCATTAGTAGTTACCCCATTAATGAATTCATCATATGCTTTCCGTCCTGCTATAAATGCTTCATTTTTAGTATTAAATCCACTTTTAGTTATTTGCTTTCTTTTACCATTTACCTTTCCTGCTTCAAAACAATATTGATAGACATTCCCTCTTTTTCTTATATTGATCATCTTATCATCTCCCATTCTTTGATCATTATTATTCTACAACATAATAAAAATCTACCAGCTTAGCTGGTAGTTTTACTTTGCCCTCTAAGGGCTTCTTACTGGCAGCGCTAGATTGCGCTCCGAAAGGTTCATCGCTTGCACTACGTTCACTACTCGCTATTACTTAAATAGCTTAAATTGTTTTACTTTCTTTCCAGTAAATGGATCTACGTACTCTTTGCTGCTCATATCATCTGCTAATTTATCCTCTTTTAATTGATTTGCTATGTATTCCTGTATTGCTTTTGTATTTTTTCCTACTGTGTCTACATAGTATCCTCTACACCAAAACTGCCTTTGGCCGTATTTATATTTCATATCTGCATGTCTATCAAATATCAACAATGTACTCTTACCTTTGATATATCCTATTGCTCCTGCCACACTCATTTTTGGTGGTATACTTATCAGCATATGCATGTGATCTGGACAACTCTGCTTCTATTATTGTTATTCTTTTTCTTTCACACAACATTCTGATTATTTTTCCTATATCTTGTCTCAATTCATTATATATTATCTTTCTTCTAAATTTTGGCGCAAATACTACGTGGTATTTGCAATTCCACTTCGTATGTGCTAAACTATTTACGTCCACTTAGGACACCTCCTTTGATTTTTAGTGCAATTCGATAAACAGCATCTATTCTATCAAAGGAGGTTTTTATTTGCAACGCTAAAGCTCCTTAGAACCACCCGTAGAACAGGTGGTTTTCATTATACAAAAAAAGTATAAACTATTTTGTCTATTTTAATCAATTAATAATTCCTTTTCTTC
>CARJCM010000084.1 GCA_948999435.1 uncultured Bacilli bacterium
TTCTATATCTTTTATAAATATTTTTCATTACATTCGACATAACTTGTCAAAACTTCCCTATATTAACCATTGACTATTATATTGAATATTTCTAGTATAAATATACAATATAATTAAGTATTTTTCAAGCTTATTGTGATTATTTTTAACAAAAAAGAAATATAATTATCATCACATATTCAACATCTCAGTCAATTTATTTCCAAAATTTGGATATCTTGCGATAATCTTACTGGTGATATCCTATGAATTATGGAATAGAAATGAAGAAAATTAGGGATATAAATAGAATAAGTCAAAAAGAAGCGGCTAGTATTTTAAATATAGCTAGAAGTACATATAATCAATATGAACAACAATATGATATAATTCCTTTAAAACACTTAAATAATTTTTGTAATTATTTTAATGTTTCTTTTGATTATATGTTTAATTTAACATTAGAGAAAAGATATATAGATGAAATTGAAAAAATAAGTATCCAAGTATCTAGTAAAAGAATAAAAGAATTACGTAAAAGTTTAAATCTAACCCAAAAAAGTCTTGCTAAAGAATTAAATATAGCTACTAGTATGTTATGTGAATATGAAAAAGGTCATTTCTTAATTAGTACTGCTACTCTATATTCCTTAAGTAAAAATTATCATATTTCTAGTGATTACTTACTTGGAAAAACAAATAAGATTAAAAATTTAAAAACTATTAAAGATAAAGAATTAATGCCAAATTAATATATTAATTCTTTTATTTTAAATATTTTTAATGTATACTTATATTAGGTGATGTAACATGAAAAATAAAGTAAATGATTTAAAAATAATATATAATAAAACTATTAAAGTAGTTGGCGTAACTTTTGCTAACCATCCTAAAAATATTAATAAAATAATTGAAAATGGTATTTATTATAAAGCTTTTAAAAGATATTCTGGTTATAAAGATAAAGAACTTATAAAAGAAAATATTAATATTAAAGAATTTAATAAAGAAGAATTAAGTGATGTAATATTAGAAGCTTATAAATACGAGAATAATGATGCTATAAAAGTATTAATAAATGATTTTGATGATAATTATTTAAAAGTTGGTAATATACCTGCTGATGAAGTAAATAATCTTTTACCATATTTAAAAAACAAAAATAATTTAATTATATCTGCTTATTTAACAGGTGGTAATTTAAAAAATATTATTCACGATGAATATAAAAATTATATTGAAATAGAGAAATTAAATATTGGTATTTCACTAGATATAATTGTAAAAGAAAAATAAACTTTGGCAAAAACGGAGTCAATTCCATTTTTGCCATCTTTTTTTTATGGTTAATATAGTATAATTAAATTGGTGATGAAAATGATAAAAAGAGAAATTGAAAAGAAATTCAAAGAATCATCTAACTCTTGAAAAATAGTTTTAATAACAGGAGCTAGACAAGTAGGAAAATCAACATTTGTCAAAAGTATAAAAGAAAAAAATAAAACATATATAACCTTAAATGATTTAAGCCTAAGAGAACTAGCCCAAAATGATCCTAAATTATTTTTAATGAATTATAAAGGTCCAATTATAATTGACGAAATTCAGTATGCCCCCAACCTATTTCCTTATATTAAAATGGAAGTTGATGAATCAAATGAAAAAGGAAAATATTGGCTTACTGGTTCTCAAAAATTCGAATTAATGAAAAATGTATCAGAATCTTTAGCAGGTAGAGTTTCCATACTTGAAATGTCTTCTTTAAGTTTCTCAGAAAAAAAAGGTTTTAATTCTCCCATTTTTGACCCAACAAATATAAAAAATAAATACAATATTCTTCCTGATGAAATATTTAAAAATATTTATAAAGGTGGTATGCCCGAATATATAAACGACGAATTAGAGCGTAATCAATTTTTTAATGATTATTTACTAACTTATTTAGAAAGAGATGTTAGAACTATGAGCGGTGTTGGTGATTTAACAAAATTTAGAAAGTTTTTAATTGCTATCGCTGCTAGAAATGGTGAAGTATTAAATTATAATTCTTTATGTGAAAATGCCGATATTGATGCTAAAACTGCTAAAAATTGGATATCAATATTAGAAGCTAGTGATATTATTTATTTACTAAAGCCATACTTTTCTAGTGAATTAAAAAGAAGCACTAAGGCTCCTAAGATTGTTTTCTTAGATACCGGACTATGCTCTTATCTATGTGGTTGGAACACTATCGAAAGTTTAATTAATTCTAGTACATCTGGACATTATCTAGAAACTTTTGTAATTAGTGAATTAATAAAAAATAAAAGAAATAATTTAAGTAATTTAAACTACAATATATATTTTTATAGAGATAGAGATGGTAAAGAAATAGATTTAATAATTGAACTTAATAATGTTATCTACCCTTTTGAAATAAAGAAAACTGCTAAACCTGAAAAAAGTATGATAAGTAACTTTAAGGTACTCGAAAATACTAATCTAAAAATTGGTAATGGTGGACTACTATGTTTTTATCCTAATATAATACCTTTAGATGAAAAAAATAAATCTTATCCTATATCTATTATATTTTAAAAAATAAGGAACTAGCTATTAACTAATTCCTTATTTTCATTTATAAGTTTATCAACTTCTACTTTATTAATACTATCAAATCTTTTAGTTATTTTATCACTTGTAGTATTAAGTTCTTCGACACTATTAGATACAGTTTTAATATTACGAGCCAGTTTATCCCAACGTTCTTTATAACGAGAAAACTCTAAAGATAATTTATTAAGTTCTTCATGAATAACTTGTGCATATTTATCTCTTTCCATATTTTTAAGAACCATTGAAATAATTGTGAGCATACTCATAATTGTTGTTGGACTAGTAATCCAAACTTTTTTAGAATAAGCATAATCAAGTATATCCCTGTGATATGCATTAACTTCAG
>CARJCM010000085.1 GCA_948999435.1 uncultured Bacilli bacterium
ATTTATTATAATTCGACTTTTTTATCTTTTTACCCCAAAACTCTTTACACTAACTATTTTTTGACATTTTCGGTTGACTTTTGCTATTTTTTATAAACAGGTTGATAATTTAAATATTATCATAATGGCTCCACATTCTTATTATGCGAATTTCTTTATTCTCTTCATTAACTTCATATACAATACGATGTTGTCTATTAATTCTTCTAGAATACAAACTATTTAAATCGCCACTTAGTTTTTCATATGCTGGTGGATAACAAAAAGAATCCTCTAACATTAAAGTTAAAATGTTTTTACAGTTTTTATCTAATCCAGAACTTTTTAATTTGATTTTATCTTTTTCTGCTTGTTTAGAAAATTTAATTTTATATTTACCACTCTTCATCAGGGTTAAACTCCTTGGCTTTTGTCCAATCTTCTGTATTTCTAATTTTGTTTACATCTTCAACAAAGCCTGGAATACTGGATAAATATAATGTTTCTTCAATATTTTTCCATTCTTCTTCTGATATTAAAACGGCATTTTTACCTTTATTATTGACAATAGTAATTGGATTAAAGCCTACATTAACATCAGCGACTAATTGAAATAGATTTTGTCTTGCATTTGTAATATTTATTGTACTCATGAATATCACCTCGATTTAATTATAATGTACTTTTTAACGTACGTCAGCTTTTTATTATTATATGTTAAAAACTATTAAAAATACATTACTGCATTAATAAATTTAAGTAATGAATTATATCTTCTTTACTATATTCATTTGTGTTTTTCATCCATTCTATACAAATACTTGTAACTGCTCCGATATAAAATGTAGATATAACTTTACTTGGTATCTTTTCATTTTCTTTCAAATTCTTTTCTAAACGTTCATTAACATCATTATTAATAACATCTAATAATATATCCATAACTATACTATTACGATTATTTGTTAATATATCTTGATATATTTTCTTTTTTTCTTCAATATGGGTTAATATCATTTCAATCATTTCTAAATAATATTCTTTTGTGTTAAAAGTACTGCCGTTATCTTTTATAGCTTTTGCTAGTTCCTCTTTTAATGTGCTAATAAAACCTACTACTAACTCATATTTATCTTGATAATGGGCGTAAAATGTTGAACGATTAATTAATGCCTTATTACATATATCTGAGACTTTTATTTCTTCAAATGTTTTTTCTTTTAATAAATCTATTAGTGTAGCATAAAGTAAATTCTCAGTTTTAATTACTCGTAAATCTTTTTTATTTTCTTCTTTTTTTATCATATTACCACCTAGCTAAATTATATCTTATTTTTAATATTTGTAAAGATATCAAACAAGATGTTGCTTATTTATACATACATTTTTTAAATATCTGTTGGTTATCGTACATTTAATTCTTTATGTGTTTCAATTTTTTGATTTTTAATAATAAAATATATTACGTTTAAGGAGGTTATTATGAAAAAATTTGCAAAGTTTATTTGCGAACATAAAAATTTAATTATTGGATTTTCTGTTGTCCTTTTTGTTTTATCTTTAATAGGTAATGCGCTTACTCATATTAATTATGATATCTTAGTTTATTTACCAGATAATATCGATACTATTAAAGGTCAAAATATTTTAACAGATGATTTTGGTATGGGTGGATATTCTATTGCTATAATGGATGGAATGGATGCCAAACAAATTGTAAAACTTAAAGAAGATTTGCAAGATATTAATGGTGTTGGAGAAGTTATTAGTCTTTATGATATTGTAGGTACTACGATACCTATTGAAATGCTTCCCAAAGAAATAATAAGTAAACTTCATGATGGTAATTCTGATTTACTTTTTATTACTTTTACTGATTCTACTTCTAGTGAACTTACTTTACAAGCAGTTTCGGAAATAAGAAATATTACAGAAGAACACGTAAAACTTGGTGGTATGAGTTCAATGGTTTTAGATACTATGAATCTTTCTAATAAAGAAATTGCTATCTATATTATAATCGCTGTTGCGCTTTGTATTATTGTCTTAGAACTAGCTCTAGATTCATTTATTGTACCAATCTTATTATTACTTAATATTGGTATTGCTATTATATTTAATCTAGGTAGTAATATTTTTCTGGGACAAATATCTTATATTACGAAAGCTTTAGTTGCTGTCCTACAACTTGGTGTTACTACCGATTTCTCAATATTTCTTTACCACTCTTATGAAGCTAAAAAGAAAATTTATAAAAATCATAAGGATGCTATGGTGGAAGCTATATGCGAAACATTTACTAGTGTTACAGGGAGTAGCTTAACTACTATTATTGGTTTCTTAGTTTTAATAACTATGAACTTAACTCTGGGAACAGATTTAGGCGAATATATTG
>CARJCM010000086.1 GCA_948999435.1 uncultured Bacilli bacterium
AATAAAATATTAATTATATTCATATTGCCAGCGCTTACATCGTTAAATATCATACTGAAATTTAAGAATGGTATAATTGAATATGTTATAGTGGTTGGTATTCCTACCATAAATGCTATCATACCTGGAAACATAGCTAAAAATGTTAATGGCGTTAAAGCACTTTGAGCTTCTTTAAATGTTTTTGACATACTCGCAATAGCTATTGATAAACCACTTATAAATAAAGAGAACATTATAATTATAACTATAGATATTATAGTCGTTGTCATATTCATTGCCACTGGGATAGTCTCATAGATACTAAACATATTATTTACAACTTGGAAAGAGATAAGGGCTAAAATTAAACTTAATATACCAGTTATAATTGATGTTATAGTCACACTTAATAGTTTACCTATAATTATATCTCTACTTTTAATTGGGAATGTAAGTAATGTTTCAAGAGTTCCTCTTTCTTTTTCACCAGCAGTAGCATCTGTTGCAGGATATGTTGCAGATACAGTTATGGCCATTAATATGAACATAAAAGCATAACTTATTATATAATTTGCAAAATAACTTTCAGTGCTTAAATCTGCTTCTTTTACTTCAATAATATTTAATATATCATTAGGATTTATATTATTATTTGTAAGTTTATTTGTTTGTAAATATTCTTTATATAAATTTAAATAGTTACTTGCTAAATTAGAAGCATAGCTTCCTTTATCACTACTCATATTATAATTTAAGGTATATGTACTGTTTTCTTTGGTAATATATAAATATACTTCATCTTTATTAATCTTTTCTTTTAAGTTTTCTTCTGTATCAATAGTACTTTCTATTCCTAAATTTGTTAATATTTCTTTTTCAGTTTCACTAAGACTATAAGTAAAACCTATTTTATTATATTCGCTTCCCACATCATCTTTCATTTGAGCATCAAATAAAGCTGACATTCCTATTATTATTAAAGGGATTATTAAAGGAATAATTAACATCATCGATAAACTCTTCTTATCTCGAAATACTTCCCTTAATTCTTTTTTTAATATCTTACCTATTTTATTATTCTTCATTTGTTGTACCTCCTATAAGTGCAAAGAAAGAGTCTCTAAGATTAGTAGTTTTAGTGTCCTTCTTTATACTTTCTGGCGTTCCTTCTTTTATTATTTGACCTTTATTTATCATTATTACTTCATCACAAATATTTTCTGCTTCTTCCATATAATGCGTAGAATATAAAATAGTCTTTCCAATATTTTTTTCATTTTTAATAAAATTTAAAATAATTTCGCTAGACATTATATCTAAACCACTTGTCGCTTCATCTAATATGTAATACTTTGGGTCATGAACTAAGCATCTGGCAATATTTACTCTTTGCGTTTGCCCAGTTGATAAATTGGCAATGCGATTGTATAAGAAACTTTCTAAGTTTAAAGATTTGGCTATTTCTTTAATTCTTTCATCTATCTTATTACTTGGATAATCATAATATTCTAAACACATCTTAAGTAACTCATATGGTGATATCGAATCATAAATTTTGGTATTTCCTGAAAGATATGCTAAATTAGATTTAATTTCAATTTCATTATTTTTGAAATTTAGCTTATCATAATTTACTGTACCACTTGTTGGTTCCATTATACCTGCGATTATTCTTAAAAGTGTAGTTTTTCCAGCTCCATTAGGACCTAGTATTCCTATTATTTTGCCATCACTAGCTTTTAAGCTAATATCATTTACCGCATAAAACTCAATACTTTCTTTTTTACTTTTTTGTTTTATAAATTTCTTTTTTATATTTTTAACTTCTATCATATAAACACACTCCTTTTAATTTATTATATCACTAAAATTTATTGCTTAAAATATATTTACTCCTAAAATTAT